>QHWR01000198.1:0-2416 GCA_003223835.1 Acidobacteriota bacterium | reverse complement strand
CCGCGTGGGCGATCGGATTTGCGTGTTGTACGCGAAGCCCGACCTCGTATCGAGCAGTCCCGACACTGAGATCTGCCAAGGCAGCGCGTAGAGCACCGAGACCTTCGCGTTCCACGGCGTAATCCGATCGGCGGTCTTGCCTTCCGTCTGATCGTGATTCGTCGGGTCGAGATAATCGCGCGTGGCGACCGGCGCGTGCTGTTTGCCCGCGTTGACCGACAGGTTGCCCGCGAACATCCAGTGCTGGCTGTACCGCTTGCGCGCGGTCAGCTCGAGGCCGTCGAACGTCGTGTACGACGCGGAATTGCGGCGAATCTGCGCGACCGGCAGCGCCGCGTTGCGTTGGAAGTAGGTCGCCGTATACGACGCCTGGTCGCACGTGGTGCCGTTGCCGCACGCGCGCGTCACCGTCTGCGCGAAGTACTCGTCCGACGAGGCGCCGACGCGGAACAGCCCCGAGTTCCCGTCGTACTTGCGGTGGATGTAGGTCGCGCCGACCGCAAAGTTCCGCCTCAGCTCGTGGTCGACCCCGATCGTGAACTCCGTCGTCCTCGTGTTCTTCAGATTCGGATCGACGGTATTCGGCGTGACCGGCGACGAGGGGTTCGCCGGATCGTAGTTCGCGGGCGTGTTGATGAGCCCGCCGGCGAAATCCAGCTCGTTCAGCTGCACGAACAGGTCGCCGTTCACGTCGACCCAGCGATAGCGCAGCGTCGTCGGCGACCCCGTCGGCTGCGATGTGCCGGCGGTGTTCATCGTGATTCCGTAATAGCGCGCGGCGTTGCCGTGCAGGACGGTCTTGCCGTTTCCGAAGATGTCGTAGTTGAGGCCGAGCCGCGGCTGGAAGTTGTGCCAGCGCACGTGCGAATCGGCGCCCTGGAACTGCAGGTTCGGCAGCTGCGCCGGCAGCATCGCGTTCGCGGGGGCTTGCGCCGTCAGCGCTTTGTCGCGATAGTTGTCGAGCCGCACCCCGATGTTCGCGCTGAGCCGGTCGATCTTGTACGTGTCGTTGAAGTACACGTCGTTGTCCCACCGCTGCACGTTGAAGTCCGAGTTCCGGACGATGTCCGCTTCGTTGCACGACCGGGTGTAGACGACGCCCTGGACCGTGCACGTGCCCTGGTTCGCCGCGCTGCGAATGCGGGCGATGGCGCCGCCGCCGATGATGCTGATCGATTCAATCGGCGTCGTCCGGTAGCGGAACCCGAATTTCATCGAGTGCTCGCCGTGCAGCACCTGCGGGAGGTAATAGTTCGCGTCCGCGCGGCCTTCCCATTGCGGGCGCCACGTCTGATAGTTCCCGCCGGCGGCGGTGCGATGGTGATCGCCCGCATCGACGTAGAACAGTTCCTGGACGTCGGCAAGCGAGGGATCCTGGAAGTCCAGCAGGAATCCGCCCCGCAGGTACGTGAACTGTCCGTCGAGCGACAACCGGTTGCTGACGACCCACTGGTGCTCCCCGCGATAGAGCGGTACAGGGCCCGTCTGCTTGTACGTCGTCTCGATCGGATGGAAGGTGTCGGCGCCGCGCGAGCCGCGCTGCTTGTTGTCGTAGGCGAACTGAAACGTGGACTTGTGGCCGCCGGACCACTGGTACTGCGCCTTGAAATTCGTGTTGTCCAGCAGCGTCTTGTCGGGCCGCAGGTTGTTGCGATCGTTCGGGTCGCCTGCGGGATCGAGCAGGAAACCGAGCACGCCGACGCGGATGTCGTTGCGCGCCTGGGCGACGTAGAACCACGCCTTGTTGCGGAGGATCGGGCCGCCGAACTCGGCGCCGTAATCCTTGATGTCGAGGATCGGGTTGCCCGCGCCGGCCCCCTGCGCGCGGAGCGCGGTCGTCACGTTGTTCGCCTCGAATTTCTTGTTCGTGTCGTAGAAGCGGCCGCCGCCCCTGAACGTGTTGCCGCCGCTCTTCGTGATGATGTTCACCGTGATGCCGGCGGTCTGCTGCGACGCATCGCCGGCGCCGGTGTTGATCGTCATCTCGGCGAACGAGTCGAAGTCGTAATACATCGGCGACGAGTTCGACGATGTGTCGGTGATCGTGGCGCCGTCCATCGTCCACATGTTCGTGTTGGTTCCATGGACGTTGAAGCCGGGCTGCTGGCCGGAGCCGTTGCCGCCGACGTTTTCCGACGTCATCGACATGCCGGGCGTCTGCTGGATGATTTCCCACGGGTCCCGCGCCGTCGGAATCTCCTGCATCTGCTTCAGGTTGAACGTGCCGCCAACCTGCGTTGACCGCGTGTCGACGACCGGGCTCTCGCCGGACACGGTGACGGTTTCCTGGACGGTGGACAGCTCGAGCTTCGCGTTGATTTCCGCGTTGAAGCCGGCGGTGATCACCACGTCGGTGCGCACCAGCTTCTTGAAGCCGTTCAACTCGAATCTCACGCTGTAGGTGCCGATCGGAATG
>QHWR01000197.1 GCA_003223835.1 Acidobacteriota bacterium | reverse complement strand
TCGGCCTCGTGAAGAACGAAGCGGAGCTCGCGGACGTCCTCGGCCACGAGATTACGCATATCACCGAGAAACACACGGCCAAGGCGATTCAGAAATCCAAGCAGGTTAGCTTCGTCGCCGATCAGGCCGGCGGCGGCTCGCTGACCGCGGACGTGATCGCCAGGCTGGCTCAAGCGGCGTACGACAATCTCATCGAGAACAAATTCGACCGGAACGACGAGATGGAAGCGGACAGAATCGGCATCCAGCTCGCGAACAAGGTCGGCTACTCCGCCGCCGCGCTCAACGACGTCCTGAAGCACCTCGAGGACCGCAACAAGGGCGCGACGACATCAAACGGGTTGTTCGCGTCGCATCCGGATATGCAGGCGCGCCTCGACGGCATCGCGAAGACGATCAAGGAGCAGAAGCTCACCGCGACGGCGACGGTGCCGGCGCGCTACAAGGAGCACATCACCTGGGACGCGAAACCGGCGAGCGAGATCGCGACCGCGAGCGTCGCCGGCACCAAAGCGCTCACCGAAGGCTCGTCCGCGAAAAGTGACGGCAAGGACAAGGACAAGGACAAGGAGAAAGCGGACGACTCCGCCGACAAGCCGAAGAAGAAGGGGGGCCTTCTCGGCAAGATCAATCTCTCCGGCGGCAGCCAGGCGCAGTCGTCGCAGACGACCGCGTCGGCCGGCGGACGCGCCATCGGCAACGACAACAACGGCAAAGGCGGCGACAACAAGAGCATCGTCGCGGTGAAGCTGACGCAGGCCGAGATCGAGGCGTTCAAGAAGGGCATCACCGGGTAATAGATGGTCCCGCAATCGGCCCACCTGATCCTGGGCGTCGCGGCGCTCGTCGTGACGCTCGGGATCATGAGCCTCACGGTCAACCGGCTCGTCCGGCGCAAGCTGCGCCTCTCGGTCTTTCTATTCGTCGTCTACGTCGGGGTTCTGCTCGTCCTCGCCCTGCGGCCGGCGATCGCGCCGGCGACGGAGCAGCAGCTCCTCGCGCTCGCGAAGCTCTCGTTCGCGGCCGCCATCATCAACGCGCTGGTCTTCGCGCTCGTCAATCCGCTCCGCGTGGATCGCGTCCCGGATCGCTTTCCCACGATCGTGCAGGACGCACTCGTCATCGGCCTGACGGTCCTGACCGCGACGTTTCTCAGCGAGCAGTTCGTGACGACGTCCGCCGTCAGCGCGGTCGTGATCGGCTTTGCGCTGCAGGATACGCTGGGGAACGCGTTCGCGGGCCTGGCGATCCAGAGCGAGAAGCCGTTCCACGTCGGCCATTGGATCCGCGTCGGCGAGTTCGAGGGCCGTGTGGCCGAGGTCACGTGGCGCGCGACGAAGCTCCGGACGAAGACCGGCAATTTCGTCGTCCTGCCGAACAACCTCGTCTCGAAAGAAGCGATCACCAACTACTCGGAGCCCGCGCTGCCCACGCGGCTCGAGGTCGAGGTCGGGGCCGCGTATCAGACGGCGCCGAATCAGGTGAAAGCCGCCGTCATGGAAGCGATGCGGCATTCGTCGGTGGTGCTCGCGGCGCCCGCGCCCGAGGTCCACGTGAAGGCGTTCGACAATTCCGCGATCACCTATCGCGCGTGGTTCTGGGTGACCGATTACGAGAAGGACGAAGCGGCGCGCGACGATGTGCGGACGGCGATCTATTACTCGTTCCAGCGTCACGGCATCGAAATCCCGTGGCCCATTCAGGTCGAGTACTCACGCCCCTGGCCCGAGCCCGACGAAGACAAGCGCGTCCAGACCCAGGAGCGGCTGCTCGAACGCGTGGATCTCTTCGCGGGTCTTCCGCGGGAGATGCGCCACGAGGTCGCCGTCTCGACGGCGACGACGGTCTACGGCGATGGCGAGACGATCGTCAAACAGGGCGACCCCGGGCAGTCGATGTTCGTGATCTGTTCGGGCGCCGTCAGCGTCGTCCTCGAGCCGAACCGCGTCGAGGTGGCGAAGATTGAAGCAGGCGGCTACTTCGGCGAGATGTCGCTGCTGACGGGAGACCCGCGATCCGCGACCGTGATCGCGCGCGGCGACGTCGTCGTCGTGGAGCTCGGGGCCGAGCTGTTCCGCCGCCTCGCCGAGACGCACGCAGCCGCCGTCGAACAGATTGCGGTGGCCGCCGCGACACGCCGCGTCGAGCTGGAAAATGCGAAGACCGTCACCGCTGGCACGGTGACGGTCGAAACGACGAACCTGTTGACGCGGATGAAGAAGTTCCTGCGGTTGAGGTAGACGGCGCCCTACCAGGACCGGCGCGCTTCGTTATACCCGCGCCGGTATCCGTCCTGGAATCCCGTGCGATATTCGTTCTTGTACGCGTCCTTCGATCCGTAGCGGCTGTCGTAGTGACGATCGCCGCTGCGATACCACTTCTGCCGCACCGGGTCTGGAGCCTTCCCGTCGCGCGCGTCCTCTCGGCCCTTTTCGTACCCGTCGTTCACGCCATTCTGGAACGCGACGTTGCCGTAGCTCCCGTAGCCGCCGTACCCGTAGTTACCGGACCCGCCGCCGCCGTAGCCTCCGTAACCGCGGTCTCCGTACGTTCCGGGATACCGCCCGCCCTCGTCGCGGCGCGGGACGTTCCGGCCGTAGCCGTAGCGCGACGAGTAGTTGTCGTACGACTGACGGTAGCCGTCCGCGAAGCCGGAGCGGAACGTCTCGCGATACCGGTCCTTGTCGCCGTAGCTGCGGTTGTAGCCGTCGTCGGCCTTGCGGAACGCCTTCTCGCGCTGCGGATCGAACGCGCGGCCGTCGCGCGCGGCTTCCGCGCCCTGCTTCTGTCCTTGACGGAAACCATTGTCGTACGCGACGCGTCGAGCGTCGTAGTACGAGCTGCGATAGTCCTGGTCGTACGCGGGACGGTTGCGCATCCAGCCGTCGAACTGCGCGTGCGCGGGCGTCGCGAGCGCGAACAGCGAGAGCACTCCGGCCGATATCGTGAACGTTGTATGGCGCAGCATGGTGGTCGAGACCTCGATGAGGCGGTGTGATCCGCCGTAATGTCCGGCTGCAGCCGGACATACGCCGGTGCCGCCGGACTCCTGCTTCCGACGATTGCCCCGGAGAGAGCAAGAAAAGGTCCGATGCGAACCGCGAAAAACAGCCCGGAATTGGCGGGGTGGAAACGGACGGGTCTCTGCCGTGGACAGCTACTGCGACCAGACGAGGACACGCTCGCCGTGGCGGCCGGCGTGGTCCACGATCAGGGTCGGGCCGTAACGCTCGAGGTCCTCGACGGTGAGCTTGAGATCTTCGAGGTCGAGCCGATCGTTGCCGACGTCGATTCGCGTGCCGCGCATCTTGAGACGCAGCAGCCAGAACGGGATCGTCACCCGCACCACGCGGCCGTCGTCGGGATCGAACGCGAGGACGTTCAGCGATTCAGGCCGCACGGTGCCTGCGGGCCGATCGGTATTGGCGCGAAGGAAGTGGTCGTGCTCGTCCAGCTCGATCAGCGGCTTCTGGTTGGGGAACTGCCGGCGGATGTGCTCGAATTCGGTTGACGCGGTCGCCACCGTCGCGGTGCGGGAGTCGATATGTGTCCGGAAAAACCAGATGCCCGCGGCGGCCACCGCGATGACGCCGAGGATGCCGAGCGTGACGACGCCGAGCACCACCCAGACCCACGTCTTGACTTTCGTCATCTGACTACCTTTTTCGCTTCATCGAGGCATACGGGATCGTGCGCCTGTCCGCACAGGTCGATCGCGGCGCGCGATTCGCGGATCGCGCCATCGCGATCGCCGCGTCCGATCGCCAGCTTCGCCAGCTCGACGCGCGCGCGTCCCTGTACCCACCGCGCGGCGTCCGGCGCGAGCGCCGCGTTCAGGTCCGCCCGCGCCTCGTCGCGGCGTCCGAGGGCGACGCGGGCCGCGCCGCGTTTGTAGCGCCACAGCGCGGCTTCGCCCGGCACCTTCGGCCGGTTATCGCGCGCGTACATCGTCAGCCCGTCCGACAGCAGCGCGTCGGCTGGGCCCGCGCGGCCGGCGCGCAGCGCCGTCGAGCCGGCCTCGAGCAGGAGCAGACGGTTTCGCGGATACCGGCGCTTCAACTGGTCCAGCACGCGCAGGGCATCGTCGTAGCGGCGCTCGCGGTTGTACACCAATACGAGAGCGAACAGCGCATCGGTTCGCGAGTCACCCGGATAAGCCGCCGCCTCTTCGAGCATCTGGATGCCGCGCTCCTTGCCGCCGCCGAAACCGGCAACGTAGGCCACGAGGCGCATCGGCAGCGACAACGTCGACACGATGTAGCGATAGGTCCCGACGACCAGCCCCGCATCTTTTCGCCGCGAATCGAGATCGAGCGCCGTTTCCTGTTCGTCGTAGCTGCGCCGCGCGGCGCGGAAGCCCGCGAGCAGCTTTCCTTCCACGCTGGCGATGTAGCTCGCTTCCAGGCCGACGGCGGCGCCGAGATCGTAATGCGCCTGCGGATCCTTCGGCGCGGCGCTGATGCGCTTCTCCGCGAGCTCAATCGCTCTTGCGACCTCCTTGCGGAATTCCGCGTCGACGGCGGGCGGCGGGGGCGGCACTTCGACGCTGCTGCGCGTGAACGAACCTAGATAATGATCGACGGTGACGGCGCCGCGGCGGAACAGGAGATTCAGCCACAACGTCGACGCGAGCGCGCGGTGCGCCGCCGTATTCTCCGGCGCGAGGTCCGCCGCGCGCTGGAGTTGCTCTATGGTCGATTGCGCTTCTATCCGCGTAGATAGACACGATAGGAGAAACGCCGCGAGCGCCGCGGCGATTACGCGGCCGGTTGGTTGCCGCAGCGTCATCGGACTATGATAGCCGGTCAACGCTGCTAGCCTGGAAGAAGCCGGTAGCTGGTCCCCACAAATCGTCTATACAGGAGGATTGCATGCCGCGTGGTCGACCCCGGAAGACTCCGCAGGACGTACTGATTAGATCGGCCGAGTTCATTGGCTGGGCGCTCGGAGGCCTCGAGCGCGAGATCGTGCAAACGCGTCAACGCCTGGGAGCTTTGACAACGGAGGCGGCGCGACTGCGTGCCCGCCTGGGACGTGGAAGCGTCCGCGGCGCGCCCGCGGCCGAATCACAAGAAACGGGGGGCGCCAAGCCCGGACGACGGCGTCGGCGGCGGCGCATGTCTCGAGCGGCTCGCAAACGCATTTCGGAGTTGCTGAAGAAGCGCTGGGCGGAACGGAAGAAGAAGGGGAAGACCCGTCTCTAGACGCGCCGCGTCTTCAGAGTACGAATCCACGGCCAAGGCCGCGCTCCGATGCCCGCTCCCAGGCGAGGCGCGCGGCCGCCACATCCTCGACGGCCATTCCCAGCGACTTGAAGATCGTGACGTCCCGGTCGCTCGCGCGCCCCTGCACGCGTCCTCCGACCATCTCTCCGAGCTCTCCGGCGATGTGCGCGGCGTCGAACGCGCGCTCCTTCATCGGAATGACGATGTCGCCCGCCTCGGCGAGCGCGCCGGTGCGCGAATCGACGAACAGACGCGCCCGCGCGACGAGCGCGGTATCCATCTCCCGCTGATCGGGCCGGCAGGCGCCGACCGCGCAGATGTGCGCGCCGTCCGACACCCACTCCGACCGCAGCACCGGGTCGCGCGCCGCCGTCACGAGCGCGATGACGTCAGCCGATCGCGCCGCCTGCTCCGGCGATCCAACCGGCGAGAGCGGCACGGGGCAGCGCGGCTGCATCTCGCGGGCGAAGCTCGCGGCGTGCTGAGGGTCGCGGCTCCAGATCCGGATCTCCGCGAAGTCGCGGACGCGCGTGAGCGCTTCGAGATGACTGCGCGCCTGGACTCCCGAACCAAAGATCGCGAGCGTGCGCGCGCCGCGCCGCGCGAGGTGTTTCGCCGACACCGCGGATACCGCCGCGGTCCGCGCCTCGGTGATGTAACGGCCGTCGAGGATCGCCTGAAGCGCGCCGGTCTGCGCGTCGAGGAGCACGATCGTCGCCAGGTGCGTCGGCAGCCCGCGCTCGGCGTTCGATCCGAATACGGTCACCAGTTTCGTTCCGAGCGCCGCCGGCTCACGCATGAACGCCGGCATCACGGCGTAGAACGCGTGCCCGTCCCCGACGGTCAGGACCGTACGGAGCGGCTGCTGGACGGCGCCCGCCGAGAACCGCGCGAGCGCCGTCTCCATCGACGCGATCAGGTCGTCCATCGACAGCACGGCGCGGACGTCATTCTCGGATAACAGGAGTGGCATAGACAAACAAATCGAACCGACTGCTTTAATGTAGCCTACTACCGCATGATCATCCGGACCATCGATGCGCACACCGCGGGAGAGCCGCTGCGGCTGATTGTCGACGGCTTTCCGACCGTGAAGGGACGGTCGATGCTGGAGCGGCGCGAGTGGGTCCGGAAGCACGCCGACCATCTGCGGCGCGCCCTGATGCTGGAGCCGCGCGGACACGCCGACATGTACGGCGCGCTGCTCACGGAGCCGGAGCGCGAGGGCTCCGACGCCGGCGTGCTCTTCATGCACAACGAAGGCTACAGCACGATGTGCGGCCACGGCGTGATCGCTGTCGTCACCATCGCGCTCGAGCGCGGGTTGATCGCCAGCGCGCGGGAAACGATCGTGCTCGATTCACCCGCGGGCCCCATCGAGGCGGCCGCGCGCATGACCGGAGGGCGCGTCACGCAGGTCCGCTTCAGGAACGTGCCGTCGTTCGTGCTGCACGCGGCGCTGCCCGTTCGAGCGGGCGGACGCGACGTGCGCGTTGACGTCGCCTTCGGCGGCGCGTTCTACGCGATCGTCGACAGCGAGGCGGCAGGCATTCCGGTGGACGCCGCGCGCCTGGCGGATCTGCGCCGTGTCGGTATGGAGATCAAACGCGCGGTCGAGGCGGCGATCACCGTCGCGCACCCGGTCGAGCCCAGGTTGACAGGTGTTTACGGAACGATCTTCACCGCCCCGCCGTCAGCTGAAGGTGCGGATCTCCGCAACGTGACGATCTTCGCCGACGCCGAAGTAGACCGATCGCCGTGCGGCACCGGGATGTGTGCGGTCATGGCCGTCCTGTCGGCGATGGGCCTGTTCGGCGACGGGCCCACGTTCGTTTACGACAGCATCATCGGTACCCGGTTTCGGGGACGTGTCGCCGGGACCGCGACCGCCGGCGATTTCCCCGCGATCGTACCGGAAATCGAGGGGGAAGCGCACATCACGGGGGAGCACAGCTTCGTCATCGACGACGCGGATCCGCTGAAGCACGGGTTCCGGCTGGGTTAGTGCTAGACTGACGCTCCTTTTCTTCCGCCAATGATTGGGCAGACGATCGGCAAGTACCGGATCGTCGCGCGGCTCGGCCGCGGCGGCATGGGGACCGTCTACAAAGGCGTGGACGCCACGCTCGATCGCGACGTCGCGATCAAGGTCCTCAATCCCGATCTCGCCGAGACGGAAGTCCTCAAGCGGTTCCGCGCCGAAGCCGTCACGCTCGCGCGTCTCAACCATCCGAACATTGCGACCATCTACGAGCTGTGCCAGCACGACGACGAGCTGTTGATGGTGATGGAGTTCCTGCGCGGCGAGACGTTCGACGCGTTGTCCGCGCGGATCGGTCCGATGCCGATCGAGCGCGCCGCGTATCTCTGCTCGCAGGTGCTCGACGCGCTCGGGCACGCGCATCGTGCGGGGATCGTCCACCGCGATCTCAAGCCCGCCAACCTGATGCTGACCGAAGGCGGCATCGTCAAGGTCATGGACTTCGGGATCGCGCGCGTCATCGGAACGGAGCACCTGACGAGCGACGGCTACATGATGGGCACGCCGGCGTACATGGCGCCCGAGCAGGTGCTCGGCGGCGAAGTGGACGGACGCGCGGATCTCTATTCGATGGGCGTCGTGCTGTATCGTCTGCTGACCGGGACGCTGCCATTCAAGGCCGAGACGCCGATCGCCATGGTGCAGAAGCAGCTCAAGGATCCGCCGACGCCGCTGCGTCGATTCCGGGCCGAGTTGCCGCTGTGGTGCGAGGAGCTGCTGGACCGCTCGCTCGCCAAGCCGCCGGAACAGCGGTTCCAGACCGCGGACGATTTCCGCGGCGCGCTCGTACGCGCGATGTCGCCCGGCACGTCAACCGACCAGACGATGACGGCGATGATTCCCGGCGTGAGCGACCTGAGCGTCACGCTGCCGCCGAACTCGATGCGGACGCCGCTCGCGACGCCGGCGCCGCCCGTCACTCCCGCGCCGACCGCCGCGCGGCGATCGACGGAGCGGACCGTCGTCCTGCGCACGTCGTACCTCGCAGCCGGCATCGCGCTGGTTCTGCTCGTCGTGATGGGGCTCGCGGGCGTGACGCTGGCCGTCGTCCGGCGCGGACCCGCGAGCGCCGCTCCCGCCACGTCGACGCCGGCGCCACCGGTCGTCGATCCGTCCGCCGCGTTCCCGACTCCCCCGCCAACGAAAGCGGCCGGGCCGCAGGCGCGCATGCCCGCGCTCCCGGCGAATCCGGCGCCGGTGACCACGCGCCCGGGCGTTTCTGCGGAACCCGGCGACGCGAAGGCGCCGGCGAGATCGCCGGACGTGACGCCGAGCAAACCGGAGGCGCCCGCGCACGTGGACGGCGCGCAGCCCGACGCGCCGCTGCCGGTCGCAGCCGCGCCGCTCGTCTTCCCCTCAATCCGGTTGTTTCTGATCGACGGCGGCAAGGGACACGAACGCGACGCGGGGCTGCGTCTCACGCCGACCGCGGTGGAAGTGACGGAGAGCGGCAAAGCGATCAAGTCGCTGCGTTACGACTCCGTGATTGGCCTGTTCGCCTCGCACTCGCGCGAGCCGCGGTGGGTGACGCCCAGCGGCGTCGCCGTTCCGTTGGCGAAGGCGGATGACCGCAGACTCGCGTTCTTCAAGCCGGACCACGATTGGGTGATCGTTCGGACGAAGAACGAGTTCGTGCCGTTCCGTCCGGACTCGTCCGTGCTCGAGCAGATTGTGGCGGCGCTCGAGCGGCGAACCGGGCTCAAGGTCGTGCGCGCGCTCAAGGACTGACGCCTCTGTTCAGCCTCAGCTTTACCGATGTAGCGGGGATCCCGCGGCGGGTCACGCTTCGCGACGGCGAGACGGTCATCGGCCGCGCGCCGTCCTGCGACATCGTCATCAACATTCCGAGCGTGTCGCGCCAGCATGCGCGGGTACACCTCGCGGGCGGCCGCTGCGTCCTCGTGGACGCGGGCAGCCGCTACGGCACGCACTTGAACGGCGAGCGGCTCTCGGCGGAGGCCCTCCTCAAAGCCGGCGACACGTTCCAATGCGGCAAGGCGACGATCAACGTCGAGCAGCAGGTCGATGCCGCGGAAATTCTGTCGGAAGAACATCAACTGCTCGAGGACTCGGGCACGATCGTTCGGCGCATTGACTCGGCCGCAAACCCGCCGTCGCCCGCGGCCGAACCGCGCGTGGCCGCGACGGCGTGGCCGGCGCTCGACCGGCGCAAGGGCGGCGATCGGCGGAAGCTCTCGCTGCCGTGGACGGGACGTGAGCGTCGCTCCGGGCATGACCGCCGTCACGCGCGCCTGCTGCGGCTGTTGAGCGAAATCAGCAACACGCTCGTGACGGGTCAGCCGCTGCCGCAGATGCTCACGCGGGTCATCGACCTCGTCTTCGACGTCGTGCCCGCGGAACGCGCGTTCCTGCTGCTGCGCGACGCGACCGATCAGGCGCTGAGCGCGCGCGTCCTCCGGAACCGCGATGGATCCGCCCCGCCGGAGCCGAGGCTCAGCCGGACCGTCGTCAACCACGTGATGCGCGAGCGCGTCGCGATGCTCGCCGCCGACGCCCTCTGCGATCCGCGGCTGGACGCGGCCGGCAGCATCCAGGCGATGAACGTGCGGTCGTTCGTCTGCGCGCCGTTATGGGATCGCAGCGAGGTCATCGGCGTGCTGTACGCGGACAACCCGCGCTCGAAGAAATTCGTCGCCGACGATCTCGACGTCTTCACCGCGCTCGCGAACTACGCGGCGGTCGCGATCGCGCAGGCGCACACCGCCGATCAACTTCTGCAGGAAACCAAGCGGCGCGAGCGTCTTCAGCGCTACCACTCGCCGGGCGTCGTCAACCGGATCCTCCACGGCGGCACCAACGGCGACGCGTCGTTTCTCGCGCAGGAGCGCGACGTGACGGTGATGTTCTGCGACCTCGTCGCCTTCACGGCGTTGTGCGAGGGGATGGAGCCCTACGAGGTCGCGCAGCTCCTGAACGGGTTCTTCACACGGATGGCCGACGAGATCTTCGAGAAGGAGGGCACGCTCGACAAGTTCATCGGCGATGCGATCCTCGCCGTGTTCGGCGCGCCGTTCCCTCAGCCCGACCACGCGGACCGGGCCGTGCAGACCGCGCTCGCGATGCGTCGCGCCCTCGCCGACATGAACGCCACGCAGACGGCGAGGCCGCTGCGCATGCGCATCGCGATCAACAGCGGCCGCGCGCTGACCGGCGACATCGGGTCGCCGCGCCGGCGCGAATTCACCGTCCTCGGCGACGTCGTCAACACCGCGTCGCGGATCGAGTCGTCGGTCGCGGCACCGGATCAGATCGTCATCTCGCGCGCCACGAAGGACAAGCTGACGGGGCCGGTGACCACGAACGCGCTCGGCAGCGTGACCCTCCGCGGACGCCAGGGAGAAGTCGAGTTGTTCGAGGTCATCGGCTGAATTCAACGTCTCCGGCTGGCGCGGAGTTTGACGTATTCGTACCCTGCGCCCGCGCGATTCGCATAACACCGCGACCGCAGCGCGACGCACCGTTCGTCGACAACCGCGGGCGCCGCGCACTCGGCCGGCCAGCGGCCTTCCACAATGAGCGCCTTGGCACATCCCGGAATGGCAGCGGGAACGACCGGCGGCTCGCGGTGGCTCGCGCGCTCCGCGAAAATCTCTTCGGGCGGATTCCACCACGCGGGGTGAGCGGACCAGACGTAGCGGGCCAGCACGCTTGGTTCCAGATAGCTCTCGGCACGTGCCGGCCGGAATTCGACGACGGTCCAGATGGTGGAGAGCACGGCGAGAACGATTAGTACCGTTGACCGAGCACCGAGGACCGTTGACCGGGGATCCAGGGTCGACGACGGCTCGAACAGCGGGATCGTCAAGGGGACCAGCCACAG
>QHWR01000196.1 GCA_003223835.1 Acidobacteriota bacterium | reverse complement strand
TCGCGGAGGACTGGGAAGGCTGCCTGAGCATTCCGGATTTGCGCGGCAAGGTCTCGCGCGCCACGGAAATCCACGTGAAGGCGCTCGACCGGCGGGGACGGAAGGTCGAGCTGCGCGCGAAGAACTTCACCGCGCGCGTGATTCAGCACGAGACCGACCATCTCGACGGCGTGTTGTTCCTCGACCGGATGAAGTCGCTCGAGACGCTGACGTTCCTCGATGAATTCGGCCGCTACTGGCACGCGCGGGACGTGCCGGAAGAGTGAGAAGAGTGAGAAGAGTGAACAGAGGATCTCACCACAGAGCTCACCGGGGTCACAGAGACGGTAACTCAGGACACATTTGATTCCTCTATGTCCTCTGTGCCCTCTGTGGTGGGATTCCTCTGCGAACTCGCGTCCGCGCGCCGGCGCTCCAGCGCACGCTCCGACTTCAATCTCTCCAGCTCGACCTCCGAGTGATCCGCGAACTGCATCGCGGCGGCGATGGCGCGGTGACCGGCCTGCTCGCCGATGAGTCGATGCATCTCCTGGCAGACGCGGCGGTACGAGGGATGCCCCTGCGGAGCCGTGCGAAGCTCGATCAGGTGCATCGCTTCACGCGCGTTCATTTCCAGATAGAAGCGGACGCGGTACGCCATCGCGACCGCGTACGGCGCGATCGCGGTCAGCCCCGCCTCGACGATCGCCGCGTGCAGGTCGGCTGAGGCGTCCATCACTCGCTCCCACTCCGCGGCGAACCCCGCGTCGCGGATCGCGTCCGGCTCCGTGTACCCGTGGTGTGTCGTGAGCGGCTGCCACTCGAGCGTGAGCAGCCGATGACGTTGAAGGTCCCTGAAGGCGCCGTAATCCGTCAGGACGTCGAACCGGTACGTCGCCCGCTCGAACGCGCGTCCCGGTCTGTGACGGCGGTTCGCGCGCTCGCCGGCGTACGCGCGCAGCACCGCCGCGCGCTCGTCGGCGGTCATCCGCCGCGCGACGCGGAGCAGTTGGTCGTCGGGGAGATCGGACGAGGCGTACAGCGCCGCGGCGGCGATCTTGATTTCGCCCTCGGGATCGAAGCTGGTGAGGGTGACCTCCGCGCGCGACTCGGGCGTCTCCCCGGCGAGGATGCGTGCCGCCTCGGCGTCGATCCGGTCTCGCGTCTGCGCCAGATACTCGCTCCACCGTCCGCCGCGGTCCGGTTGATCGACGCGGGCGAGAAAGGCCGGGATCACCTTGCGCAGCTCGGCGAGCATCTGATCGGCGCACGCCCGCACTTCGGCGAGCGGGTTCGCGCGCATGCGCAGCAGGAGCGCCTCGAACGCCTGCCCCGTTCCGTAGATGCCGACGTTCGACTGGGTGGCCGCCGGCAGCATGCCGCGGAGCGTGTCGAGCGCCTTCGCGCGCGTGGCGGAGCGATGGACGCCGTCGGAATCGCCCGGCGCTTTCGGATACCGGCGCGCGAAGTACGCCTGCATGGGGTCGAGCAGGCGCGCGTAGGTGTCGAACGCCGCGTCCATCGCGCGTTCGTACCGGTCGCGCAGCGTGCCGTCGGGCGAAAGTTCCGCCGGGACGTGGTACCGCCAGTGGCCGTGCAGTTTGTCCGTGTAGGGCACGTAGCGCGTGGACTGCTCGAGGTACGCCATCAGGCGTCCCCACTCGAGCACTTTCGTCAGGACGTTGGACACGTACTCGCAGGCGAGGTGGGCGCCGCCGAGCTGCGCGACCGAGTCGTCGCCGTACTCGTTGAACACGCGCGCGTAGAGCTTGTCGGCGCGCTCGACGCCGACGCCGGCCGCCGCGGGCGCCTGCGGATGGACCTTGTCCGCGAATTCGTCGAGGAACAGACGCCGCAGCGACTTCGACGACCGCGAGTAGCGCGCGAACAGCGCGCCCTTGACCGTCTCGGGAAGGTTCGTCAGGGCGAACACGTGCGAATCGAAATTGGTGAAGTGGGGCTCGAGAAGCCGACGCTCCTCGGTCGAAAACGCTTCGCCGGCCAGGGTGGTTTCCACGACCGGGATTCTACCGCCATTGATCAGTGCCGAATGTCAAATGCCAAATGCCAAAAGAAATCTCCATTCGGCTGCGGGCTGGCATCCAGGATTCTCTTGGCATTTAGCATTTGGCATTTAGCATTGACGTGTCATGCCGCCATTCATTCACCAGCTCGAAGTCCGCTTCCGCGATTGCGACCCGATGGGGCACGCCAACAATGCGGTCTATTTCACGTATCTCGAGCAGACGCGGTTCGCGCACTGGCGGGAATTGTGGGGGTTCGCCCCTCGACAGGCTCCGGGCGTGATCCTCGCTCACGCCGAATGCGACTTCCGTCGACCGGTGCGCTACGGCCAGCGGCTCGACATCAAGCTGACGGTGGCCGAGGTGCGGCGATCGAGCTTCCGGTATGAGTACGTGATCACGGACGAGGAAGGACGGACCGTCGCGGAAGCGCGCACGGTGCAGGTGATGTACGACTACGAAAAGGAACGGCCGGTCCCGGTGCCCGATCGGATCCGCGAGTTGCTCATGCGTCACGCCGGGTAGGGCGAGTGGTCCGGCCCGGCGCGCACTGTCCCGCGACGCGGGACGTCACACGCCTCACGTGCCGCCGGCGAAACCGATCGTGACCTTGCGTCCATCGACGATGACGGGAACCTCGCGCCGGCCGCCGCTGTACTTCAGCATCCGCTCCAGATCCGCGGGGTTCTTCTTCACGTTGACGTACTCGAACGCGACTTTCCGCTTCGCGTAGTCGTCGCGTGCCGCTTGCGTGTAAGGGCAGGTATCCTTGCCAAAGATCAGCACCATGGCTTCATTGTCGCCCCTGTTGCTGCGGGCGCACAACGCCTCCGACTGGACCGGGCCGACCGGCAACAACACCTGGCTGCTCCGCGGCCGGACGCCCGTGCTGGTCGATGCGGGGGTCGGCGAGGCCCGGCACATCCGCGACATCGCGGCGGCGCTCGCCGGGACCATGCTCGCCGTCGTCCTCGTGACCCACGGTCATCCCGATCACGTCGGCGGCCTTCCGGCGATTCGCGAACGGTGGCCGTCCGTGCGCGTGCGCCCGGCATCCGAGCCGTTCGTCGACGGCGGGTCGATCGACGCGGGCGACGGCGCGCTGCGGGCGATCCACACACCCGGACACGCGCCGGACCACTGGTGCTTCTTCGATGAGGAGTCGCGCGATCTGTTCTGCGGCGACCTCGCGCGCGCGGGCGGAACGATCGTCATCCCCGCGCGACGCGGCGGCGACCTGCGCGAGTATCTGGCGTCGCTCGAGCGAATCCTTGGCCTGGCGCCGCGGCGTCTGCTGCCCGGCCACGGCCCGATCGTCGAAGACCCGTCGGGGCTGCTCCGCGAGTATCTCGAGCACCGCGCGGCGCGCGAGCGCCAGGTCGTCGCGGCGCTCGAGGCAGGCCGCACGACGCCGGATCAGATCGTCGACGAGGTGTACGCAGACCTCGCGCCCGCGCTCCGCGGCGCCGCGGCGGAGAGCGTCCTCGCGCACCTGCTTAAGCTGAAAGATGAAGGAAGCGTGGTGGAGGCGGGGGGGCTTTGGGCTTTGGGCGAGCCCAAAGCCTAAAGCCGCGGCGAAGCCGCTACGCGGGCTGCCATCCGGGCGGCAGATCGGTCGATCGGTCGGGTCGCTTGACGGCCTTCGGCAGCGCATCGCGCACGACCTGCTCCAGCTGCTCGAGATACGCGACGAAGCGCGAGCGGCCTTCGGCCGTCAGCCGATACAGCGTTTGCGGGCGGCCGCCGTCCGATCCGCGCCACGCCTCGACGAGTCCAGCTTCCTGCAGCACGTCGAGGTGACGGCTCAAGTTGCCGTCCGTCAGCGCGCACAGCCGTTTCAATTCGGTGAACAGCACGCCGTCGGGACGCGTCACGAGCGACGTCATGATCCCGAGCCGCGCCTTCTCGTGGAGCACGCGGTCGAGCCCCTCGTACGCGAAGCGGCCCGCGTCATTCTCCTGCGACTTCCTTCGTCTCGTCATGCTCGCTCCCGGCCCCACCACAGCACCACGGCGGCGAACGTCTGACCGATCCCGAACGTCCCGCCCACCCACCACCCGCTGAGCGGTTCGGCGCCGCGCGCGATCCAGAGCAGCGCGACGCCCGCCGCGTAATAGAAGAGCGCCACCCATCCGCTCGCGCGCGGCAGGTACGGGCGCGACGAAAAGATCCCGATGCCGAAGCAGATCGCCCACAGGCCCGGCAGCAGCGGCACGAGCGCGGCGCTCAGATGAACGAAGCACGCGGTGATCGCCGCGCCGCCGACGAGGCTGGGCAGCAACTGGCCGACGACTTTTCTCGTCCGCCGCCGGCTCCCCGCTTCATCGTGGACGACGTAGGTGTGCAGGATCTCGCTGCTCCCGACCAACGCGGCGCACGTCGCGACGATGCTCCAGAACATCACGAACCCGAGCGGATCGGTCGTGCCCAGCCGGGACGGCTGGAGCGCCGCCGCGACGATGCCGATGAGGCCCGAGAGCGCGACGGGCAGCGGCCGATAGCCGCGGTACACCTCGCCCTTGGCGATCTGCTGATGGATCTCGGCGATCTGCTCCAGCGCGCGGGTGACGTCCACACCAATACTTTGTGGGGTAAAGGACATGGGTGTCAAGGTGAATTGGTGGAATTCACCAACTCACCAATTCACCAACTACTATGTCCCCGTGCTCGATCGTCTCTTCCACCGCCGCGCGAACCACTTCTTTTTCGTCTCCTGTATCCCGTTGTCGCGCCCGCGCTCGTCCTCGTGGGAACCATGATGATGAGCGGCGTTGCCCGAATCGCCTGGAACGATGCGACCGAGTCGATTCCGGCCTTTCTGACGATCGTGATCGTGCCTCTGGCCGTCAGCATCACCGACGGCATCGCGTTCGGGTTCATCGCCTGCGCGATCCTCGAGCTGGCCGCCGGCCGCGCGCGCGACCTGCACTGGCTCGTGTGCCTGTTCGCGGTCCCTTTCGTGGCGTGTTACGTATGGCTGGCGAAGTAACGCAGCCGGGCGCGGCGCTTTCGCGCTACGTGCGCTTCTCGCGTGAGGAGTGGGCGCCGCTCCGTGCGGCGACGCCGCTCACGCTGTCGGAAGCAGACCTCGCCGCGCTCCACGGGATCAACGAGCGCGTCTCGCTCGACGAAGTCGTGGACGTGTATCTGCCGCTGTCGCGCCTCTTGAACCTCCGCGTCGCGGCGACGCAGGGACTCCATGCGGCGACGGACGCGTTTCTCGGCCGCGGCGGATTGCACCCGCCCTACATCATCGGCATCGCGGGCAGCGTCGCGGTCGGCAAGAGCACGACGGCGCGCGTGCTGCAGGCGTTGCTGGCGCGATGGCCGAATCATCCGCGCGTCGATCTCGTGACGACCGATGGTTTTCTGTATCCCAACGCGGTGCTGGCCGCGCGCGGGCTGATGCAGCGAAAAGGCTTTCCGGAAAGCTACGATCAGCGGCGGCTCGTGCAGTTCGTCGCGGACGTGAAGGCGGGCGTGCCGGAGGTCGCGGCGCCGATCTACTCGCACACGCGGTACGACATCGTGCCCGGCGAGCGCCAGGTCGTCCGGCAGCCGGACGTTATCATTCTCGAGGGGCTCAACGTGCTGCAAACGCGCCGGAGCGCCACGGCGACGCGGCGGATGTTCGTGTCCGATTTCTTCGACTTCTCGATTTACGTCGACGCCGAGGAAACCGACATCGAATCGTGGTACGTCGATCGGTTCCTGCGCCTGCGCGAGACGATCTTTCAGGATCCCGCGTCGTACTTCCATCACTATGCCTCGCTGACGCTCGACGAAGCGCGCGACGTCGCACGGCGGATCTGGGTGACGATCAACGAGGTGAACCTGCGCCAGAACATTCAGCCCACGCGCGAGCGCGCCCAGCTCATTCTCGAGAAAGGCGCGGACCACGCCGTCACCGGCGTGCGGATGCGGGTGTTCTGAACGGATGATGGATGAATGGATGATGGATGACGGATGACGGATGACGGATGGCGGATAAGATCAAGCCATGAAGGGCTACGCGAATCCGCAACTTCTCACGACCCCCGCTGAGCTTGCCGAACGTCTGA
>QHWR01000195.1:17971-19664 GCA_003223835.1 Acidobacteriota bacterium | reverse complement strand
CGACTCGCGGAAGGGAACAAGTTGGCGGAGGCAGCTGTCCCGCAAGTACAGGCCGCCCCAGGCGAGAATTCCCACGACCAACGGAAGCGCCGCGCGCGCCGTGTCTCCGATCCGTAAATGAGTGGCCACTGCGCCGCCGAGATAGCCGGTCATCAGGATTGCGGCGAGGACAGACGTGTGCGGGATAAGGTAGAGCACCACCAAGGTGCATTCCGCAATGACAATGAGGACGATGGCCGATTCGGGATAGCCATAGGCCGCAACAATTTCGGCGACCGCGTAGGTGTGGTGGGTAGCCCTGAACCAAGCGCTGCTCAGTAGCTGCGCGACCACGACAAAGGAAAGGAGCCGGCCGGTCCAGAGCATCCAGCGGGGATCGGAGACGGTGCGGGCGGTTGCAGTAGACATCGGGTACCTCCGGGCTTTGGGTTGCTGAGAAGGTGATCCAGCTCATCGAAGCAAATGTGCCCGGGAGATCACTTGCGGCGCCTTGTCATGTCGCGCGTTGGCGCGGACGATCAGCCGGAGCACGCGGCACGCCCCATCGCGGAGATTTGAACCTTCGATGATTTGATACGATCGAATGATCACATCACGGGCCGGCCCGCACCGCTCGCACGGGGAACTCGTTGCTCTTGAAGAGGGCGCTGACGACGAAGAAGGGACTGGAGAAATTCACGTTCCACGCGTCGGTGACGTCGAACTCGGTAGACGACCAGTATAAGGCCGCCTGCGTCGGACCAAAGATCGGGTCGATGCAGGGTGCCGACGAGGGACGAGCTGCGGGGGACTGTCGACTGTAGCGCGGGCGCCGGCCGCCGGCCTCCCGGCCCCCGTCTCCCGATCCCTCGTGATACATCCGCCGCCCGGCCGTATATAGCGTCAAATGGCGTTTGTGCAGGTGTTGCCAAGGCGGCTGGCGAGCTGGATCGCGGCGGAACCCGATTGGGACCAGGTCTACGTGGAGCAACTGCCCCGCGTGCTCAACTTCTTCCGATATCGGCTCGGCCATACGGCTGACGTCGAGGATCTCACCGCCCGAACCTTCGAGAAAGCCTGGCGGGCGCGCCATCGCTATCGCCGCGATCTTGCCGGTTTCTCTACCTGGCTGCTGACGATCGCGCGCAATGTCGCGATCGACCACCTGCGC
Source organism: Acidobacteriota bacterium (assembly GCA_003223835.1). GTDB lineage: Bacteria > Acidobacteriota > Vicinamibacteria > Vicinamibacterales > 2-12-FULL-66-21 > Gp6-AA38. The sequence continues at coordinate 18,514 of QHWR01000195.1, read as the reverse complement.
GCGCGCCAGCGCTACGACCGTCTCGATCTCGCGGCGGCCGTGCCGTCGCCGGACCATACGCCCGAGCAGCAGGCCGTCCACCAATCCGAGGCACAACGGCTCGCCGCGTTGCTCGCGACGCTCGAGCCGCGTCAGCGCGAGTTGATCGCGATGAAGTACGGCGCCGACATGACCAACCGCGCCATCGCGCACGCAACGGGACTCAGCGAGAGCAACGTCGGCACAATTCTGCACCGCGCGGTCGAAACGCTGCGCGGTCGCTGGTGAGGAGAGGAAACATGACCAGCGGAAACATGAGCACGGACAACATGAGTAACGACGCCTGGCTCCAGGCATTGCGAAGCGACCCCTCGCCCCTGTTCAAGGCGCAGTTGCGCGAGCGGCTGCGCGCACAGGAACCAGCGGCCGAGACTCGCCGCGATTGGCCCCGCCGCGCGCTGGTCGCCGCCGCTGCGGTCGTAGCGGTTGCCGTCCTGATCTCAGTGCCCGGCGTGCGCGCATCGGTGGCGCAATTCGTCTCGCTGTTCCGCGTGATCAACGTAG
>QHWR01000195.1:12269-17964 GCA_003223835.1 Acidobacteriota bacterium | reverse complement strand
GGCGAACACGTCCAGGTCGTGCAGGATCCTGGTGCCCCGGTAACCGTCGCATCCTTCGCCGACGCTGCGGCAGCCGCCGGCATGACGCTCGCGACGCCGCAGTGGCTGCCGAACAACACACAGGTCATTGAGACCGCCGTCATGGGCGAACGCGTGGTGCGCGTCACCGCAAACAGCCAACGCCTGCAGCAGGTGATGGACGCGCTCGGCATCAACGACCTGACGGTGCCGGTGGGGCTCGATGGCCAGGTCGTCAACGTCCGCGTGCCGCCGGTGGTGATGATTCGCTACGATCATCAGAACGGGCGCCGGAGCCGATTGTTTCAGGCGCGCACGCCGCAACTGACAATGCCCAACAGCATTGACGTTCAGGCGCTCGGCGAGATCGGCTTGCGCATCCTGGGACTGCCGCCGGCGGAGGCGAAGCAGTTCGCGCAGGCCATCGACTGGCACACCACGCTCGTCGTGCCGGTCCCGCCAAACGCCTCGTCGTTCCGAGAGGTGGACATCGGCGGGCATCGCGGCGTGCTGATTCAACATCAACCCCGCAATCAGTCGCCGACCAGCACCATCGTGTGGTCGACACCCGAGCGTGTGTTTGCGCTGGTGAGCATTCAGCACGTCGCGGAAGTCATGGCGATGGCGACCTCAGTGCGTTGATTATCGAGACCCAGGGACTGCGCAAGCAGTTCGGTACCACCGTCGCGGTGTCGGATCTCTCCCTCTACGTGGGTGAGGGCGAGATCTTCGGGTTCCTCGGGCCGAACGGCGCCGGCAAAACCACCGCGATCAAAGTGTTGCTGGCGCTCGTCGAGCCGACGTCTGGCACGGGACGTGTGCTGGGCGCTCCGCTCGGCGACCGCGCAGCCCGCGCGCGCATTGGCTTTCTTCCCGAGCATTTCCGCTTTCACGAGACGCTCACCGCGACAGAACTGCTGCGGTTCCACGGCCGCCTCTACGGGTTGCGAGGCGTATCGCTGGATGCGCGTGTCGATCGGCTGCTGACACGCGTGGACCTCGCCGACGCGGCGGATCGCCCGCTGCGCGGCTATAGCAAGGGCATGCTTCAGCGAGTGGGGCTCGCACAGGCGCTGCTGAACGACCCGCAACTCGTGTTCCTGGACGAGCCGACCTCCGGCCTCGATCCATTGGGACGGCTGCTGGTGCGCGACATCATCGCCGAGCTGCGCGCCGACGGGGTCACGGTCTTTCTCAATTCGCATCTGCTCGGCGAAGTGGAAGCCACCTGCGATCGCGTCGTGTTCGTCAAGCGCGGCCGCGTCGTCGAGGAACGCCGTCTTTCGGCTCCGGCCGAGGGGCTCGACCTGGAGCTGCGGGTTGGTCCGGTCGGGGCTGCGATCGTTGAGGGCTTGTCGCGCTTCGGAGCGAACATCGTGCAACCTCGGCCGGACGTGATCGCATTGCGAACCGAGAGCGATGCCGTGGTTCCAGCCATCGTCTCCTGGCTGGTGCAGCAGGGCGTGCAGATTTACGCGGTTCAGCCCCGCCGCAAATCTCTCGAGGATGTCTTCCTGGACGTGATGGGGGACGACGAGCGACCCGGGTAGCGACTGAGGCCAGGCGAACGAGCACAGCGCCCGCCTCCGCGCCGTAGGCGCTTCGGCGAGGTCTCGCCATAGCTTCAGCGAAGGCGGAAGTGAGCCACGCGAACGGAGCGCGCCGGCGGAGCGGCGCGCGAGCGCCGGTGTAAGGGGGTTCCGGCGGACGAAGTCCCCCGGGTAGCGACTGATGCCAAGCGAACGAGCGCAGCGATTGAGCCACGCGAACGGAGCGCGCCGGCGGAGCGGCGCGCGAGAGAGCGTGCAGGGGAGTCCGAGGGGCGAAGCCCCTCGGATTAGAAGATGCGCGATGTGATTACAGTGGCCCACCTCACGTTGGTCGAGGCACGGCGGCGGCGCATCGTGCTCGCGGGTGCCGTGTGCGCGCTGGCGTTTCTCGTGGTGTTTTCCGTTGCGGTCGTGTTCGCGTACCGGGAGATGGCGGCTGACAGGAGCGTCTCGTTCGTCGAGCGGCAAGGCACGCTGACGGCGATCATGCTCGTCGGCTTCATGGCCGCGAACTTCCTCTCGGTGATCTTCGCGATCCTGCTGCCGGTCGATACGCTGTCGGGTGAGATTGACTCAGGAGTGGTGCAGACGCTCGCGTCCAAGCCGATCGATCGCGCGCAGATCGTGCTCGGCAAGTGGGCCGGCCATCTTCTGCTGGCGCTCGCGTATCTGCTGCTGCTGTCTGCCGGCATTCTCCTCGTGATCCGCGTTGTCGGCGGCCTGGCTCCAACCGGCGTGCCGCGCGCGCTGCCGCTGCTGATGCTGGAGATCACGCTCTCGCTCACGGTTGCCGTGGCCGGCGGCGCACGGTTCAGCACCGTGACGAATGCGATTACGGCCGTCGGCTTTTATGGCGTCGCGTTCATCGGCGGCTTCGTCGAGCAGATCGGCGGGTTTGCCGGTATCACCTCGATGAGGACCATCGGCATCCTCGTGAGTCTCCTCAGCCCGGCCGATTCCATGTGGCGCCTGGCGGCTCATTACATGCAGCCGGAGATTCTGCGCAGCACGGGCATGCTGGCGCTCGGCGCCTCGGTGCCGTCGCTGCTGATGGTGTGGTGGGCGGTGGGGTTCACCGTCCTGACGCTGCTCTACGCCATCCGCGCGTTCCGTCGCCGGGCGTTGTAGCGACCTGACCGGAAGGAACGCAATCGAGGCGAATGACGTAGACGAGCTTTGCATGATGAAGTTCTTTTCGATCCGCAGTCGTCACAGATGATCGATCAGTCATCGAGCGGCTTGAGCAGATGCGTCGCGGTGTACTTGCCGACCCTGCTGCCGACATCGGTCCCCACCTCGGTGCTGTTGCGCCAGTGCATCCCGCCCCACACGCGCGCGTTGCCTTCCTCCGCATGGATCTCCCTGACGTTGGTGTAGTAACGAACCGCGCCGCCATTGCCCTTGAACGCCAGCGGGAATTGATCGGTGCCGAACCACACCGTGTAGAACCCCAGCACGCTCGCGCCGACCGTGGTGTGAGCCGCGGGATATTCGGGGTGGGACGGCGTGACAATGAAGGGTGCCCACGCGGGATCTGGTTCGGTCTCGGGGTTGCCATCGGTGTCGCCAGCACGGATGGCAGTAACCGGGCGCCAGAACATGTACGAGTACTTCGCATCCCAACAGCCGATTAACGCATTCGTCACCGCAGCAATGCCAATGGCCTCGAAACGGGCGGCCGTCAACAGGTCCATCGAGCTCGCCATGCTGCGAACGTTGGCGCTCCACAGAGCGCTTGCGGACGGCGACCAGAACAGTGCCGTCGCAGACTGCTCGGCGGTTCGGCTCGTCTCGGTGGCTCGACCGAGGTCTCTGCTCTCGTTGTAGTCGATCGTGTAGGTCCGGCTATCGAGCGCTGGCGGAGCGTGGGGACGGAAGCGCGCGGGGTCGCTATACCCGAACGGCTGGACGAACTGGAGGAACGGAGTCTGCGGATTTGCGAATGCGGGTGGAGTCGGGATCCACACACCGGGACCGCTGCCGGGCGTGTAGCCCTCGAGATCTGGATCGTCACGGTGATCTCCAACGCGCGCCGTGAGCACCGCATTGGCTGCGGCCTCGCCGACGACAATGCCATCGGCGATCGCTTCAGGCGTTGCGACAATACGGCCGATCGACGTGTTGTAGGCGCTCTGGATCGTCGCAGTTTTCGTCGGGAACTCGTTGAGGGCGACGATGTACGCTGCCCGGATCGCCGCAGCTTCCGGTGATGCACCCAGGGCCGACAGAGGCTTCGACGCGAAAGGTCGGTAAGGCCCGTCGAGGACGGCGTTCACGGCGTCGAACATCGCCATCTGTGCGATGGTGGTGCGGACCTGGGTGCGTAACGCGTTCTCGGGGACCGATGCTCCGAGCGACGCGAATCGGGTGCCCCAATCGTCGAGCACTGCAGATCCCGTCAGGGCACTGACGGCTGGCGCCTGTGCGGTCACTTGCCTGTTGGGGCCGCACGTCATGAGCAGCGCGACGGGGATGCCGATGAATAATGTTCGCGCGCGTCGAATCTCGCTCATAGAGCCTCCTGTTCGTAGAGGCGCGATGCACGATCAAAAACTGGCATGAAGCCCACAATTGGCTAGAATGTCGCCATTGGGGTGTCCTCAGGCAGCGTGACCCGGCTCCTCCTCGCGTGGCGAGCCGGCGACGAGACCGCGCTCGCCCGACTGACTCCGCTCGTCCATCAGGAGCTGCGGCGGATCGCCCGAGGGTGCATGCGCGGCGAACGAGCACGCGACAGCTTCCAGGCCACCGCCCTCGTGCACGAGGCCTACCTGCGGCTGGTGGATACGCAGCACGTGAACTGGCAGAATCGGGCGCACTTTCTCGCGATGGCGGCCCGGCTGATGCGCCGCATCCTGGTGGATCTCGCGCGAGCCCGGCAGTATCAGAAGCGAGGCGGCGGCGCGATCCGGGTGTCGTTCAGCGACGCGCTGTCCGTGCCGGACAAAGCGGAGGATCTGGTGGCACTCGACGAGGCGTTATCCGCGCTCGCCAGGTTTGACGAGCGAAGAAGCCGCGTCGTCGAGTTGCGTTTCTTCGGCGGTCTCAGCGTGGAAGAGACCGCGGCCGTGCTGCGGATCTCGCCCGAGACGGTGATGCGCGACTGGAAGCTCGCCCGAACGTGGCTGCGGCGAGAGCTGCGGAGATGACGCCTGAGCGATGGCAGCAGGTTTCGCGGATTTATCATGACGCGCTTGCGCGCGGCTCCGGCGAACGGGCGTCGTTCGTGCGTGAAGCCTGTCAGGACGACGAGGCGCTGCGGCAGGAAGTGCAATCGCTGCTCGCGCAACCTGCGTCGACGGAAAATTTCCTCGGCGAGCCGGCTCTCGCGATGGCCCCGGGACTCATAGACGATCCTGCCGAGCCGGCGCTCACGGGACAGAGGCTCGGGGTTTATCACATTCTCGACCTCCTCGGCGTCGGCGGCATGGGCGAAGTGTACCGCGCGCGCGACACGAGACTCGGTCGCGACGTTGCGGTCAAAGTCCTGCCGCGCCTCTTTTCCGCAGATCCCGAACGGCTGGCACGCTTCGAACGCGAGGCGCGGCTGCTCGCGTCGTTGAATCACCCGCACATCGCCGCAATCTACGGCTTCGAAGAGACGGCGGGCGTTCACGCACTCGTCCTGGAATTGGTCGAGGGACCGACGCTCGCCGAGCGATTGCAGCGCGCGCCCTTGCCGATTGCGGAGGCGGTGACGATTGCGCGTCAGATCGCCGACGCACTCGAGGCCGCCCACGAGCGAGGGGTCGTGCACCGCGATCTCAAACCTCAGAACATCAAGGTGAAGCCTGACGGCACGGTGAAGGTGCTCGATTTCGGCCTTGCGAAGGCCGCGATGGCTGCGGCAAACGACGCTGATGTCTCGCCCGAATCAACGGCGCCCATCGATGGAACGCGGGAGGGCGTCATTCTCGGCACGACCGGCTACATGAGCCCGGAGCAATCGCGCGGACACGCGGTGGACAAACGGACCGACATCTGGGCCTTCGGCTGCGTGTTCTACGAGATGCTGACGGGGCGCGCTGCATTCGCGGGCGAGACGATCTCCGACACAGTGGCGGCGGTGTTGAAACAAGAGCCGGACTGGCAGCCGTTGCCGGCGGACACGCCTCCAGGCGTCCGAT
>QHWR01000195.1:0-12084 GCA_003223835.1 Acidobacteriota bacterium | reverse complement strand
TCTGGACCTGGATCTGCCGGCGGGTGTCGAGCTCGCCACCGTGTACCCACCAGCGGTGGTGCTCTCGCCGGATGGAACACGCGTGGCCTTTGTCGGTGTGTTTCGCGGGTTGCGCCAGCTATACACGCGTCGGCTCGATCAGTTCGAGACCGTCCCGATCCGAGGGACGGAGACCGCCAACGCGGTCTTCATGTCGCCGGATGGTCGTTCACTGGGGCTCATCACGGCGGATCTATCGCTGAAAAGGGTGTCGTTGGCGGACGGTCTCGTCACCACGGTCGAGCATGACGCAGAATTTTCCGCAGGCGCCGCCTGGGGAGCCGACGACCGCATCACGTTCGTTCGCGCCGGCGCTCTCTGGCAAGTGCCGGCTTCTGGCGGCCCGGCGAAACAGCTCACCACGCTCGACAGTGGAAAGCGGGAGCTCCTCCACGCGTGGCCAAGCGTCATTGCGCAAGGCCGGATCCTCTTGTTCGTCTCCATCACGGGCAGCAGCCGCGGTGCGTCGCACGTCGAGGCCCTTTCGCTGGCGACCGGCCGGCGACGCGTCATCGTCGAATCAGGCACGTTCCCTCTGTACGCGCCGAGCGGTCATCTGGTGTTCTTCCGCGACGGCGCACTGCTCGGCGCGCCATTCGATGTAGACCGGATGGAGGTGACGGGGCCCGTTGTTCGCGTTCTCGAAAACCTCGCTGTGGGTACCACCATGGACGCGCCGTTTGCGGCGCTGTCCAATGCTGGTTCGCTGGCGTACGCCCCGAGCGACGCGGGGACCACACGGCTCGTGTGGGTGTCTCGTCAAGGAGTGGAACAGCCGATCACCGAGACCCCGCGGCGGTATCAGTACCCCCGGCTGGCGCCGGACGGCCGGCGGACGGTTGTGGCCGCGGATGGCGATTTGTGGATTCAGGACATCGCGCGTGCGACGTTTACGCGGCTGACCTCCGAACAGACCGTCGGTAATGCCTTTCCCGTATGGACGCCAGATGGCACGCGTGTGCTGTTCCGGACATTGACGGGTATGTATTGGACCGCGGCGGACGGCAGCGGTCATCCTGAAGCGATTGCCGGCAGCCTTTCCGGAGATCTTCCGTGTTCGGTCTCACGTGACGGCGACACGCTCGCCTTCCTGCGACAGACTGCCCAGAGCTCCCGCGATATATACGTGCTCTCGCTCCACGGTCAGCCCCGCCCGCGGCCCGTGGTGAGCACATCCGCATTCGAGGGTGGGGCTCAGTTTTCGCCGGATGGCCACTGGATGGCGTATGCCTCTGACGAGTCGGGTCAGATGCAAGTGTATGTTCGGCCTTTCCCCGGCCCAGACCGGCGGTGGCCGGTGTCCACACACGGCGGGACACAGCCAATGTGGAACAGGAACGGCAAGGAGATCTTCTATCGCATTGGAAACAAGATGATGGTCGTGGACGTGTCGGGGAGTGCGGATCTCACGCTCTCGCAGCCGCGGCAGCTGTTCGACCAGCGGTATGTCTTTCAAAACGTCTCGCTCGCCAACTATGACGTCAGCTCCGACGGCCAGCGCTTCGTGATGGTCAAGGACGAAGCGGGTTCCGGTCGACTCAACGTGGTGCTCAACTGGACTGAAGAGCTGAAGCGACTGGTCCCGACACGCTGACGCGATCCAATTCACGTGTCATGTTCAAAGAGAGCCGAGAACCATTCGTGAATGGTACTCACAACCCCTTGTCGACTTCTCTGGCTATACAGCGGGTTCAGCAGACGCTACTCTGGAATCGACCGGGGACGTGAAGCAAAGGACGCGACATGGACATCACGAGAAGCGGCTCACAACCCTCCGCGAAAGGTCCGGCCGAGTGGTTCACCGGATCAGTGCGAATCGATTCGCCGTTCCAGCGGAGCTCCCCTGCACGGGTGGGCGGTGCGATCGTCACCTTCGAGCCTGCGGCCCGCACAGCCTGGCACACGCATCCACTCGGGCAGACGCTGATCGTCACCGCCGGCTGCGGACGGGTGCAGCGCGACGGCGGCCCTGTCGAGGAGATCCGCTCGGGCGACGTGGTCTGGGTTGCGCCGGGAGAAAAGCATTGGCACGGCGCGTCGCCGACGACGGCGATGACGCACATCGCGATCGCCGAGGCGCTCGATGGCAAAGCCGTCGACTGGATGGAACACGTCACCGACGAACAGTACCAGGCCCGATCGAAGGCGGAGTAAGGAGAAGCCATGCGAGGAGCTGTTCTCTACGGTCCGCGCGACGTGCGGTTCGAGGAGCGCGACGCGCCAACGATCATCGAGCCGACGGATGCCGTCATCAGGATGTCGGCCACCTGCATCTGCGGGTCCGACCTGTGGCCGTACCGCGGCATCAACCCCATCGCCGGGCCGACGCCGATGGGGCACGAGTACTGCGGCATCGTCGAGGACGTCGGCCGCGCGGTCGCGTCGATCAAGCCTGGACAGTTCGTCATCGGATCGTTCTTCGCGTCCGACAACACCTGTCCCCACTGCCGGGCCGGATATCAGTCGTCCTGCCGGCATAGGGCGCTCGTCGGCGGCGCGCAGGCGCCGGCGCTGCGCGTCCCGCTCGCGGACGGCACGCTCGTGGCCACGCGCGATGTTCCGTCGGACGACGCGATCCCGAGCCTGTTGGCGCTCTCCGATGTGATGGGCACCGGGTGGTTCGCCGCCGATGCCGCGAACGTGAAGGCGGGCGCGACGGTCGCGGTGGTCGGCGACGGCGCGGTTGGCCTGCTCGGCGTGCTCTCCGCGAAGCAGATGGGTGCCGGGCGGATCATGGCAATGAGCCGTCACGCGTCGCGGCAGAAGCTCGCGCGCGAGTTCGGCGCGACCGACATCGTGACCGAGCGCGGCGACGAGGGCGTCGCGCGAATCAAGGACCTGACCAAGGGCGTCGGTGCGGACTCGGTGCTGGAGTGCGTCGGTACGCACGAATCGATGATGCAGGCGATCCGGTCCACGCGGCCGGGCGGATCCGTCGGCTACGTCGGCGTCCCGCATGGAGTCACACTCAACGGCGAGGAGCTGTTCTACACGCACGTCCGTCTTCATGGTGGACCGGCACCGGTGCGCCGCTTCCTGCCGGATCTGATCAGCCTTGTGTTCAACGGGAAGATCAACCCGGGAAAGGTCTTCGATCTGACGTTGCCTCTCGACCACGTCGCGGAGGGCTACCGCGCAATGGACGAGCGGCGCGCGATCAAGACGCTGCTGCGTCCGTGAATCGAGGCCGCCGAAAAGGTGCCGGGTCTCAATGGACCCGCCTGCACCCGTTCGGCGGCCGCATCCTTAATCGTTGTCGGAATCCTTCGCGCGGCGGAGGTTGTGCTTGTAAACATACGTCGCGACGTCGCGCCCCAGATCGGCGCCGGCATCCTGATCGAAGCGAAAATGGATGCCTCCGTAGATGCGCGCGTCGTTGATATCGTCCGTGATCTGGTTGAAGCCGGTGTAGTGGAAGGTCAGCCCCGGCACGGCGGGGTTCGCCATGGTGATGGCATGGCCACCGGCACCGTAGACACGCCTCAGGATCTCGGCGGCGCTATTGCTTCCGCTGGCGTGATTCGACGGATAGCTGGGGAAACACGGCGTGACGATGTACGGCGCAAAGGTGAGGTCGGCGTCAGTCTTCGCGTTGCCATCGAGGTTGCCTTCTCGAATCGCCGTCTCGGGCCGCCAGAACTTGTAGTGATACTTCGTCCAGAACGACGCGACGAGGCTGTCGCTGGTGGCCATATTGAGCAGGGCAAGGGCCCGCGCATTCTCCGAAAGCGAGCTGCCCTCCGCGGCGGCGACCTGCCTCGCGGCCAGGTTGAACACAAGGCTCGGAGAGGACACAGCGTAGAACCGCGCCACATCGGCCCGATCCTGCGGCCGCTCGGTGAGATCGCTGCTGACGTTGCCGACCCTCTTCACCTCGTTGTAGTCCCGTGCGTATCTCTCGCTGGTGAGCGCCGGGGGTGGACCCGGGGCAAACTGCGCGAGCCACGCGTGGCTGGCGGGAACGCTCGGAACACCGAACGGTGTGATGTTCTGCCACTGAAAAGCGACTCCGCCGGCGGCAGGGCAACCTGGCGTCAGCTGCCAAACAGCGGGGTCGATCGACGCGGGCAGGTAGAACTGCGGGGGCGACGAGCCGTCGCCGAGGCGCAGCGCGATCATTTGCGCAGCCGCGGCCTGACCCGTCGCAATGCCGCCACTCTTGGCTGAGCCGTTGGGGATCAGGGCCATCGACGCTGCATACGCGGGATCGAGATTCGGCGCCAGCGGGAAGTAATTCTTCCGCACCGTGTACGCAGCGGCAACTGCCGCGGCGTCGGCCGATGCGCCTGCTGGCGCGGCGACGCTTCCGAGGTACGGCTCGTAGTCGCCCGTGATCGCGTTGACGGCTTCGAACACGGCGAGCTGCGTGATCGCCAGCAAGCGTGCCTGAGCGAACGGACTCTGCCCCTGACTGACCATTGTAGACACCGCGATCGCGTTCCAGTCGAGAACGACGTCGGCCCTTGCGGCGATCGCGCTGCACGCCAACAGGGCTACGAGGGTGACCGAAGTACGTAGTTGCGCCATAGGGTTTCTCCTGGACATATCGCCTCCTGCCCCCGAGAGGCGGAAAGGGACGCCTGAAACGGACACGACGCGAAACCCGGTTAGAATGCAGGCATTTTGAGCCCGACCCGCGAGGTGACGGTTCTTCTCAGAGCCTGGCGCGAGGGAGACGAGACGGCTTTGGATGCGTTGATGCCGCTCGTCCACGACGAGTTGCGGCGCATCGCCCGCCGGTGCTTGCACGGCGAGCGTGCGAACCACAGCGTGCAGGCGACCGATTTGGTCAACGAAGCCTTTCTGCGACTGGTCGACGTCCAACACGTCGACTGGCAGAACCGGACGCATTTCCTGGCGCTGTCGGCGCGGTTGATGCGCCGCGTGCTCGTCGATCTCGCGCGATCGCGGCGTGCGGACAAGCGGGGCGGTGGCGCAGTCCGCGTGACGTTCGATGAAGCGGCGATCGGTGGCGTTGCGCCAGATGCGGACGTGATTCGGCTGGACGATGCGCTGCAGGCGCTCGCCGACCTGGACGATCGAAAGAGCCGCGTCGTCGAGCTGCGATTCTTCGGCGGGCTGACCGTCGACGAGACCGCCGTCGCGCTCCAGGTCTCGTCGAAAACCGTGCTGCGCGACTGGGAGTTCGCCCGGGCGTGGCTGCAGCGGGAATTGACCCGCGAGGCTGGACGTGACGCCTGAGCGCCTCCGCGAGATCGAAATGCTGTTTCATGAGGCTCGCGAGCGGACGCCAGCCGAGCGCGACGCGTTTCTCGCGCGCGCGTGCGCGCACGATCCCACGCTGCGGCGCGAGGTCGAGTCCTTGCTGGCGCAGCCGCCGGCGGGCGTGATCGACGCGCCGATTGGCGCGCTCGTGGCCGAACTCGTCGCGCCTCCTGCGCCGCGCCTCGCGCCAGGCTCGTCGGTCGGTCCGTATCGCATCGAGAGATTGCTCGCCGTCGGCGGCATGGGCGAGGTGTATCGCGCACGCGACACGATCCTGGGCCGCGACGTGGCGATCAAGATCCTGCCGCGGCACTTCACGGCGGACCCGGAACGGCTGGCACGCTTCGAGCGGGAAGCCCGAATGCTCGCCGCCCTCAATCATCCGAACATCGGCGCCATCTACGGCCTCGAAGCCGCAGCCGGTGGCGTTCGGGCGCTGGTGCTCGAGTTGGTGGAAGGCGAGACGGTGGCCGATCGGATCCAGCGCGGACCGGTGCCGGTAACAGACGCGCTCACGATCGCGCGTCAGATCGCCGATGCTCTCGACGCCGCGCACGAGAAAGGAATCATTCACCGGGATCTCAAACCGGCGAATATCAAAGTCAGCCCGGGCGGCGTCGTGAAAGTGCTGGACTTCGGCCTCGCGAAGGCCGCGACCGGCGAGTTGCAATCGCCGATGGTGACCAAAGGCGGCACGCAGGAACGGGCCATTCTAGGCACCGCGGCCTATATGAGTCCGGAGCAGGCGCGAGGGCAGGCGGTCGACAAGCGCACCGACATCTGGGCATTTGGCTGTGTGTTGTACGAAATGCTGACCGGCCATATGGCCTTTCCGGGAGAGACGGTATCGGACACGATTGTGGCAATCCTGGAACGCGAGCCGGCCTGGGCAGCGCTTCCCGCGACAACGCCGCCGCTGGTCGCGCGCCTTCTCCGGCGCGGCCTGGAGAAAGACCCGAAGCGGCGTCTGCGGGATATCGCCGATGCACGCGCTGAGCTCGACGACGCGTTGGAGGGCGCGAAAGCACCGGCGATGGTCGTGGGGCGCCCCACCGCCGGCTCCACGCATTCGCAATGGAGTCGATGGGCCGCGATCGTTCTTATCGCGCTCGCGTCCGCCCTGGCGGGGTGGGGTGTCAGGCGCCTCAATCCTGCTCCAGACAACCCGTTGTCGAACGCGACGTTCACTCGGTTGACGAATTTTGAAGGTGATGAGGCCGAGGCGGCGCTCTCGCCGGACGGCAAATTCGCCGCATTTCTTTCCGACCGCGATGGCCCGGTCGATGTGTGGCTGACTCAGGTGGGTTCGGGCCGCTTCCAGAACCTTACTCGCGAGAGTCACATGCCGGGATTGAGACCGGTGCGAAATATCGGTTTCTCCGGCGACCAATCGGAAATCTGGTTCGGCGGCGCGCCTGTGGGCCGCATGCGGATCATGCCGATGATGGGCGGACCGCCGAGGCCTTTCCTGGTTGACCGGGCGGTTGAAGTGGTGTGGTCCTCCGATGGCGCGCGGATGGTTTATCACACCGATGCTCCGGGAGACCCGATGTTCGTCGCGGATCGTACCGGCGTCGGCGGCAAACAGATTTTTGTCGATCCGATTGTGGGAGGACACAACCACCATCAGGCATGGTCGCCCGATGGTCGATGGATTTACTTTGCACGCGGCGTCCAAAGCACTCGGCAACTGGACTTGTGGAGGATTGCCGCCAGCGGCGGGCAACCGGAACGCCTCACCTATCACGACGCGTATGTGGGTTTCCCGACACCGATCGACGATCGCCACGTCCTTTACATCGCGCAGGATCATGACGGCTCGGGACCATGGCTGTGGGCGCTCGATACAAACAGCCGGGCGACGCGCCGGGTCGCTTACGGAACGGAGCAGTACCGGTCGATTGCCGGCAGCGCCGACCATCGTCGTCTCGTGGCCTCGGTGGCCAATCCAAGTGCGAGCCTGTGGACCGTGCCGATTCTGGATCGCCCTGCCGAAGACGGAGACGCGAAACCGATGGCTCTGCCAACCGTCCGGGCGCTCGCCCCACGGTTTGGCGGGCGATCGCTGTTCTACTTGTCCTCGCAGGGCACTGGTGACGGCCTGTGGCGTTTCGAGGACGGCAACGCTGTCGAGATCTTGAGGGGATCTGACGAGGCCTTGTTCCAACCGCCGGCGGTCTCGGCCGATGGACGTCAGCTGGCCGTGATCCTGAGGCGCGACGGAAAACGGCGGCTCCACGTCTTGTCCGCAGATGGCGGCGATCTCCAATCGCTCGCGGAGCCGATTGACATTGACGGATCCGTATGCTGGTCGCCCGATGGCAAGTGGATCGTCGCGGGCGGCGTCGACGATCGTGGACCTGGGCTGTTCAAGATTCCCCTGGACCACGGCGCGCCGGTCCGACTGATCGCCGGCACTGGCCGCGATCCGGTGTGGTCGCCGTCCGGAGATCTGATTGTGTACACCGGAGCCAACGTCAGCGTGGATGCGCCGCTCTTGGCCGTTCGAGCGGACGGGACGACTGTCGAATTGCCTGCAATCCGGCTTCGGGTTGAAGGAAAGCGCTATCGATTCGTTCCAAATGGCCTGGCGCTCGTGTACGCGCAAGGACCGTTTCCGGCGCAGGACTTCTGGCTGCTCGACATGGCGACGAAAAAATCACGCCAACTGAGCCACTTCAACAACTCCGCGGCCACACAGTCTTTCGATGTGACCGCCGACGGCAAGCAGATCGTGTTCGACAGAGTGCGGGAAAACTCTGATATCGTCCTGATCGACCTTGCTCGATGAGGGCCGCGAAACCGCTGACCTCGTCCGTCAAACCCCCCTATATATAAAGGATACGGAGCGCCTTGATATAGTCGCGACAAAGGCGGATCCGATGATCGCGATCATGTGGCAATTCGAGGTCAAGGACGGACGGGAGGCCGAGTTCGAGGAGCTGTACGGCGTCGATGGCGCCTGGACCTCGTTGAATCGCCGCACGCGGTCCTATCTCGGGACTTCCTTCCTTCGCGATCAGAGCCGCTCGTCGCGGTACATCGTCATCGAATACTGGAGCGAGATGGTCGTCTACGAGCGGCACCGGGCGTCTCGTGCCGCCGCGATCGCTTCCTTCGAGCGGCGCCGAACGCCGCTTGTGACGTCCTTCGAGCCGCTGGGAATCTTCACGGCGCTCGACGTCCCCGATCGGACCGGGCCGGCCTGGTCACAGCGAAGATAGCTGAGGCCGGTAGCGAGCGCGCCGCACGCTCAGCTCCTCAGGGCGGGAAGCGGATCGGTCCGCATCGCTCGCCACGCCGGAAGACCACACGCGGCCAGGCAGGCGAGAACCGTTACGGTGAAGGCCGATCCGAACGCGAGCGGATCGCGAGCGCTGACGTTATAAAGAAGGTAGCCCATCAACCGCGTCAACGCGAGCGCGGCCGCCGCGCCGATCGCGAGTCCCAGTCCGGTCAACATCAATCCCTGCGACAGAATGAGCCGCACCAGATCTCGTGCGCCTGCCCCGAGGGCCATCCGTACCGCCAGCTCGCGCCGGCTTTGCGAGACGGTCGATGACATCACGCCGTACAGCCCGATTGCCGCCAGGACCAGGGCGACGCCGCCGAACGCGCCGAGGATCGTGACGGCGATGCGCTGCGACGCGGTCGTGCGCCGCACCTGCTCCCGCATCGTGATGATTTCCGACGGGGCGACATTGCCGTCGATCGCGTGGATCTCGCGCACCAGCGGCGCCGCGAACGAGGCCGGACTCTGCGCGGTGCGAACGAGCAGCGCGACCTGGCTCGAGAAGCTCTGACCGAGCGGCACGTAGAAGAACGGCGCCGGCGTCTCCAGCAGGTTGCGGTATTTCGCCGCGCGCGCGACGCCGACCACGCGCATCCAGCGGCCGCGGACCTGCAGGCGCTTGTCAATCGGATCCGCACCGCGCCAGAACTCCTTCGCCATCGTTTCATCCACGACCGCCACGGGCGGCGCCGACTCGTCGTCGTCGCGCGTGAACTCGCGGCCGGACACGAGCGGAATACCCATCGTCGCGAGATATCCCGGACCGATTTCGTTGTAGCTCGCCGTCGGCTGCCGATCCGGTGGGGCGTTGTAGCCGTCGACCGCGATCGGCGCCGAGGAATAGTTGCGATAGGTGAACGGGGTCAGACGGGCGAAGGCAGCGGACTCGACGCCGCCGATCGAACGGACGCGATCGATCAGTTCGTCCTCGAAATGCCTGGCGCGCTGGCTGTCGTAGCCGGCGGTGAACAGATTGATGCCGGTGGTCAGCACTCGCGCCGTCGAGAAGCCCGGACTGGCACTGCGGACGCCTTGCAGGCTTTGCACGAGCAGGGCGGCGCCGACGAGCAACACGAAGCTCAGGGAAACCTGCACCAGCACGAGGCTCGACCGCACCCCGAACCGGCCGCGCGCGCCGCCGATGCCGCCCGAGTGAGCACGAAGCGCGCCGGTCAGGTCGACCCCGCTCGCCGTCACCGCCGGCACGAGCCCGAACAACAGCGTCGAGACGAGGCAGAGCCCCGCGCTCATCGCGACCACGCGCCAGTCGAATGCCGCAGGCAGGCTCAGCGAAACGCCACCGCGCGGCGGCGTCAGCAGCGCCAGCGCGTTACGGCCCCATTCCGCGAGCAGCAGCCCGCCTGCAGCCGCAATCGCCGAGAGGATGATGCCTTCCGTCAGCAGCTGCCTCACCAGACGGCGACGCCCGGCGCCGATGGCGAGCCGCACCGTCATCTCGTGCTGACGTGCGAACGCCCTGACGAGCAGCAGATTGCTGACGTTCGCGCAGGCGATGAGCAGCACGCAGACCACGACGGCCAGGGCGACGGCCAGCGTGGGCAGCAGGGCGCCGGCGTTGTTGAACGGCGTCTGCCACAACGGGAACAACCGGATGCCGCGGCCGCGGTTGGTCGCGGGATACTCGCCTTCGAGACGATCGGCGATGGCGGAAATCTCCGCCTGCGCCTGCTGGATCGTGACGCCCGGCAGCAGGCGCGCGAAGCCTTCAATCCAGCGCGCGCCGCGATCCTCGAGCTTGTACTCACCCGCGTCGAGGTGCTGCGGCTGCATCGACGCAGGGACCCAGAACTGAAACGCATAGCCGACGAACGTCCCGTTGAAGCCCTCGGGTGCGACGCCGACGATCGTGTGCGGCAGCCCGTTGAGCATCTGCGATTTTCCGACAACGCCCGGATCGCCGTGGAACCGTTCCATCCAGGTCTGGTAGCTGATGACCGCGACCGGGTGCGCGTTGCGGCCGGCGTCTTCCCCGGGCTCGAACCCCCGCCCGAGGATCGGGTGCACCCCGAGGGCATCGAAATAGTTCGCCGAGACGACGCTTCCGGGCACCCGCTCGGCGCGATCGCCGATGCTCAGCGTCGTCCCCGTGATTTTCTCCGCGATGAACGCGTCGAACAGCGTGGACCGGCGTCGAAGATCGAGGAAGTCGGGCCAGGACACGTCGTCGGATCCTGGCGCGCCGCGGTTCGTTCCCGCGATCGCGACCAGGCGGTCCTGCGCGGCGACGAGCGGAAATGGGCGGAGCAGAATGCCCTCGATCCAACCGACGACCGCGGTGGTCGCTCCGATCCCCAGCGTCAGGCTCAGGATCGCCACGACCGAGAATCCCGGACTGCGCCGGAGCATGCGTGCGCCGAAGCGAAGATCCTGGAAGACGCCGCCCAACCATGTCGTCCACGTGGGAGAGGCGACGAGTGGGTCCGCGCGATGGACATCGCGCAGCGATGCGGCGATGCGGCCTTCCGCTCCAAAGCGGCGCATCGCCTCGCGAACGGCTTCGGGCGATCCGCCCGCGTCCTCGAAATGCGCCCGCAGCTCGCGCCGCAGATCCTCGCGCCGGCCATCGTCGGCGATCCCCGCGTCGGCGACGATGCGTTCGATGAATGCCGCGACGTCGTCGTGTTCACGCACCGGCGTCCCCCAGGATCGCGCGCATGGCCGACAGGATGCTCTTCCACTGGCGCCGCTTCGATTCCGCCTGTCGGCGGCCTTTGGCTGTCAGGCTGTAGTACTTGCGCGGGCGTCCCGCGTCGCTCTCGCGCCAGGCGGCCTTCAAGAGACCCGCGCGCTCCATGTGGTGGAGCGCCGGATAGAGGGTGCCTTCCTTGAGATGAAACGCGCCCGCGCTGCGCCGCTCCGCTTCCTGGAGCATTTCGTACGCATACATGGCGCGCTCGGTCAGGAGACTGAGGATCAGCACCCCGACCGTGCCGGTCAGGAACTCGCGGTCGTAGGCCGTCACCATACCTTGTTAGGCAAGGTATCATACCTTGTCGAGCAAGGTCAAAACGCCGGCCGGCGACGGCTATTCGTTGCGCAAGGCCGCTGCCGGATCCGAGCGGAGTACGGTCGGATTGCGTTGAGGTAGGTGATCGCCTCTACGATGTCGGCGACCGCTTCTTCGGTGTAGGTGACCTTCAACGCCCGAGGGCTGCGTCGATGATCTGGCGGGCGCGCTTCGCGTCGACGACGCGTCCCTGTCGGTACGATTCGAGCGCCGCCTCGATGCCAGCTTCTTCTTCTGGCGACAAGACCGGCGCCTCATCGTCGACCGGTTCGACGACGTAGCGCCCCGCGGGCAGCTCACGGAGCTCCGGCGGAACGTCCTTGCCGTTCCAGGTCACGACTCGGGCACGACGCGGCATGGCTCCCATTTAGCTCTCTGGAGGCCGACGATCGCGCGAGTTTTGGCGAGGTTCACGGCCACACACGCGTCATGATGCCGCCCGTGGTCATGACGACCTCCGCCCACAACGCGAGATGGAAGGCAGAGGCTGCGAACGTCG
>QHWR01000194.1 GCA_003223835.1 Acidobacteriota bacterium | reverse complement strand
CGTCGATCCGATCGGCAAAGCTCACGCCCGTGAAACTGCCTTGCGCCCTTCCTGTCCAATTATTCCCGCCTGGCCAGTCGTTGACAAATCCGCTCGCCCACTGCTCGTTCAGAGGGGCCGCGGTCGGCATCGTGTCCAGCAGATTGTCTTGGATCGTATAGTTCAGGAAGCTGGTATAGCCAAATGAGGGACTGCACGTATCCGTTATTGTCCCAGCCAGGAGTCGGTAAGGCCTTCGAGCGGTCATCGCAAACGGGCTGGAAGTACTGCCAAGCGCGCTTGCTGTGATCAGAATATCCCCGACATATCCGCTGGAGATAATCCCGGTCGGCGTGACGGTCACCGTCTCGCCGTACGTGGAAGAGAGCTGAACCTTGTTGCTGCCCTGGATGATTGCCCATTCCGTGCCGGATCCGGCGTCGGAGGTCAGCACAACAGAAGTTGCATAACCGGATGGGTTCTGACTGTCAAACCACCACACCGTGTTAGGGCCAGAGATCGTCGGCGGCGGCTAAAAGGGGTTCGCGGGCCATGCTGTGGCGTAATCTGAGCCAGATGACGGAAATCCACATGATTCGATATTCCCGTATGACCAGAAAGCGTCGAGCGTGTAATCAATCTCGTTTGGCACCGATGTGTCCGCGAGGTAATCAGTATCGCCGCCGGATAGATAGCTCACCCCGGAGGCGCCGAACTCATGATAATAGCCGCTACTGCCTGAAACAGATCCCTCGATCGTATCGCAGGTTGGGCCGGCATCCACGTAATACTGGACGCTAATCGTATCCTGAAACATGAAAGGACTCGTCACATCAAGAGTAACGGACTCAGCATAGGCGCGGCCACAGACGCCACTAAGGATGGTCGCCGCGATTAACGCTTTCCGGATCATGTTCCTCTCCATTGAGCTCGGTCTCATGTCACGCGGTAACTCGTGTGAAATAGCCTGCGACGCGCGTTCTGCCTTCGTTCTTTAGAACGCGGTGCGGGCCGCGAGCACGGTACTCCAATTATCAAAACCGATAAACGACAGCTTGAGACCAGCATATCCGCCGGCACTGTCAGTGTATTCGGCCACCCACGACATCGCACGGTGTTGACTGGCCACTTCGTCCAGAATCGACCGGACGGTGACGCCTGATAACGAAACCCTCAAAGATTTCTCAAAGAAAGGACGGACACGCGCGGGTCGTAAATGATGGGCCGGTACCCGGTAGGTTGGGTCAAAGACGCGCTGTATCGCTGCCAAAGCGTCCTGTCCTGCAAATCTGTCGCGTACAGATCAAAGTGGTCGACGCGCCGACTGAGAGCGACGGAGGCCTTGTCGACGAAACTTCGAGGAAGCACGTGGCTGACCGGGATTTCATTGTTCCAGGTGTAGCTCGGCGCGCATTCGATGAGCTTATCGAGCGCCTTTGGTAGGGGAAGCCCAGTGAGGTCGCAGTACCCAGCATGCGACCGAACCTCGTCGAATGAACTGGGGTGGACCCGATCCTCCACGCGATCTGGTGCAACTTCAACTCCTAACGGGACGCGTGCGATTGCGCAGAGTCTCCCGATTGTCCTGATGATCCCCGCGCCGGTCGGGGGAAGAGTCAGCACTAGTTTTGCGTTTGGCGACAAGCTCGATCCCTGAACATTGTCACCAGGCGTGTCCACTGAGCCACTCGCGGTGTGTTGTACCGTAGGCACGCTCGAGTATGATGAGGGGCGTCGACTGGACGCGTGCAGGCGAGGTTCTGAGACCCCGCGGGAGGGCTAATCGAATTGGTATGCCGCGCAGAGACGAGCCGTGAACCGCTTCGCGGCGATGGACTTGTCGGGCCGTAGTCGCGCTGGATAACACCCGTTGAATCACCGACGAATACGCGCACGGCATTCGATGTCGATGGGTTCCCGGACCTCGATCTGTGGTGAAGGGTAGCGTGGCACTCGTGTACATGCGTGAAAAGAGTACGTATCGACTGCATGCATCTCACACCTCAGAATACCGTCGCGGCCGCTGGACGGAAAGATGAACTAGCGAGACGGCGGCATCGGTGACAACGAGCCGATATGTGGGTCGAATCTTCACATCTCTAGGGCCGGTGCCAGCATCCCGGAGGCTGACCATGAGGTGGCTGAGATTCACGGTGATAATGATACCGGTTGCTCTCGGACGAATCATCTTCGTCACCGCCCAGGACGCGCCGGCGTTCAGATTCGAGCAGGTGATGATCCCGATGCGCGACGGCGTCCGCCTGCAGACGGTGATTCTCACGCCCGCCGGCGCGACCGGCCCACTCCCGATTCTGTTCCGCCGGACACCGTACGGCGTGCCCTCGACTGGAAACATTCCAATCGCGGGCTCGCTGAAGGAATTCATGCGCGACGGGTACATCTTCGTCGTCCAGAATCTGCGCGGGCGGTTCCAGTCCGAGGGCACGTTCGAGCTGACGTCGCGGGCGGACCTGCAGAACCCCGCCGCGACGAGCGAGACGACGGACGCGTACGATTCGATCGAGTGGCTCGTCAGGAACGTCCCGAACAACAACGGCAAGGTCGGGATCTTCGGCGTCTCGTACGACGGCCTGACGGCGGCGATGACGCTGCTGCATCCACATCCCGCGCTCAAGGCGATCTCGGAACAGGCCTCCCCCGCCGATCAGTGGATGAACGACGACGACCACCGCTACGGCGCGCTGCGCGAGAGCTACGCGTTCGAGTACGCCGTCCTCGAGCAGGCGGACAAGAACGCGAACACCAACTTCAAGTTCGAGACCTACGACACCTACGAGTGGTATCTGAAGCTCGGGCCGCTCTCGAACATCAACAGGAAATATCTGCGCGAGTCGATTCCCTACTGGAACTCGATCGTCGCGCACCCGGACTACGACGCGTTCTGGAAATCCGAAGCGTGGGTGACGCAGGTGCAGGGCGCGACGGTGCCGAACCTGAACGTCGCCGGCTTCTGGGACCAGGAAGACCCGTGGGGACCGTGGGAGATCTATCGCCGCTCCGAGCAGCGCGACCCGGAGCGCGTCAACCACATCGTGGCCGGCCCATGGTTCCACGGCCAGTGGCACGCGCCCAAAGCGGAATCGATCGGGCTGATTCCGTTCGGCGGACACGACACGGCGACGGAGTTCCGCGAGAAGTTCGAGGCGCCCTGGTTCCGGTACTGGCTGCACGGGCGCGGAGAGAAGTTCACGTGGGAGGCGTCGACGTTTCAGACCGGATCGAACACGTGGCACACGTATGCGACGTGGCCGCCGGCCGGCACGGCGCCGACGAAGCTCTACCTGCGCGGCGACGGCACGCTGTCCTTCGATCCGCCGTCGCCGACCGAGACGTTCGTGCGGTACGTCTCGGACCCGGCGAATCCCGTCCGGTATCGCGCGCGGCCGATTTCGCCGACGTATCCCGCGGGCGACTGGCGCACCTGGGAAGTCGCGGATCAGCGCTTCGTCGAACACCGGCCCGACGTCGCGACGTGGGTCAGCGCGCCGCTCGATCGCGACCTCACCGTCACCGGAGAATTGGCCGCGGATCTCTTCGCCTCGACGTCCGGCACCGACAGCGACTTCGTCGTCAAGTTGATTGACGCGTACCCGGACGATGCGCAGGCGAATGCGTGGAAGCCGGAGAGCGGGCCGCCGCCCGGCGAGTACGCCAAATCGCTGAACGGCTACGAGCTGCCCATCGCGATGGAAGTGCGGCGGGGCCGCTACAACCGCAGCTACGAGCATCCGCAGCCGCTCGTCCCGAACGAGCCGACGGAGTTCCGCATCCCGCTCCGCAACCACGATCACGTGTTCCTGAAGGGACACCGCGTCATGGTGCAGGTCCAGTCCACGTGGTTCCCGCTGATCGATCGCAACCCGCAGAAGTTCGTGCCGAGCATCTACGACGCGAAGCCCGACGACTTCGTGGTCGCGACGCAGCTCGTGTACACATCACGCGCGCGGCCGTCGCACATCGTGCTCGCCGTGGTGAATCGCTAATCCCTGATCCCACGAACAGTCTTCGTAGCGCAGGGCGCTACGAACGGTGTGCGAGGGCCGCGCGTGTCAGCTTATGCGGCGCCGAACCAGCCGGCCCAGTGCTCGACGCCGATCCACGCGGCCGCGACGAGCAGCGCGGTGACGGCGACCCGCGCGGCGACCCCCGCGCGCCAGCCCCACGCGGCGCCGCGGGCGGCGACGACGACCGCGCCCGGGACGACCGCGTAGTTCACACGATCGAGGAATTCGACCGTGTAGCGGTAGAACCGCGCGTCGACGGGCGCGAAGATGCCGAACGCGACGAACATCAGGTAGGCGGCGAACCACGCCAGCACCGCGAGACCGAGCCTGTCGCGCGCGCCCTCCTTCCACAGCCGCCATGCCCCGACAACCATCAGAACCGCCATCGGCCAGCCGATCGCCTTCACGCTGAGCACGACCGCCGTCGCCACGCGCCGCGCGAGCGGCGGAACGGCGGCCGCGGATGCATCGCCAATGTCTCCAATGACGAGCGCGGCCGATGATGGCGGTGCGGGCGCCGTCACCTCCACGCGACCGCGCAGACGGTCCAGCGACTTGTACACCTCGCCGAAGCGGCCGTAGTACGCGACCACGGCAAAGGCCGCGGCCGCGACGGTCGCGATGAAGATCGCTCGCGCGGCGCTGCGCTCCGCCGGCGCGCCGAGCCGGGAACACAAGACGGCGAGTCCCGTCAACGAGACGAACAGCAGCGGAAACGTGCTCACGTGAGACAGAAAGGCGATCGACGCGAGCACGAACAAGCCGCCGGCCTGAAGGAAATCGCGCGCTCGCAGCGGCCATGCGACGGCCGCGAGCATCGCGATCGTCGCGGCGGACTGACCGAACGCGTTGGTCAGATTGGCGTTGCCGACGACGATATACGCGATCGGCACGAGCGTGAAGAGGGCGACGGCGACCGCGCCCGCGAACCGGTCGCCCCAGCTGCGCGCGATGGCGGGATACAGCAGCAGGCCGGCGATCACCTGCCAGGCGCAGACGACGACCCGCAAGAGCGCGACGTGGTCGCGTGTCAGCGACGCGAACGGCGCCGCCGCCACGTACAACGCGATCGCATACGGGAACGACACCCCGCTCGGCATCGGCTGCGTGAAGAAGTAGCGTCCTCCGAGGACCCACTCGAGCCGGTGCGCGTGAAACACGGCGTCGATGATCGACTTGTCCGGATGCAGCAGCGCGAGCAGCAGCAGATACGCCGCCGCCGCCGAGTACGCGAGGACGAAGCCCGCGGCGCGATCGAGCGGCCGCCGCGTCAACCGTTCGATGGCCAGCGCGCCGAGCACCAGCGGCACCACCGTCCAGATCGCAATCCACGGCACGCCGTCCACGTAGCGTGTGTACAGCGCCTGCCCGGTCGACAACGGGATCGCCTGCGCGACCGCGAGCGCGGCGGCGGCCGCGACGCTCCACGTCAACGTCGCGACGATCGCGAAACCCGCGCCGAACGCCGCGCCCGCCAGCGCGGCGACGGCGAGGCCGCGCCGCGGCGGCAGCGCGCCCGCGCCTGGTCGGCATGCGATCCGGTCCACCTGCACGCCGAGCCGGCGCGTGTCGGCCGGACCGGGCACGAACGGCCTGTCCGTGACGATCGTGAGTTCCAGACCGCCCTGCCGCGGGCGCGGCGGCACGATGACGTTCACGTCCTGATACAGATCCGGGGCCGTCACGCTGACCAGCGTGATGCCGTCAACGGCGAGGTCGACCTTCGGCTGCGCGACCCCGCCGGGACGGCCGCCGCGAAACCGCACGACGCACTGCCACTCGACATGGCGATCGAGATCGGGCAGCCGCACGTCCGCGCGCGGCGACGACCAGGCGAACGTCTCGTCGCGATACTGCTCGGGGTCGTAGAAACCGGAGAGGATGCGGGGGGCGTCACGATCCATCTCCATCGTGACGGCGGGATGAAGACGGAACGCCACGACGAGCGACGCGGCGCCCGCCAGCGCGCCGGCCAGCGCGGCGGCGAGCGCGCGCCGCACGTAACTGATCATTTCTTCTTTGTCGTCGTCGCTTTCTTCGTCGCCGGCGCCGCCGCCTGGATCGTGGCTTTCTTGATGTAATCCAGCTTCGGGAACTGCCGGGTGAGATACGCGTTGCCCTGCCGTTGGATCAGACCCTGATCCGGGTGCTCGCCGTACTCGGCGTTGATCTTGTCGACGACCTCCATGCCGGAGACGACCTCGCCGAACGGCGCGAAGCCCTGCGAATCCAGGCTCTGGCTGTTGTCCCTGAAATTGATGAACACCTGCGTCGTCCGTGTGTTGGGCCCGGCGGTGGCGAAGCTGATCGTGCCGCGCCTGTTGCTCTGCGTCCTCGGATCGTCGGTCAGGTTCGCGGCGCGCCACGGCGCCTGCACCGTCGGATCGCCGTTGATGCCGAACTGCACCATGAAGTTCGGCACGACGCGAAAGAACCGCGTCCCGTCGAAGAAGCCGTATTTCACGAGGTTGTAGAACCGATCCGCGCCCTTCGGCGCCCACTCGCGGTGAACGAGGATCACGAAGGCTCCCGCGCTCGTGTCGAACGCCGCCCGGTAGGTCGCGGGGGCGACGTCCTTGAGCGCGGACGGGTTTTTCAGTTTCGCTTTCGCCGCCGGACTGAGCGCGCCGGCCGGTGCGGCGGCCGGCGGCGACTTCTTCGCCGGCGTTTTCCCGCGCTGCGCGAGCAGCGGTACCGCGGCGACGGCGAGAACAGCAGTCAGGATGAGTGCGGTGACGGAACGAACGCTGATCATGGTCTCATCACTCCATTTTTCTCTTCCACGCTACCACGGAGAGCAGATTGCTGTAGGCGTCGGTCCACAGGCGCGCGACCGGGACGTCCGCGGACGGCGGCGTCCGCGCCTCCTGGATCGCCGGAATGCGCAAGGCCGCAGCGTCCGGCGCGAGCAGCACCCACGTGCTCGCCGACGCGTCCGGATCCTTGTCGCCCCCCGGCCGCGACTCGACGACGGCCTCGTCCAGGCCGAGCGCGCGCGCCGCCGCGCGCACCACCGGCTCCAGCTCGAGATACCGGTTCGAAATGTGGACGGCGAGGATTCCCGACGGCGGCCGCAAGTGCCTTAAATAGATCTCGATCGCCTCCTTCGTCAACAGGTGCACGGGAATCGAATCGCTGCTGAACGCGTCCACCGCGAGAACGTCGAAATTCTGGGGATGTCCTTCACGCAGTTCGCGTTCGAGCGACAGGCGCGCGTCGCCGTGAACGATATCGACGTGCGCGGGGCAGTCCTTTACATACGTGAAGACGTCGTGCGCGCCGAGCGACAAGTCGATGACCGCGGGGTTGATCTCGTAGAACCGGACGACGTCTCCCTTCAGTCCGTACGCCGCGGATGTGCCGACCCCGAGCCCCACCACGCCGATGCGCAGCGACCGATCGCGGGCGGCTGCGCGCCGCGGATGGTTGAGGATCGCCAGCCCCAGGCCGCTGCTCTCGGAGTAGTAGGACGCCGGGATGTCCCGCAACTCCGGGGAC
Source organism: Acidobacteriota bacterium (assembly GCA_003223835.1). Lineage (GTDB taxonomy): Bacteria > Acidobacteriota > Vicinamibacteria > Vicinamibacterales > 2-12-FULL-66-21 > Gp6-AA38. The sequence goes on along the minus strand of QHWR01000194.1, from coordinate 8,859 downwards.
CGAAGCTGATGCCCGTGCTCGATGCGGCCGTGCGTCAGCACGTCGCGCGCCGCCGATGGGTCGTCCTCGTCGTAGCGCTGCACCGAAATGACGCCGTAGAAGTTCCGGGACACGAGGAACGCGCCGCTGTTCGCCGAACGGATGTTGTCGAGAAGCAGCCGGCCGAACACGATGACGGCAACGACCGGCACCGCGAGCGCGACGAGCCTCGCGAACGTCGCGATGGGCGGAACGGGCGGGCCTCCCCGAATCCAGCTCCGGCGCTCCCCCACCACAATCCCCGCCATCAAGGCGCCCGCGAGCCACATGCCGATCTGCAGCTCGAAGAATCCGGAAAAGAGCCGCGGCGCCACGATCGCGACGAAGGCGCTGCCGATCGCGCCCCCCGTTGCGACGGTGAGGTAGAACGCGGTCAAACGCGACGGCGCCGGCCGCAGCCGGAACAACTCGCCATGACACGCCATCGCGGCCGCGAACAGCACGGCGGGATACGCGAGGAGCTGCGCGGCGAACGTCGTGTCGATGCCGCGCTGCAGGACGGCGTACGCCGCGACGCTCGTCAGCGCGAGCATCGGCATCCACACGTAGCGCGAATACCAGCGCTCGCCGGAGAAGCAGACGATGAACGACACCAGATACAACGCGAGCGGCAGGATCCACAACAGCGGGACCGGCGCGACCTCCTGACACAACTCGTTCGTCGTCGCGCAGAGCAGCAGCGACGGACAGGCGGCGAGCGCGAGCCACAACACCATGCGGCCGCACGACGGGCGTGCGGCCACGGCACCCGGTGATTCGATCGCGATCGGCGCGGCGATCGGCTGCTGCGCGCAACGCCAGCAACCGAATGCATAGACGATGTACGCGGTGGACCAGAGAATCGCCTGCGCGGGCAACCCGAGCAGCGGTTCGACGACGACCGGATACGCGATCAAACCGACGAGCGATCCAAGGTTCGACAACGCGTACAGACGCCAGGGCGGCAAGCCCGGACGCGACTGCGTATACCAGGCCTGAAGGAGGGGACCCGTTGCGGCGAGCAGCAGGTACGGCAGCCCGATCGCGGCGGCGAGCACGGCGAGCAGCGTCGCGACCGGATACTCGAGGCTCGTCGGTTTCCACGTGGCGGGCGGCAGAATCGGCGAGCGCCAGAGCGCGATCCACACGCCCATCACGGCGAGCGAGATGACGAGGAGCGCGGCGTGCCGGCGCCGCTGTTCGCGCGGCGCGTGCGCGGCGATGGTGCGGTGCGCGTAGGCGTACCCGCCGAGCAGCGCTCCCTGGAAAAACAGCAAGCACGTCGTCCACACCCCCGGCGTCCCGCCGAACCAGGGCAGGAGGAACTTCGCGATCAGCGGTTGAACGCCGAAGAGGAGCGCCGCGCCGAGCAGGATCGTCGTGGAGAACACAGCGAAAGGGCGGGCGCATTGTCGCACGGTTTTGATACGATCCGCCGAATCATGGCCGAACCACTCGCGCGGGCGCGCGCGTCGTCTTCATCTTCGTCCTCGTGGCTGCCCGCGCTGCTGCTCCTGTTCGTCGGCAGCGGCGCCGCGGCGCTGATCTACGAAATCGTCTGGTTCCAGCTCCTGCAGCTCGTCATCGGATCCTCGGCGGTCTCGCTCGGCGTGCTGCTCGGCACGTTCATGGGCGGCATGTGTCTCGGGAGCCTGCTGCTTCCGCGCGTGATCTCGACGGCGCCGCATCCGCTTCGCGTGTACGCGCTCATCGAATGCGGCATCGGCGTCATCGGCTTGCTGGTGCTCGTCGTGATGCCGCTCGTCGATCACGTGTACACGGCGTGGGGCGGGTACGGCATGACGGGCTATCTGCTGCGCGGCATCGTGGCGAGCGTCTGCCTGTTGCCGCCGACGTTGCTGATGGGGGCGACGCTCCCGGCTGTGTCTCGATGGATCGAGACGACGCCGGAGGGGGTGTCCTGGCTCGGGTTCTTCTACGGCGGCAACATCGCCGGCGCCGTGTTCGGGTCGCTGCTCGCGGGCTTCTATCTGTTGCGGGTGTACGATGCCGCCGTCGCGACCTTTGTCGCCGTCGCGCTCAATTTCTCCGTCGCGGCGCTCGGTTACGCGCTGGCATCGATCGCCCCTTACGAGCGGCCGCAGCGTGCCGCGGCCGGCGCCGCGGCCGGGCGCGCCGCCGACTCGGGAGCGATCTACGTCGCCATCGCGATCTCCGGCATGTGCGCGCTCGCGGCGGAAGTGATCTGGACCCGCATGCTCGGCCTGCTGTTCGGCGCCTCGGTGTATACGTTCTCGATCATCCTCGCCGTGTTCCTGATCGGACTCGGCATCGGCAGCAGCATCGGGTCGATGCTGGCGCGCACGCTGAAGAATCCGCGCGCCGCGCTCGGCTGGTGCCAGATGCTGCTCGCCGGCGCGATCGCGTGGACGGCGTACATGCTCGCCGACTCGCTCCCGTACTGGCCGATCAACCCGTCGATCACCACGAGCATCTGGTACAACTTCCAGCTCGATCTGGTCCGCGCGCTATGGGCGATCCTGCCGGCGACGATCCTGTGGGGCGCGAGCTTTCCTCTCGCGCTCGCCTCCGTCGCCTCGAAAGGCCAGGATCCCGGACGGCTCGTCGGCGGCGTGTACGCGGCGAACACCGTCGGCGCGATCGCCGGCTCGCTCGGGGCGAGCCTGATGCTCGTCTACTGGTTCGGCTCGCAGCACGCGCAGCAGGCGCTGATCGCGTTGTCGGCGTTCGGGGGGCTCATCGTCCTCACGCCCGCGACGTGGGATACCGCGGCCGGTTCGTCGAGGACGCGCTGGGCAGGACCCGCGTCGATCCTCGCCGCGGTCGCCATCGCGGCGCTGCTCGCACGCGCGATTCCGCCGCTGCCGGGACTGCTCGTCGCATACGGACGCTACGCGGCGACGTGGGTCAACCAGAGCACCATCATTTATATGGGGGAGGGGCTCAACTCGTCGGTCGCGGTCTCCGAGCTGCCGAGCGGCGTGCGCAACTATCACAACGCCGGCAAGGTACAGGCCTCGAGCGAACCGCAGGACATGCGGCTGCACCTGGTGATCGGCTGCGGCGCGGGGGTGACCGCCGGCGCCGTCAGCATCAGCCCGCGCGTGCAGCAACTCACGATCGCGGAGATCGAGCCGCTCGTCCCGAAAGTCGTCTCGACCTACTTCGCGCGCGAGAACTACGACGTCGTCAACAACCCGAAGACGCGCGTGTTCGTGGACGACGCGCGGCACTACCTGCTGACGACGAGGGAGAAGTTCGATGCGGTGACGTCCGATCCGCTCGATCCGTGGGTCAAAGGCGCGGCCATGCTCTACACCACCGAGTTCTTCGACATCGTGAAGCAGCATCTCCAGCCGGGCGGTGTCGTCACCTTGTTCGTGCAGCTCTACGAGAGCAACGAGGAAGCGGTCAAGAGCGAGGTGGCGACGTTCCTCGAGGCGTTCCCGAACGGCGTCATCTTCGGCAACACGCACGAGGGACGCGGCTACGACATGGTGTTGCTCGGGCAGGTCGAACCGACGAAGATCGACCTCGACGGCATGGACGCGCGGCTGGGCCGCCCGGAGTACGGGCCGGTCGCGCAATCGCTGCACGAGATCGGGTTCAACTCCGCCGTCGATCTATTCTCGACGTACGCGGGCCGCCGCGCCGACCTGGCGCCGTGGCTGAAAAACGCCGACATCAACCACGATCGCAATCTGAGGCTGCAGTATCTCGCGGGGCTGGGACTCAACCTCTATCAGAGCGGCACGATCTACTCGGAGATGATGGCGTACACGCGCTTCCCCGACGATCTCTTCACGGGATCGCCCGAGCGGCTCCAGATGCTGCGCGACGCGGTCCAGCGAGCGCCGGGACGTTGATCGAATGGCGAATGGCGATTGGCGATTGGCGATTACACGGACTGCCGATTGGCGATTGGCGATTGGCAATCGGCGGTTGGCGATTGGCAATCGGCGGTTGGCGATTGGCAATCGGCGGTTGGCGATTGGCAATCGGCGATTGGCGATTGGCGATTGGGTGGAGAGCAGCATGAGCGCCCGCGGAATCCGTTTCGGACTCGCCTCGCTGCTCTGCGCGTGCGCCGCGGCGCTCGTGTTGTTCACGGGCGTCCACGCGACAAGCGAGACGCTGCCGTCGAAGCTCTCCGATCAGGAATACTGGAAGCTCGTGACGGAGTTGTCGGAGCCCGACGGCTGGTTCCGTTCCGACAACCTGCTGTCGAACGAGATCTGGATGCAGTACGTCATCCCGGAGCTGACCCGCACCGTCAAGCCGGGGCGCGTGTACATGGGCGTCGGGCCCGAACAGAACTTCACGTACATCGCCGCCGTCAAGCCGCGGATGGTGTTCATCGTCGACATCCGGCGCGGCAACATGGACCTGCAACTGATGTACAAGGCGCTGTTCGAGTCGTCTTCGGACCGCGTCGAATTCGTCTCGCGGCTGTTCTCGCGAAAGCGGCCCGAGGGGCTGGCCGGCGCCGCGACGGCGCAGGACATCTTCACCGCGTTCATGAAGGTCGAGCCGACGGAAGCGGCGTTCAAGGACAATCTGAAAGCGATCGACGATCGCCTGACGAAGAAGCACGGGTTCGCGCTGAGCGACGTCGACCTGGGGAACGTCGAGAACATCTACAAGGCGTTCTACACCTACGGACCCGGGCTGCAATACTCGTCCACGGGAGGCTTCGGCGGCCGCGCGCAGCCGACCTACGCCGATCTGATGACCGCGACCGACGGCACCGGCCAGAATCGCAGCTATCTCGCAAGCGAGGAGACCTTCACGACCATCAAGAAGCTCGAGGCCGACAACCTGATCGTCCCGGTCGTCGGCGATTTCGCCGGACCGAAAGCCATTCGCGCGGTCGGGAAGTACCTGAAGGAACGCGGCGGGATCGTGTCGGCGTTCTACCTGTCGAACGTCGAGCAGTACCTCGCGCAGCAGGACAAGTACCCCGCGTTCTGCGCCAACGTCGCCGCGCTGCCGCTCGACGAGACGAGCCGCTTCATCCGCGCGACGCGGTCCAACAACGGCGGCTATTACGGCCGCGGCTTCGGCCTGACGACGGAGCTGGGCGAGATGGCGACCGAGGTCAAGGCCTGCGCGCAGTGACCGGCGACCTCGACGATCCGTATCCGCTCGATCCCCGCGACATCCGCGCGTATCGTGACCGCGGCCACGTGACCCTCAGGGGCGTGCTGCGTCGCGAGACGATCGATCAGTACCGGCCGGAGATCGCGCGCCTCGTCGCGGAGCGGACCGCCAACCGCGCGCCGCTGGCGCAGCGCTCGGTCTACGATCGCGCGTTTCTGCAGGTGATGAACCTGTGGACGGCAAGCGAAACGGTGAAGCGATTCGTGATGTCGCGACGCCTCGGCCGTCTCGCCGCGGAGCTGATGGGCGTCGCCGGCGTCCGGATGTATCACGACCAGGCGCTCTTCAAGGAGGCGGGGGGCGGCTTCACGCCGTGGCACGCGGACCAGTTCTACTGGCCGCTGGCGTCGGACGGCTGCACGACCGCGTGGATTCCGCTGCAGGACACGCCGCGCGAGATGGGCCCGGTCGCGTTCGCCGACGGCAGCTTCCGGCTGCAGGAAGGACGCGACCTGGAGATCGGCGAGGAAAGCGAGCGCCGCCTGCAGCGCAGCCTGCGCGACTTTCCCACCACGGAAGCGCCGTTCGCGGCGGGCGACGTCAGCTTTCACTCCGGCTGGACGTTCCATCGCGCGGGCCCGAACGCGACGGACCGCCCGCGCGAGGTGATGACGATCATCTACATGGACCGCGACATGCGCCTCGCGGCGCCGAAGCACCGCAACCAGGAGCTCGATCGCGAGGTGTGGTGCCCCGGCGTCGCCGTCGGCGCCGTCATCGACTCGCCGATCAATCCTGTTATCTACGACGCGACGGCATAACCTCGCCGCGCGATAAAGACGCGACCGCGGGAGGACGCTGCGACCGCTTGGGGAGGGGCAGACGTTACCGCTTGACGAAATCGTACTGCTCCACGTGCGGATCCGCGTCGAGCTTGTGCCGGCGCAGAAACGTCCAGACCTGCTTGTTGATGTCCTTCGCGCTCCCGTAATACCAGTGCGTGTGGTTCGGGATCTCGGTCAGCTGAATCGGCAGGCCCGCGGCGGTGAGCGCGTCGCGCGTGGCGCGGACGGCCGGCAACGGAAAGAACTCGTCCTTCGTACCGACCCAGATCGCCAGGGGGATCTTGCGCTTCGCCATCTGGATCATCTCGCCCGCGTCGGACGGCAGCGCGCCGGCGTGCACGGCGCCCGCCGCGAAGAACTGCGACTCGAGGAGCGACATCTGCAGCGTCATGATCGCGCCGGCGGAGTGACCGAAGAGATAGACGCGCCGCGGATCGATCGGATACGTCCGTTCGACCTCCGCGACCACGTCGATGAGAAAGGCGGGCGCATCGACGGGGATCTGCCAGGCGCGCGAGTCGAGTGAGTCGGGCGCCGCAATGACGAATCTTTCATCCTTCGCCAGATCCTTCCAGGGGTCCGCGAGCGACTGGCCGTTGCGCCCCGATCCGTGCAGCAGGATCACGAGCGGCGCAGGGCGATCCGCGCTCAGCCCGTCGGGAACGAACAGGTAGTACGTGCGCTTCTGGTCCTGCGAGACGATCGTCGATTTCACGATTTTGTCGGACGCGAGCGCGGGCACGCAGACGGGGACGACCAGCGCGGCGACGGCCAGGATCGAACGCATGCCTCCTCCAATCGCGAAGCATAGCGCGAACGGATGACCGATGGCGGATGATGGATGACGGATGAGCGCCTGCGGCCCGAGCGAGGCGCGAAGCCGCCGAGCGAGAGCGAGCGGGGGTGGGGCCCCGCGAGCGTTGAGAGAAGATGGCGGATGGCCGAACGTCGGGCTACACTGCGCGGCATGCTGTCGAGATTGATCCCGTCGATCGCTGTTCTTTCACTCGTCGCCCCCGCCGTCATCTGCGCGCAGGAAACGCCGACCGAGCGCGAGGCGGCGAAGGACGTCCTCCAGCGCATGGCGGCGCTGGAGAACGCGATCGACGTGCCGCGGCTCGTCCAAACGATGACGGCGCCGGACCCGGCGCGCGAGGCGGTCGCGGCGCGCGCCAGGGCGCTCATGGAGTCCGAGCTGCTCGCGCTCAGCGACGACATCTGCACGCATCCCGAGATCGGGTTCAAGGAGCAGCGATCCGTGCAGACGCTCGCGGACGCGCTGCGCGCGCACGACTTCGAGGTCACGATCGGCGCCGGCGGACTCGAGACGGCGTTCGTCGCCCGCTACAAGCGCAACCACGGCGGGCCGAATCTCGGCGTCATCGTCGAGTACGACGCGCTGCGCGGCACGCGCGGGCCGTTCCACGGCGACCAGCATTGTTCGCAGGGACCGATCGGCATCGCCGCGGCCGTCGCCGTCGCCGAGTTCCTGACGAAGAACAACGTGCCCGGGAGCGTCACCGTGTTCGGCACGCCCGGCGAGGAAATGCTCGAGCCGTCGGCGAAGACCGTGATGCACGACGCGCACGTGTTCGACGGGATGGACGTGATCGTCCGGAGCCACGCGAGCAGCCAGACGTCGAGGCCGGCGCCCGGCTTCGGCACCTGCTGCCTGAACATCGACGGCGTGAAGTACACGTTCAGCGGCGCGCCGGCGCATCAGATGACGGCGTGGAACGGCCGCAACGCGCTCGAGGCCGTGATCCATCTGTTCGAGAACATCGACGCGGTCCGCAGCAACCTGCGGCCCGAGGCCCGCATCCAGGGGATCATCACCGAAGGGGGCGCCGCGCCGAACGTCGTCCCCGACCGCGCGCAGGCGGATTTCTACATCCGCTATCCCGACGAGGTGTACTTGCGAACGGTGCGCGAGTTCGTGGACAACGCCGCGAAGGCGGCGGCGCTCGCGACCGGCACGAAAGTGAAGATCGACAACTACGGATCGTCGCGCGACGGCATCGGCGTCGCATCGCTGTCCGAAATCGCGTTTGCCTTGCTGAAGACGTACGGGGCCGGAAAGGTCGTCGACCAGCCGGCGAAACCGCAGGGGTTCGAGGAGAGCGGCAGCGTGTCGCGCGACATCCCGGGGATCGGATTCACCGCTTACAGCTCGGACGCGCCGAACCACACCTACGAGATGGAACAGGACAACCTGAAGCCGGTCGGCCACACCGGCTTCATCGTCGACGCGCAGGCGATGGCCGCGCTGCTCCACTCGTTCGCGACGCACGCGGAGTACCGTGCCGCGGTGAAGAAGGAATTCGACGGCGTCAAGGCGCTCTTCGGCGATTACCTCAAGGCGCTGGAGAAGACGTACACGACGCCGAAGGTGACGGACCCGAAGTGATCAGAACCTGACGCCGAATCCTACCCGGACCTGGCTCGTCTCGAAGCTGTTGTTGCCGAGCGCGAGCGCGGAGACGATCGAACTGCCCGCCATGATCTTCTTGTAGCGGTATCCGACGTCCACGACGACGGGTCCGCCCTGCAACATTACACCGCCGCCGACGCCGAGCATCGGCTCGGTGCGGTTCAGCAGCCGTAGCCCGATGTCCACGTACTCTCCCGTCTTGCCGCCGAGTCCGTTGATGGAGGTGTCGAGCCGCGCGAATCCGGCCGTCGCCTCGCCGTACGGACGCACCGCCGAGTGCGGCGAGGCGATGAAGCGCACGCCGCCTTCGCCGTACCACGCGGACACTCGCAGATCGACGGGCGTCAAATCGGAAAGCGACGCAAGCAGCGAGGGCTCGATGTTGCTCAAGCGTCCCGCTTCGCCGATCGCCTGCAGGTTCGGCGTGAGCCCGACGGCGACCGCGCCGCCGAACGTGGACGACGTATTCGTGCCCAGAAAACT
>QHWR01000224.1:6512-15348 GCA_003223835.1 Acidobacteriota bacterium | reverse complement strand
GGGAAAATCAACTACACCGCGAGTTCGAAGGACCAGTTCTCCTGGCGACTCAGCTTCATGCGGCCGGTCGTGTTCGATCCGGGCGCGTTCGGCCAGTACGGCGGGCCGGCCAACGGGGGATTCGCGGGCACGGGCACGAACACCGCGTACAGCACGGCGGGCACCTGGACGCGCGTGTTCAGCCAGTCGACCGTGCTCGACGTGCGCGGCGGCGTCAACTACTACCGCAACACGACAATCACGACCGGCGACGGCCTGACGACGAGCACCGACGTCGGCATTCCTGGCGCCAACCTGGATCAGTACACGAGTGGCATTTCCACCATTACCATCAACAACTACACCGATCCGCAGCTCGGATTCTCGGCCAGCCAGCCGTGGGACCGGTGGGAGCGCACGTGGAACGTCGTCTCGACGATGACGAAGCTGATGCACACGCACACGATCAAGTTCGGCGGCGAGTGGCGGAAGAACACCGACATGCTCCTGCAAACACAGGACCGGGGCGGCCCCCGCGGTCATTTCGTGTTCAACGCGTCCGGCACCGGCTCGCCCGCGGAGTCGGCGTCGACGACCGGCCTCGCGAACTCGTTGGCGTCCTTCCTGCTCGACTGGCCCAACACCGTCGAGCGCGATCTGAAGGTCATCGATCAACCCGGCACGCGGCACTGGGCGGTGGCGACGTTCATCCAGGACAAGTGGCAGGTGCGGCCGGACGTCACCGTCGACCTCGGCCTGCGCTGGGAGTACTACAAGCCGCTGCAGGGCATTCAGGGCCAGGGCGCGCTGTCGAATTACGACCCGGCCACCAACACGCTGCACGTCGCGGGCTACGGGAGCACGGACCTCGCGCTCAACGTGAAGAACTACTACAAGAACTTCGGCCCGCGCACGGGCATCTCGTGGCGCATCAACGACAAGACGGTCGTCCGCGGCGGCTACGGCGCGAGCGCGATCCCCTTCCCCGACAACCGCTTCGCGTTCGCGTTCCCGGTGAAGCAGAACTACGCCGGGTCCGCGGCGAACGGCTTCCAGCCTGCTGGATCGATGGCGACGGGCTTCCCCGCTCCCGTCCTCGCCAACATTCCGTCCGACGGCACCATCGCGGTCAGCGGATCGCTGCTCAATTCGCTGTACGACGTCATTCCGACAGGTCTGCATGAGGGCACGCTGTACTCGTGGAACGTCGCGTTTCAGCGGCAGCTGCCGTACGGCCTGACCGCCGACATCGCCTACGTCGGCAGCAAGGGCGTCGATCTGGTCGCGGACCTCGATACCAACGCGAGCCTGGTCTACGGCGCGGGCAACGCCGGGCGGCCGCAGTTCGCGCAGTTCGGTCGCACCGGCACCAACCGCACGCGGACGAACCTCGGCAAGTCGCGCTACAACGGCCTGCAGATCAAGGTCGATCGACGGTTCATGAACGGGTTCCTCATCACCAATTCGTACACGCTCGGCCGATCGAAGGATTGGGCGAACGAGAACACGGGCATCGGAACGCCGATCGATTTCAATCTGAGCTGGGCGCGGTCCGACACCGACCGGCTGCACAACTACGTGCTGTCGAGCGTCTACGAGCTGCCGTGGGGCCCGGGTAAGCGCTGGATGAACGACGGCACGATCGCAAGGATCCTCGGCGGCTGGCAGGTGAGCGGCCTCTTCGTCGCGCAGTCGGGGCAGGCGCTGACCATCGGCGGCAACGGGACGCTGCTCAACACGCCGGGCAATTCGGCCTACGTGAACCTGAACGGCGACAACAAGGTCGTCGGCGGTCTCGGACCGGGACTCTTCTACTTCGACACGTCGGTGTACTCGCTGCCGCCGGCGGGCGTGCAGGGCAACATGAAGCGGCACTCGGGACCGGAAGGTCCAGGCTTCTGGCAGCTCGACGGCGCCCTCTTCAAGCGGTTCGCGCTGGGCGCCTCGCGCTACGCGGAATTCCGCGTGGACGTCTACAACGTGACGAACTCGGTGCGTTGGGGCAATCCGACGACGGGATTCAGCACGTCGAGCGGCAACACGTTCGGACAGGTCACGGGCATCGCGGGCAACAGCGGGCCGCGCAGCATCCGCTTCGGCGGGAGGTTTGCGTTTTAGATACCTGCCAGCTGCCAGCTTCCAGCTTCCAGCTTCGAACCGGGATGGTTCGGGGCTGGACGCTGGATCATCCTCGGAGCGAGCCGCGATAGCGGCGCCGCACCAGCCACACCGGCCACGCGAGCACAAGCCCCCAGAGCAGCAGCGCGGGACCGACGCGCGCGCCGAAGAGCGCCAGTCCCAGAGCGCTCTCGAACGCGCCGCGGAAGCCGTCGACGATCGCGTTGCGGAACTGCCTGGAGACCGGCAGCGGGCCGAGATCCAGATCCGCTCTCCGTTCCTCGAGAATCTCCAGCGTGACGGTTGCGTAGGCGACGCGGCGCGCGAGGTTCTTGCGCTCGGCGTCCATCCGTTCGATCTCTCCGCGCACGCGCGCGATCTCGCGCTCGACCTCGAGCACGTCGCCGACCTTTCCGGTCCGATGCTGCAGGACGTCGGTCAGCCGTTTCTCCGTATTGCGCGCGTTGGTCAGGCGCGCGTCCAGGTCGACGGCCTGCTCCGTCACGTCATCGCCGCCCTGCGACTCCTCGACGACCTGTCCCAGCCCTTTGAGCGCCGCGAGCGCGGCGTCGAGCCGATCGGCGGGCACGCGCAGCGTGGCGGTCAGCGAACGCGCCGATCCGCGCGCCGCCGAGGCGCTGATCTGACCGACGAAGCCGCTGACGTCGCGCAGGATCCGATCGACGGCGGGCCTGGCGCTGTCGAAGTCCTTCGCGACGATCCGCAGCGTCACGGTGCGCGTGACCATCGGGCCCTTCGACGGTTCCGCCGCGAGCGCCCCCACCGAGCCCGCGTTACCGTCCGGTCTTCCCATCACTGCCCCCATTTGACCCTCACGCTCGCGGGCCGGAGCGCGGCTGCGGCTCTCCTCCAATCGCTGCACCATTGAGTCCGGCCCCACCGGAATCTCCACGGATCGCGCGGCGCGGAACGGACCGAACACGGCAACCAGCAACACGCCCGCAACCGCCGCCGCCGGCGCGAGCACGGCCGGACGCCATGCGAATCGAAACCATCGCATCGACCGGACGTCCGATGGCGGCCGCAACGGCGCGGTGAACGCCGCCGGCGCGTCCTCCACGCTCCACCGCGTCACCTCGCGCGAGACGCCGCGCAGCTCACGCGCCAGCCGCTGGCACGCGTCGCAGGACGTCATGTGCGCGTGGACGACGACGGCGCGCTCGGCCGGAAGTTCGCCATCGAGATACGCCATGACCTCTTCCGGGTTCACCGCATGTTCAGCGACCGTCATGTCCCACCTTCGCGCTTTCGCCGGCGTCCGGCATGAGCATCGACTTGAGCGCCATGCGCGCGCGGAACAGCCGCGAGCGCACCGTGTTCAGCGGCAGGCGCCGCAGGTCGGCGATTTCCTGGTAACTGAGTTGCTCGTACTCGCGCAGCATCAGGATTTCGCGATCGCCGGCGTCGATCTGCGCGAGCGCCTGGCGCACCCACATCGCCTCGTCGGGATCCGGCGTCGCCGGCGCTTGCGGCTCCGCGTCGAGCGGCTCGACCGAGCGCGTCTTCCGCCGATCGGCCTGCAGGATGTTGTAGGCGACGCCGAAGAGATACGACCGAAACGACGCCCGCGGCTCGTAGCGCGCGGATCCCTGAAGGACGGCGACAAACGTGTCCTGCGCGAGTTCCTCGGCACGCGCGGCCTCGGCCGTCCGGCGTCTGAAGAACCGCCACACGGGCCCGCGATAGCGCTCGAACAGCGATTCGAACGCGTCGCGCGAGCCCCCGCGCACCTGAAGCATCAGCGCTTCGTCGGTCGTCACAAGCAGCTGTCCCTGCAGATGTAATGTCCCCGCCGGCCGGAAAGTTCCCGATGTATTATCCGGTCCGTCCTCGGCCCTCGGCCCTCGGCCGCTTATGGAGCTCTTATGAGAAGAACGAGAGCTCTCGGATTTCGCGCGCCTCGTTCGCCTGTCGGATCCGCAAATCTCCCCCGACGGCCGATCCATTGCGCTGGTCGTCGCGCGGGCCAACCTCGACGAAAACCGTTACGACGCCGAGATCGACGTCGTGGACGTCGCGTCCGGCGCAGTCCGGCCGTTCAGCGCGGACCGTCGCGGCGTCGGTCAGCCGCGGTGGTCTCCCGCCGGCGATCGTCTGGCGTTCGTCGCGATCGACGGCGCAGGACGCGACGCGCACACGCAGATCTTCGTCATGCCGTCCGCCGGCGGCGAAGCGCGGCGCCTGACGAACGTCGCCACCAGCGTGCAACAGTATGCGTGGGCGCCTGACGGCGGCGTCATTGCGTTCGCGGCCGCCGACGAGCCGCCAAAGAAGACGGGCCCCGAACGCTTCAACGATTCGTTCGAGATCGTCAACGACGACTTTCTCGTCACCGCCGCGCCGTTGCCGACCCACGTCTGGCTCGTTCCTTCCGCCGGCGGGACCGCGCGACGGCTCACATCCGGCGACTGGAGCCTGCCGGTCAGTTTTCCTCCCAGCTCACCATCGTCGCCGATCGTGTGGGCGCCGGACGGGAAATCGCTCGCGGTCGCGAAGGTGCCCACCCCGCACTCCGGCGACCGCGGACAAAGCACCATCATGATCGTGGATGCGGCGTCGGGCGGACAGCGTCCGCTCACCGGCGCGGCCAGATTCGAAGGCTATCCGGTCTTCTCACCCGACGGATCGCAGATCGCGTACTGGTACCCGCGCGAGGGCGATCGGGCGAACGTGACCGAAGTGCACCTCGCGCCGGCGAACGGCGGCGCCGGCCGGAGCCTGACGCGCGCGATCGATCGCCACGTCGCGCGCGCGATCTGGGCGCCCGACGGCAAGGGACTGCTGGTCGGCGCGAATGACGGGACGCGCGTGTCGCTCTGGATGCAGCCGCTCGACGGCGCGGCGCGGAAGCTCGATCTTGGCGCCGTGTCCCCTGCCTCGGCGTTCTGGGTGGACGTCACCGTCGGCCGCGACGGCGCGCTTGCGTTCGTCGGCACCACGCCCGGGCGCCCGGCGGAGCTGTACTACATGAGCGCCCCCGCGGCCGCGCCGAAGCGGCTCACCGATCTGAACCACGACATCGCGGGACTCGCGCTCGGCCGCACCGAAGTGATCGAATGGCGGTCGGACAACTTCTCGCACAACGGCATCCTCACGTACCCGCCGCAGTTCACGCCGGGCCGCAAGTATCCGCTGGTCCTGGTGATTCACGGTGGACCGCGAGCGGCGTCGCTCGAGACGTTCTCGGCACAGGCGCAGTTGATGGCGGCACACGGGTGGGTCGTGTTCCAGCCGAACTACCGGGGGAGCGATCAACTCGGCACCGCATATCAGCGGGCGATCCGCAACGACGCGGGCGACGGTCCCGGGCGCGACGTGATGGCGGGCCTCGCGGCGGTGAAGCAGCGCGGATTCGTGGACGACTCCCGGATCGCCGTCTCCGGCTGGTCGTACGGCGGCTACATGACGACGTGGCTGCTCGGCCACTATCCGGGCTGGCGCGTGGCGGTCTCGGGCGCGCCGGTGACCGACTGGGTCGATCAGTACAACCTGAGCGACGGCAACGTCGGCATGGCCAGTTCGTTCGGAGGCTCGCCGTGGACCGATACGTTCATGGAGGCGTATCGCGCGCAGTCGCCGATCACATACGCCGGGAAGATCCGAACGCCGACGCTCGTCATGCAGAATACCGGCGACTACCGCGTGACGGTGACGCAGGGCTTCAAGCTGTTCCACGCGCTCAAGGACAACGGGGTCGAGACGAAGTTCATCGGCTACCCGATCCCGGGTCACAACGCGCAGGATCCGGTCCGCCAGCGCGACGTGCAGCGCCGCTGGATCGAATGGATCGAGCAGCACTTCACGGATCGCGGCACGTCGCACCAATAGCTGGAAGCTGATAGCTGGAGGCTGTCTTACCGCATCAACTGCCCGCCGTTGACGTCGACGGTCTCGCCGACGACGAAGCTGGCGGCGTCGGAGGCCAGAAACGCGATCGCCCACGCGACCTCGGCGGACGTGCCGACGCGGCCGAGCGGGATCGCCGACACGAAGCTTCGCATGACGTCGGGCGGCGTCGTCAGGTGGAAGGGCGTGTCGATGACGCCCGGCGCGACGGCGTTCACGCGCACGCCGTGCGGCGCCAGCTCCTTCGCGAGCGACTTCGTGTAGGCGATCATCGCCGCCTTCGCGGCGGCGTACGGCCCGGCGCCGGGCCCGCCGCCATGATGCGCGGCGATGGACGAGACGTTGACGATCGCGCCGCGGCGGCGCTGCACCATGTCGGCGGCGACCGCCTGCGCGGCGAACACGGCGCTCTTGAGATTGACGTCGAGCACGGCGTCGAGCTGCTCGGGCGTCAGGTCGCGGATGGAGTAGCGTCCGACGAGCGCGCCCGCGTTGTTGACGAGCACGTCGATCGGCCCGAGTGCGTCGCGCGCCCGCGCGACGACCGCGCGGACTTCCTGCACGTTCGTGACATCGCCGCGGATCGCGACGGCGCGTCCGCCGGCGGCGGCGATGCGGCTGCGCACGTCCTCCGCACCGGCCGCGTTGCCGTGGTACCCGATCGCGACGGCGGCCCCAAGCTGAGCGAGCAACTCAGCCGTGGCCGCCCCGATTCCGGACGACGCGCCCGTGACCAGCGCGGTCTTGCCGGTGAAGGTCAACACGCTGTTCGTCATCCGATCATCCTAGCTTGTTGGCGAGACGTGCCGACGGCTGACTGCTGAAGGCCACGAAGGCACGAAGTCCACGAAGAGATCCGGATGATTTGAAGCCGCGCACGCGCCGCCGAACCCGCGCTCCGCGCGCTCGTCCATTCCACCTGTCTGTGTCCATCCGCGTGCATCCGTGGCCGTTTACGCGAACCCCTGCGTTTACTACAATGCTCCCCGCCATGCAGATCATTCGCAGCCGTGAAGTCTCTGACGTGTGCGTGATCGGGTCGGGCGCCGGCGGCGGCATGGCCGCCATGGTGCTCACCCAGGCCGGCGCGAACGTCGTCATGCTCGAAGCCGGACCGATGTGGGATCCGGTCAAGGACTCGAAGATGTTCGCGTGGTCGTACGACACCCCGCGGCGCGGCGCCGACATCCCGCAGCGGCAGTTCGGCGAGTTCGACGCGGCGCTCGGCGGGTGGACGCTCGAGGGGGAACCCTACACCACCGCGCCCGGCGAGAACTTTCAGTGGTTCCGCTCGCGCATGCTCGGCGGCCGCACGAACCACTGGGGCCGCATCTCGCTGCGCTTCGGACCCGACGATTTCAAACGCAAGAGCCTCGATGGCCTCGGCGACGACTGGCCGATCGGCTACGACGACCTCAAGCCGTACTACGACAAGATCGACCGGCTGATCGGCATTTTCGGCACCGTCGAAAACATCCACAACGAGCCGGACGGCATCTTCCTGCCGCCGCCGAAGCCGCGGTGCTACGAGCTGCTGATCAAGGACGCGGCGACGAAGCTGAACATCCCCGTGATCCCGTCGCGGCTGTCGATCCTGACGAAACCGCACAACGGCCGGCAGCAGTGCCATTACTGCGGGCAGTGCAACCGCGGCTGCGCGACGCACTCGAACTTCTCGTCCCCTTCCGTGCTGATCCCGCCCGCGATGCAGACGGGCCGGCTCCGGATCATCTCGAACGCGATGGCGCGCGAGGTGACGGTGGACGCGAGCGGGCTCGCCGACGGCGTCGCCTACATCGACAAGAACACGGCGCGCGAAAACCACGTGCGCGCGCGCATCGTGGTGCTCGCGGCGAGCGCGTGCGAGTCGGCGCGCATCCTCCTGAACTCGAAGTCGTCGAAATTCCCGCAGGGCCTCGGGAACTCGAGCGGCATCGTCGGCAAATACCTGACCGATTCGACGGGCACCGGCGTGACCGGATTCATCCCGCGGATGATGGAAGGCATCCCGCACAACGAGGACGGCGTCGGCGGCATGCACCTGTACATGCCGTGGTGGCTCGACAACAAGAAGCTCGATTTCCCGCGCGGGTACCACATCGAGATCGGCGGCGGCCGCCGGATGCCGTCGGCGGGGTTCCTCGGCAACATCCACAACTTCACCGGAACCGAAAGTTCCGGCAAGCCGATCACCTTCGGCGGCTACGGCAAGCAGTTGAAGAACGATTACCGGCGGCTGTACGGCGCCACGATCGGGCTCTCGGGACGCGGCGAGATGGTGCCGAACGAGAACTGCTACCTCGAGCTCGACCCGCGCGTCGTCGACAAGTGGGGCATTCCCGTCCTGCGGTTCCACTGGAAGTGGAGCGACAACGAGATCAAGCAGTCGAAGCACATGCAGGAGACCTTCCGCGCGATCATCCACGAGATGGGCGGGACGCCGCTCTCGCCGATGCCGGGGCCCGAACGCGACTACGGCCTGGAGGCAGGCGGCCGGATCATCCACGAAGTGGGCGTGACGCGCATGGGGAACGACCCGAAGTCGTCCGTGCTGAACAAGAACTGCCAGGCGCACGACGCCAAGAATGTCTTCGTCGCGGACGGCGGTCCTTTCGTGACCCAGGGAGACAAGAACTGCACGTGGACGATCCTGGCGCTCGCGATGCGGACCGCGGAATACATCGCGGATCAGCGCCGCGCCGGCACTGTTTGAGCCACAGATTGACATAGACTTGGATTTGCCACAGATGGACACAGATGAACACAGATAGACTCTTATCTAGATCAACTCCTATCTGTGTGAATCTGTTCATCTGTGGCTGATCCCGGATCCGTGCCGTATCTGTGGCATGGAAGGTGGTCATGAATAGAA
>QHWR01000224.1:0-6507 GCA_003223835.1 Acidobacteriota bacterium | reverse complement strand
GTGATGAATAGACGAGAACTGTTGCAGTTGCTGACGGCGGCGCCTGTAGCGGCGCTGACGTGGACCGACGCCGAGGCGGCGCAGGCGCACGAGCACGCGCAGGCGGCGCGGCAGACGGCGGCGAAGACCGGCGTCGCCTACAAGCCGAAGTTCTTCACGGCCCACGAGTGGACGACGGTGCGGACGCTCGCCGACATCATCCTTCCGCGCGACGAACGGTCGGGCAGCGCCACCGACGCGGGCGTTCCCGAGTTCATGGACTTCATGATGATCGACCAGCCCGTGCGCCAGACGGCGATGCGCGGCGGTCTGGCCTGGCTCGACCTCGAGTGCCAGGACCGCTTCGACAAGACGTTCGTGGACTGCCGCGCGGAGCAGCGCACCGCCGTCCTCGACGACATCTCGTGGCCGCAGCGCGCGCAGCCCGCGATGATGCACGGCGTGGACTTCTTCAACAATTTCCGCAACCTCACGTCCACCGGGTTCTGGACCACGAAGACGGGGATGGCGGACCTGCAATACATGGGGAACACGTTCGTCGCGGAATGGAAAGGCTGCCCCGACGAGGTGCTGAAGAAGCTGGGCGTCAGCGCGGGAGACTGATTACCGTCACATGCGTTCGGTGCGGACGTTTCTCGCGTCCTTTCTGGTCCTCTTTCTCGAAGTCGCGTTGATCCGGTGGATGCCGGCGCACATCCGGCTCCTCTCGTATTTTTCGAACTTCATCCTGCTCGCGAGCTTTCTCGGGATCGGGATCGGCTGTCTGCTCGCGCCGCGCCGCGTGCGCCTGTTCGCATGGTTCCCGCTCCTGCAGGCCGCCGTGGTCGCGGCCGTGTACTTTTTCCGGCTCGAGGTCGCGATCCCCTCGTCGACCGACATCTTCTTCTCGAGCGGCACGGCGGAAAAGGTGACGCTCGTCGAGAGCACCAGGCTGCTGCCGCTGCTGTTCGGGATCGTCGCGGCGCTCTTCGTCACCGTCGCCGAGCGGATGGGACGCGCGATGGCGTCGCTGCCGCCGCTCCGCGGATACACGATCAACCTGCTCGGGAGCCTTGCCGGCGTCGGCGCGTTCGCGGTGATGTCGTGGCAGCAGCTCTCGCCGACGGTCTGGTTCGGCGTCGCGTTCGCGTCGGCGCTCCCCCTTCTCTTCGACGGACGCGGCTGGCGATCGCGAGCGATCGCCGCCATCAACCTCGGACTCCTCGTGACGTCGCTGGTGATGGTCCACGCGCTCGCGCGCGGGGCGATATGGTCTCCGTATTACAAGATCACGGTCGACCGCAGCGGCAGCGAGACGATCATCTCGGTGAACAACATCTTTCACCAGTCGATGGCGCGCGTCGACGAGAAGGAATACTTCTACCAGTGGCCGTACATGGTGTTCGGCAACGCGTTTCGCGACGTGCTGATCCTGGGCGCCGGGTCCGGCACCGACGTCGCGTCGGCGTTGATGCACGGCGCGCAGCGCGTGGACGCCGTGGAGATCGATCCCGCGATCATCAAGCTCGGACAGCGGTGGCACCCGCAGCACCCGTATCAGGATCCCCGCGTCCACGTCATCAACGACGACGCGCGGCATTTCCTGCGCACGTCAACGAGGAAGTACGACCTCGTCGTGTTCGCGCTGATCGATTCGCTCACCCTGCAATCGAGCTTCTCGGGCGTGCGGCTCGAGAGCTATATGTTCACGGAAGAGTCGTTCCGCGACGTGCGGGCCCATCTGCAGGACGACGGCGTGCTCGTCATCTACAACTATTTCCGCGAGCGCTGGCTCGTGGACCGGCTGGCGAACACGGCGGCCGTCGCGTTCGGCGAGGATCCGTACGTCCACGTCCATGAGGCGCATTCGTATCTCGGCGTGCTGATGGCCGGGCCGCGGCTGCATCAGCTCGCGTCGCCGCCCGCGATCCCCGACCGCGTGCTGGCCTACGGTCAGTCGCACGGCGCGAGCCCGGGGCGCCGGCTGCAGCGCGACCCGTCGATCGAGCCCGCGTCGGACGACTGGCCGTTCCTCTACATGCGCGGCCGATCGCTGCCCTCCCACTACGGCGCCGTCCTGGCGATGGTGCTCGTATTCTCGGTCGCGGCCGTCATGCTGACGCTGCGCGGCGAGGCGGGTGCGTGGTCCTGGCAGTTTTTCTTTCTGGGGGCCGGGTTCATGCTGCTCGAGACGAAGTCGATCATCCAGTTCGCGCTGTTGTGGGGATCGACGTGGGTCGTCGCGTCGCTGGCGATCGCGTCGGTGCTCGCGATGGCGCTCGCCGCCAACTTCATCGTCTCCCGAAGGGAGATCGGGCGGCCGTGGGCCGTGGGGGCCGTCCTGATCGCGCTGCTGGCCGCGAACTACGCGATTCCGATCGGCCGCGTCTCGTTCGAGAGCCGGATCGCGGAATCGCTGTTCTACGCGGCGCTGCAGTTCAGCCCGATCCTGTGCGCGGGCCTGCTGTTCGGGTCCGCGATCAAGCGATCGACGTCCGTCGCGCGCGATTACGGCACCAACCTGCTCGGCGCGATGGTCGGCGGCATCGCGGAATACATGTCGCTCGTGACCGGCTTCCGGATGCTGCTCGTCGCGATTGCGGCGTGTTACGTCGCGGCGCTCGTGGCGAGACACGTCGAATCGAAGGCACCACAAAGCGTAGGCCCGACCTTGACGTCGGGCGTGCCGGAATCAGCAACACGGTGATTCGAGGACTGCAAGGAATCATTTCCACCGCGCCAGGAAAACCTACGCAACAAGACACGCTCGACAAAGATCAAAAGCTCATACCACCTCCCATGGCGTGGCATTGCTTTCGCATGACGCGCGGCTATATCGTGCCGCTAAGGACCGCTCTCTGCTAACGGCGCACGCGGACTGCTGGTGCTGGTCGGCGAGCACCGATGCTTTCGTCGCGATGACAGCACTCTGGAACGTTGATAGAGGCGAAATGACCGTGATCACGCTTCGAAGGGCGGTCAAGCTTTCGAGTCTCGTCTTGGGCGCCACGGCAGCAGCGGCGTCAGCGCAGGATATTTCCGCCTCAACCACATTCGATCAAATCGTCCACCGCCAAACCTCGTCTGCTCTGGAACGGCAACCGTTCAATATGACGGTGGCGTGTTGATGCGCGCGGAAATCCAGATAGTCGATTCACAAGGCCATTTGAAAGCACGCAACTGCAATCCGAGTAATTGCATGGTGGATAGCTACACTCCCGGAAACAGCATCGAGGTGTCGACGACATACCAAGTCGACCTGGATGCCGACCCATCAGGAGACTGGTATTGCGTTCTTGGCGGCTCTGCGGAATTTGACTATACGTACTTCTTGAGTTTTTCCGCCGATTCCCAGACGACGATCCAACCTCGCCAACCACAAGATCTGAAGAGTGTTCCTCCGGACGTGTTTACCTACAACGGTCCGGGAGACTACCTCCGAACACGGATTTGGCAAGTCTGGGATAACTATGATCTACCTTGGACGTACGGCAATTTTCCGGTTACAGAATCGTACGCTATCAATCAGAACGGCTGCAATATCCAGATCATCAGCAGTAATGCGGCAACAAACAATCAGGGGAGATTCCAGGACCGATATGGGAACATCGACGGCTCAAGTGTCATCACTGCTTGTGCCCAGTTTCCCGCATGTACGACGCAGGCAACGCAAACGATAACGGTTGCGGGAGTATCATTTAGTCATGGGGTCACATATGGCTGCTCGGATGTGCAGATCGCTCGGCAATAGCGTGATCGCCCTGTGGCTGAGCATGGCCGGACTGCCGTTCGCGCAAACTCTGCCTTTGGCGACCATCCCAAGTACTCAGGTCGACCATGGAGTGTTTGTCGCCGCTGGCGCTCCAGGTGTCGGAGCGTTCGCATCCGCTCTGGCATCTGCGAGCATTCCTGCCGGGTTCGTGGTCTCCTCGGAGGAGAGTGTTCTACCTGGTACGGCTGGAGCGTCTCAGGATGCTTCACAAGTGTCCGTGCGCATGGCGGTCGACCACTTCCTCCGCAAACACACGGACTACGCGATCGCGAGATCGGACTGGGCGTTAGTCGTGCGCCCACGTGCGCAGACGGTTTGCGACGCAGTGCTCGGGCGCCTGCTGCCTGACGCCACCATTTCGGATCCCGCGTATGTTGCTCTATGGAGGCTTGCGCGGACCGTCAATCCGGATGGAACACCGGCGGCCGCGCCAAGCGTCGTGTGCGGCAGCGGCTGCGATGCAGCCGAGCAGCACCATGATTCGCACGTGACGCTCACACTGAGTCGATCCAGCTTGCAAGAGGCGTTATCTCAGGTCGTATCGCAGGCGCCTGGGCTTGTCTGGGTTCTTCGCGACGAACGACGGGCCGGGCAGACGGGCGGAGCTGCCGTACGCATTTGTCGCCTGAGTTATTTCGACGGGAACCGATCGATCGCGACCTCGTACGTCTTTGCAAGCGTATCGGAAGGTCGCAGGTGATCGGGGACCGCGAGTCTCGTTACCCGTGTGAACGCGTCGCGCCCCATAAGCGGCGCCATCGTTCGCGTAGCGGAAGTGAACTTGCACCCCAGCGCGCAGGCGTGCGCGCCGGGGACCCCGCTCAGCGAAGCCGCGGAGACGGAGCGAATAATGGCGGCGCCCAAGGCGCGGTGAAAACGCCGCTACGAGACATGCCCGATATTCTTCGCGAGCAGCGGGTCCTGCTTGACGCCGGCGCGCGCCTTCTCCGCGTGCTGCGCATACGCGCCCCCCTTCGTGCCGGCGGCGATCAGCGCGGCCGCGAACTCGAGTGACGGATCCCCCGGCCGGACCACCAGCGCTTTGCTCACCATCCCATACGCGTCGACGTCCTTGACGAGGCCGGCGACGGCGGCGGCGCGATCGCGGAACTCGGACATCTGCGACAGCATCCCGATTTCGCGGAAGGCCTCGGTCACGTAGGCCGCGTCGAGATACGCGAGCGCGCCGGCCGCGGGCGTCTTGTCGGCGGTCAGCACGCGATCGGTCATCGTGCGGTACAGCTGCGCCGCAACCTTGACGTCCTGGCTCGCGTAGATCGCCGCGCGCCGGAGCGTCTCCATGCGCACGATCACCGGCGTTGACGGCGTCAGCAGCGCTTCGGTGTCTTTGACGAGGTTGGCGACGTTGTAGTCGGCGTCGCCCCGGGCCCAGTTGCCCGCGCCGTCCCACGGCAGCGAGCGCGCCGACCCGATGTCGTACGGATGGCACAGCAGCGGCGGCCCCGCGAGCGCCGGCGATGCGAGCGCGACGAGAGCGATGAGCCCGAGAAACGTTCGACTGACGCGATGGACCATGATGTCCTCCTTGCAAAGGAGGACGCTTACGCCCGCGTCTCGTTAACGAGCGAACCGGAATCGGGACCAGGGACCTGGGACGCGGGACCAGGGACCTGGGACGCGGGACCAGCGACCCGGGACCAGGGACAAGGGACCAGGGACTACCGTCCCCACGCGTAAGCGTCTACGCGTGGATCCGCGCCGGCCAGCAGGATGCCCTTCGTCACGTCCACCATGATCGCCGCGTTCGACCCGAGCGACCACGGACCGGCGACGCGCAGGTTGTGGCCCTTCGCGACGAGCGCCTGGCGCACGGCGTCCGAGACGCGCGACTCGACCGACAGATCGCCCGGGTACATCGTGTGCGGGAACGGCGACGCCGGGAACGCGCGGGACGACCACCGCGGCGCCTCGATCGCCTGCTGCACGTTCATCCCGAAGTCCACCACGTTCACGAGCGTCTGCATCGTCCGCATCACCTGATCGTCGCCGCCGGGGCTGCCGAGGATCATGAACGGCGCGCCGTCCTTCATCACGAGCGTGCTCTGCAGCGTGCTGCGCGGCCGCTTGCCCGGCGCGAGCGCGTTGGCTTCGCCGGCCACGAGCGAATAGTAATCGCCGCGGCAGTTCAGGATGAACCCGAGATCCCCCATGACGACGCCCGTGCCCCACGCGCTGTGAAGGCTCGGCTCGAAGCTGACCATGTTGCGATCGCGGTCAACGACCGCGAGGTAGCTCGTGTCGCCGGCGTGGTCGGCGTCGCCATCGGTCGTGACGTGAATCGGCGGATCCATGGCCGTGCTCTTCATGAATTTCGACGGCGTGCCGGGACGCAGCTCGAGCGACGCGTGATCGCGATCGATCAGCGCGCGGCGCTCCGCCGCGTACTGCTTCGACAGCAGTCCCTCGTACGGGATCGAGATGAAGTCCATGTCGCCGAGAAACTTCTCGCGGTCCGCCATCGCGAGCTTCACCGCTTCGGCGCTCGTGTGGATGAACTCGGCGCTGTTGTGCCCCATCTTCTTCAGCTCGAAGCCTTCGAGGAGGTTCAACGCCATGAGCTCGGTCGGACCCTGGCTCGCGGACGGGTTCTTGTAGATGTCGTAGCCGTGATAGTTGACCGAGACGGGCGTCTCGACCTTGACGGTGTACGCGACGAAATCCTCGTAGCGAAACAGGCCGCCGTTCCGCTCCGAGAAGTCCGCCATCGCGTGCGCGATGTCCCCTTTGTAGAATCG
>QHWR01000223.1 GCA_003223835.1 Acidobacteriota bacterium | reverse complement strand
CCGGTCTGGACGACTGACGCGATCCCGAATTCAACCCTCGCCCTCGGTGTGCGCAGCCGAGGACGAGGGACGTTTGTTAGCTCGCGAAGTGTCCGAGCACGCGAGAGAAGAATCGTACGACGATAGAGGTGAACCGGTCGGTGTGACCCTGGACGAACGCCCGCACGTCGTGCAGCCGGAACACGAACGTAAACGGCCGCGAGGCGGACCCGGGATCGAGATATCCGCCGGCCACGTACGAGGTGACGTCCCAGACAGCGCCCGGACCAGTCAGTCCATTCGATGCGCCCGCCACCTCCACGTTTCCGACATCCGACTCGACACTGATCAAACGAATCTTGAACGGTCCCTCGAGACGTCGGGTGCCGGTGTTTCTCAACCGCACCGTCATCGTAGTCGTTTGCGTCCGTCGATCGTCGTTCGCGGAGACGCGATCGAGCGTCGTCGACGGCGTCAAATCCTCTAGATCGGAGAGATCCGTGGCGCCGTTCTTGATCGGCTTCGCGGCGACGTTCACGGTCGCGGTCCAGACCTGGTGCCAGCCGGTTCGATTGTCGATCCAGTACGGATGAAACACACCGTCACGATCGCCGGCGACGGAGGCATAGTCGCCAGGCATGTACAGGACCCGCGGCGCGAAGACCTGGCTCTGCAACAGCCCTCCCGGGAACAAGGACGAACCACCGCCGGCCGTACTTGACGTCGCACTCCAATGCTCGGTGCCATCGAAGCGCGCGGGCGCCTCTGACAACAGGACGCTGGGCTGGAACGTCTCGCCACCATCGACCGACACGCGGATGCGAGCCCGCCACGCCAATCTGTCGGGTACATCCCTCCGATCGAGCCACGTGACCGCGACGACGCCGGCGTTGTTCACGCCGACGGAAGGGAGGAGATGATTAGGCGGTGCGGCTGGCGGTGGCTGACGGAGGTCGTCGTTGATCACGATCGGCCGCGACCAGGTTCGGGCCCGGTCGGTCGAATAGCTGAACAGAACGTCCGTGCCGCCCAGGCGCGTGTCCGGCCACGCCACGTAGACGCGATCCCGGAAGAGAGGGCCTTTCGTGTCGGCCGCCAGCGATGGAATAGGCGACGAGTATCGGGCGTAGTGATTTGGGGCGTGCCATTCGGCGATCGTGATTGGGTCGATCAGGGAGACGCCGCCATCATCCGACGCCACCGCCCTGAGCGAAACGTATGCCGGCTCGGGTGGCGGCGCGAATGCCATGCGGACCCGGCCGCTGTCCGCGTCTTCCCAGAACTCCTTGAACTCGGCGAAGACCGTGATCCACCGTCCATCGGACAGCACGACGCTGTTTGCTGACGCGAAAATATAGTGCCGGCCGAGCGAGACGCGCTCGACGGGAGGGCCGAACGTGCGACCACCGTCGGTGGACGGGTACAGAGCCAGCACGGTGCGCATGATGCCGTCCGTGCTGCGAATTACTCTCGTGCCGTGCACGTAGAGGCGACCGTGAAAACGGCTCCCGCTTCCGTCCACGAGAACCGTTTCCCGGTCGAGAGATCCAGTGCCGCCGACGCTGATCCAGGTTCGCGCGCCGTCCCTTGAGCGAAAGAGCGGTAGCCCCGATTTCGGCGCGGACTCCGGGATGAACATCAGATAGGCGGTCCCGTCGGGGCCGAAGGCGCACGCCGGATCTCCCGCGTTGTCCTCTGGGCCAGTGGCAAACGTGCGTTCCCAGTGGCCGCCGGCGTCCTGCGAGAGATACGCGACTACGCCCTGCGCGATCGCCGGTTCGTGAATCATCGAGCACACGAGCAGTCGTCTCGCATCGCTCGGATCCGCGACGATCGTCCCCTCGCCGTGCATCGTCTCCGCCATCGAGGCGCTGACCTGCACGTTGGGGCCGACGGTCACGATTGACGGCGCCTCGGCGGGTGCGCGATTGGCGCCGACGAGCGCAACGCCGATGACGATCGCAATGAGGTGCCGGCTCACGAGGATCCTTTCAGCGTAGGCTATTTCGCGGCACGTCCGAGCACGCGGCTGAAGAATCGTACGACGATGGATGTGAACCGGTCGGTGTGACCCTGAGCGAACGGCCGCACGTCGTGCAACCGGAACACGAACGTGAATGCCCGCGAAGCGGACCCAGGATCGAGGTACCCGCCGTCAACGTACGAGGTGACGTCCCAGACAGCGCCCGGACCAGTCAATCCATTCGATGCGCCAGCCACCTCCACGTTTCCGACGTCCGACTCGACGCTGATCAAACGGATCTTAAACGGTCCGTTGATACGCTTGTTGCCAGCGTTCCGCAAGCGCACGGTCATCGTCGTGGTTTGCGTCCGTCGATCGTCATTCGCCGAAACGCGATCGAGCGTCGTCGACGGCGTCAAATCGTCGAGACCGGCGAGATCGTCGGCGCCGTTCTTCACTGCCTTTTCCGCGACGCTCACCGCCGCCGTCCAGACCTGGTGCCAGCCGGTTCGATTGTCGATCCAGTATGGATGGAAGACGCCGTCACGATCCGCGGCAACGGCCGCATAGTCGCCCGGCATGTACAGGTGACCCGGAGCAAAAACCTGACTCTGCAACAGCCCTCCCCGGAACAGAGACGAACCGCCGCCCGCCGTGCTCGACGTCGCACTCCAGTGTTCGGTGCCGTCGAAGCGGGCGGGCGCCTCTGACAACAGAACGCTTGGCTGGAACGTTTCGCCGCCATCGACCGACACGCGGATGCGAGCCCGCCAGGCCAGGCGATCCGGCACATCCCGCCGATCGAGCCACGTCACCGCGACGACGCCCGCGTCGTTCACGCCGACGGACGCCAGGAGATGATTCGGCGGAACGGCCGGCGGCGGCCGACGGCGGTCATCGTTGATCACGATCGGCCGCGACCAGGTTCGGCCGCGGTCGGTGGAGTAGCTGAACAGGACGTCCGTGCCACCCAGGCGCGTGTCCGGCCACACCACATAGATGCGATCGCGGAAGAGACTGCTCTTGGTGTCGGCAGCGAGGGACGGAATCGCGGGTGAGTATCGCGCGTAACCGTTCGGCGCATGCCATTCGGCGATCGTGATCGGATCGGTGAGAGAGGTGCCGCCGTCGTCGGACGCGATGGCTCTTAGCCAGACATACGCCGGCTCCGGCGGCGGTGCGAACGTCATGTGTACTCGATCGCTCTCAGCGTCTTCCCAGAATTCCTTGAATTCTGCGAAGGCCGTGATCCAGCGTCCATCGGACAGCACGACGCTGTTCGCCGAGGCGAAGATGTAGTGGCGACCGAGCGAGGCGCGCTCGACGCGCGGACCGAACGTGCGCCCGCCATCGGTCGATGCGTACAAGGCAATCGTGCTGCGCCTGATTCCTTCGGTACTGCGAACATCCGTAGTGCCATGTACGTACACGCGCCCGTGATAGGGACCGCTCGTTCCATCCACGAGGATCGTTTCACGGTCGAGGTATCCCGTCGCGCCTGTGCCGGTCCACGTCCGGCCGCCGTCGCTGGAACGAAACACCGGCAAACCGGATTTCCGACCGGACAACGGAATGAACATCACGTAGGCAGTCCCGTCCGGACCGTACGCGCAGGCCGGATCTCCCGCATTGTCATCGGGACCGGTCGCGAATTTTCTATCCCACTGCCGGCCGCCATCCTGCGAGAGATATGCGACGACACCCTTGCCGATCGCCGGCTCGTGGATGAGCGAGCACACCAGGAGCCGTCGCGCATCGGTCGGATCGGCGGCGATCACACCCTCCGAATGCATGATCAAAGGCATCGACACGCTCACCTGCACGTTGGGGCCGACGGTAATGATGGACGGCGCCACGTCGCGCGGCGGGGGCGCGGCGAATAGTGCCAGCGCGATGAGCACGACGACGAGTTGACGAATCACCAGCGACTCCGAGTTATTTCGGGGCGCGTCCGAGCACACGCGCGAAGAATCGACCGAGCATTTGCGTAAACCCGTCAGTGCGACCCTGCACGAACGGTCTTACGTCCCGGAGCTTGAACACGAGGGTGAACGGATGTGACGCGGACCCCGCGTCGAGCCGGCCGCCGTCCACATACGAAGTCACATCCCAGACTGCGCCCGCGCCGGCCAGTCCATTCGACGCGCCGACGACGTCTACGTTCGCGACATCAGACTCGACGCTGATCAACCGGACCTTGAATGGCCCCGCGAGGGGCTTCGCGCTCGTGTTCTTCAGCCGCACGGTCAGTGTTGCTGTCTGCGCGGCACGGTCGTAGTCGCTCGACTGCCGCTCCAGCGTGGTCATCGGCGTCAGGTCGTCGAGCGCTGCGAGATCCTCCGTCCCGTTCTTGATCGCCTTCGCCGCGACGCTCACCGCGGCGGTCCACACCTGGTGCCAACCGGTGCGATTGTCGATCCAGTACGGATGGAAGATGCCATCGCGGTCCGCCGCGAGCCCCGCGTAGTCCCCCGGCAGGTACACATGAATCGGCGCGAAGATCTGCAGACGCAACATGCCGCCGCCGTGGGAGAGCGTCCCGCCGCCCGTCGTGCTCGCCGTCGGCGGCCAGTGCTCGCGGCCGTCGAAACGCGCGGGCGCTTCCGACACCATGACGCTTGGCAGAAAGGTCTCGCCGCCGTCGAGCGACACGCGAATGCGCGCCTGCCACGCGAGGCGATCGGCTGCGTCTCGGCGATCGAGCCAGGTGACGGCGACGACCCCGGCGTTGTTGACGGCGACGGCGGGCAACAGATGGTTCGGCGCCGGCGCGGGCGGCAGCGGCCGCCGATCGTCGTTCACAACGATCGGCGCCGACCATGTCTGGCCGCGGTCCGCCGAGGAACTGAGCAGGATGTCCGTGCCGCCGAACCGAGCGTCCGGCCACACCGCATAAAGACGATCGCGGAATCCGCCATCGCTCCCGTCGACTGCCACTGCCGGGTCATAAATTGAGTACCGCGAATACAGATTCGGGATATGCCATCCACTGACGGTCACGGGCTCGTTCAGCGAGTCTCCGCCATCGTCCGACGTAATCGCCTTGAGCCATGCGTTTTCCGGCTCGGGGGGTCGGGGGAAATAGCCTTCGCGATTGAAGCTGTTGCCGTCCGCGGTCTCCCAGAACTCCTTGACCTCCGCGAAGACAGTCAGCCATCGGCCGTCTGAGAGCACAACACCGTTGCCGGCGCCGGCCACGCCCCGCCGGTTGAGGGCGACGCGCTCGACGCGTTGGCGAAACGTGCGTCCTCCGTCGGCCGATGTGTACAACGCCAGCGCCTGTCGTTCCACGCCTGTCGTGCTGCGCGGGAACGACGTTCCGTGCGTGTAAATGCGGCCGCGAAATCGTCCACTCGTCGTGTCGACGACCAGCGAGTCGCGACCCACGTAGCGGACGCCGGCTGCCGGGTGCCACGTTCGACCACCGTCTTCCGACCGGAACAGCGGCAGGGTTACCTTGATCGACGATCCCCCGGACCAAAGCCGCACGCGGGATCGCCGCCATGGTCGCCGTCACGGCTCTTGAACGTGCGCGTCCAATGCTTCCCGCGATCCTCCGACAAATACGCGACGACCGCCTCGCCGATCGTCCCATCGCGGATCATCGAGCAGACGAGCAGTCGTTTGGCGTCGCTGGGATCCGCCACGATCGTCCCCTCGCCGTGCACTGTC
>QHWR01000222.1:14253-27989 GCA_003223835.1 Acidobacteriota bacterium | reverse complement strand
CAGATTGACGGAATCGTCGATTGTCGATTGCAGATTGACGGATTGTCAATTGCCGATTGGCGATTGACGCATTGCCGATTGCTGGTTGGGGGGGCGAGAGATTCACCAATCATTAATCTGCCATTCGTTAATCTGCAATCGCCAATCTACAATCCCTCAATCTGCAATCGACAATCGACGATTCCGTCAATCGCCAATCGGCAATCGCCAGTCGCCAATCGATTAGCGCGCTTCCCGCAGCTTCCCCTCTTCCAGTCTGAGCACGCGATCGCAGGCGGCCGCGAGGCGTGGATTGTGCGTGGCGATGATCGACGTGAGCCCGCGCTCGCGGTGCATCTCGCGCAGAAGATCGTGGAGCGTCGCGGCGGTGTGCTCGTCGAGGTCGCCGGTGGGTTCGTCGGCGAGCAGCACGAGCGGTTCCATCACGAGCGCGCGCGCGATGGCGACGCGCTGCTGTTCGCCTCCCGACAACATGCCCGGCCGATGCTCGAGCCGCTCGCCGAGACCGACGCGTTCGAGCAGCAGCCGCGCGCGCGCGTCGCGCTCCTCCGCCGAACGCCGGGCGATGCGCATCGGCATGCCCGTGTTTTCGAGCGCGGTGAACTCCGGCAGCAGATGGTGGAACTGGAACACGAAGCCGACGTGACGGTTGCGAAACGCGACGACCGCCTCGGGCGCAATCGACGTCACCGCCACGTCGCCGATCCGGACCGAGCCGGTGTCGATCGAGTCGAGCCCGCCGAGCACGTGCAGCAGCGTGCTCTTGCCGACCCCCGACGCGCCGACGACCGCCACCATCTCGCCCCGGTCGACGCTCAGACAGAGACCGCGCAACACGGTCAGCGTATTGCTGCCCACGCGATAGCTTTTGTCGAGCCCTGTGACTTCGATGAACGACATCATCACTGATACCGCAGCGCCTGCGCCGGATCGAGCTTCGCGGCCTGACGCGACGGATAGATCGTCGCGAGGAAACAGATCAGAATCGCCGACACGATCACGATGGTGAAGTCGAGCGGCAGCAGCGTGAACGGCACGTACGAGATCTGGTAGACGTCCACCGGCACGTGGATCAGCTTGTACCGGTCGAGCACGCCGACGATGATGCAGCCGAACAGCGCCCCCACGGCGGTGCCCGCGAGCCCGATGATCAGTCCCTGCAGCATGAAAATGTTCCGGATGCTCGCCGCGGGGCTCCCCATCGTCTTGAGGATCGCGATGTCGCGGCTCTTCTCCATCACGAGGAGCACCAGCGACGCGATGATGTTCAGCGCGGCGACCATGACGATGAGGCCGATGGTGATGGAGATGGCCATCTTCTCGAGCCACAGCGCCGAGAAGAGCGACTTGTTCATGTCGGCCCAGTCCTGCGTCAGGTAGTCGGGGCCGAGCTTCTCGGGAATCGCGCTGGCGACCTCGCGGGCGCGAAACATGTCGTCGAGCCGAAGCTGGACGAAGTCCGGTTTCGTCCGGTCGAACAGGCGCTCGCCGACCGCGAGCGTCACGTAGGCGTACTCATTGTCGAACTCGTAGAGTCCCAGGCCGAACACGCCGACGACCCTGAGCGTGCGCGTGCGCGGCATCAGCCCCATCGGGGTGAGCGTGCCCTGCAGCGTGAGCAGCGACACGCTGTCGCCGACGTTGACGCCGAGGCTGGTCGCGATGTCCTTGCCCAGGAGGATGCCGTCCGGCAGGCCCGGCACCGAACGCAGCGCGTCGAGGCTGCCGGCGATCATCGACTTCTGCACGTCGGTGACGGATCGCTCCGCGGCGGGATCGACGCCCTTGACCGTGACCGGCACCTGCTCGCCGCGCCCGCTCGTCATGAGACCCTTGCCGAGCACCGCCGGCGCGGCGCCGATCACGTGCGGAATCTGCATCAGCTTCTTCACCTCGGCGTCGTAGTTCGCCAGCCCGGCGGCGGCGGCCTTGAACACGTACACGTGCGCGGTCGATCCGACGAGGCGATCGCGCAGCTCCGCCTGGAGGCCCGTCATGAGGGCCAGCGCGATCAGCAGCGCCATGACGCCGACCATCACGCCGAGACCGGAGATGAACGAGATGAGCGAGATGAACGCCTGCTTGCGGCGCGCGATCAGGTACCGGAACGCGATGAACGACTCGAACGGCAGATTCATCAGGCGCGGGGCCGCATCAGCGGAAACAGGATGACGTCGCGGATGGACGGGCTGTTCGTCAGGAGCATGACGAGCCGATCGATCCCGACGCCCTCGCCGGCCGCGGGGGGCAGGCCGTACTCGAGCGAACGGATGTACTCCTCGTCCATCGCGTGCGCCTCCTCGTCGCCTCGCTCGCGGAGCGCCGCCTGCTCCTCGAAGCGCCGCCGCTGGTCGATGGGATCGTTGAGCTCGGAGTAGGCGTTGGCGATCTCGCGGCGCCCGACGTAGAGCTCGAAGCGCTCCACCAGGCGCGGCTGGTCGCGTCGGCTCGATGAGCGCGTCCTCGTTCAGCCGCTCGAAGATTTCCGTGGCGACCTTCCCCGCCCCCCACGCGGGCTTCAGCTCGAGCCCGAGCTTGCGCGCGATCGCGGCGGCCTTGTCGCGCGACCGCAGGTCGTCGGGCGTCACCGCGACGCCGAGTCGCGCCGACGCGGCCGCCGACGCCCCGTCGCGCAGCGAGACGCGGCGATAGGGCGGCGTGAGCGAGATGGCGTGGTCGCCGAACCTGATCTGATCCGTCCCGACGGCCTCGCGCGCGACCTCGGACAGCATCTGTTCGGTCATCGCCATCAGCTCGCGATACTCGCTGTATGCCTGGTAGAACTCGAGCATCGTGAACTCGGGATTGTGCTGCGTGGAGATCCCTTCGTTGCGGAAGTTGCGGTTGATCTCGTACACGCGCTCGAGGCCGCCCACCACGAGCCGCTTGAGGTAGAGCTCGGGGGCGATCCGCAGGTAGAGCGTCATGTCCAGCGCGTTGTGGTGGGTGCGGAACGGCTTGGCGGCGGCGCCGCCCGGGATGGGCTGCATCAGATACCCGCGCGCGTTCAGGAACCGGCGGACCGTCGCGAGCACCCGCGCCCGGACCTCGAACACGCGCCGCGACTCCGGGTTGACGATCAGGTCGAGATACCGCTGCCGGTAGCGGATTTCGATGTCCTGCAGCCCGTGCCATTTCTCGGGCAGCGGGATGAAACACTTCGCGAGGAACTCGAGCCGCGACGCCCAAATCGTCAGCTCGTTCGTCTTCGTGCGGAACAACCGTCCCTCGACGCCGACGTAATCGCCGAGGTCGAGCAGCTTGAAAATCGCGAAGTCCCGGTCGCTCAGCGCGTCCTTGCGGATGTACACCTGGATGCGCGCGCGCCCGTCCGACAGCACGAGGAAGTTCGCCTTGCCGAAGCTCCGGATCGCCAGCACGCGGCCGGCGGTCGTGGTGCGGATCCGCGCCGATTCGAGCTGCTCGCCGTTTTTCGCGCCGTGCGCGTCCACCAGCGCCTCGACGGTGTCGGTGCGCGCGAACGACCGCGGATACGGCTCCACGCCGAGCTTGATCAGCTCCTCGAAGTTCGCCTTCCGCTGGCGCAGCAGATCGGATTCGCGATCCTCATTCAAGTACACGAAGAACAAGCCTCAACGGGATCATTCTCGCTTCAGTGTCTTCAGGACGGCATCCAGAATCCCATTGATGAACGGCACGGGCTCCTCGCCGCTGAACGTGCGCGCCAGCTCCAGCGCTTCGTTGATCACGACGCGCCCCGGGATCTCCGGATCGGACAGCAGCTCGGCGATCGCGAGCCGCAGGACGAGACGATCGATGACGGCCATCCGCTCGACGCGCCAGTTGCGCGCGTGCGCGGCAATGATCTCGTCCGCCTCGGCGACGCGCTCGATCGTCGTCCGGACCAGCGCATTGGCGAAGTCGCGTGCGGCTTCGGGGATGTCCTCGTCTTTGTCTTCGGGTTCGTCCTCGTCGGCCGCACGCGACGGCCAGTAGGTCACGATCGCCTCGTGCGCGCTCGCCCGACCCACTTCCCATTGATAGAGCATCTGAAGGGCCGCTTCGCGCGCGCGGTGGCGCGTTGCCCCGTCGATTGCGGTCATGCGCGAATCCCGGGGGGACGGCTGGGCGCCGCGAGCGATCGGAACAGCGAGGCCATGTCGATCGCGGCCGCCGCCGCCTCGCGTCCTTTGTTGTCCGGGCCGTCGCCCGCGCGCTCGAGCGCCTGCTCGCGGGTCTCGGTCGTCAGCACGCCGAACGTCATCGGGATGCCGGTCTCGCCGGCGGCCGCGGTGATGCCGTGCGCCGCCGCCAGGGCGATGTACTCGAAATGCGGGGTGGCGCCGCGGATCAGGCATCCGAGGCAGACGATCGCGTCGAAGCGGCCGGTTTCCGCCGCCGCGCGCGCCGCCTGCGGGATCTCGAAGGCGCCCGGAACGTCGATCACCTCGACGGCCTCGTCGCGCGCGCCCGCCTCGCGCAGCGCCGCCAGCGCGCCGTCGCGCAGCCGGTCCGTCACGAACGCATTGAAGCGCGAGACGACCACCGCGAACCGGAACCGCGAGGCGTCGCCGAGCGGCGCGGCCGCTTCGTCCCCCTGACGCACCGATCACCGTCCCCTGAACTCGGCCTTGCGCTTCTCGAGGAACGCGCGCGTCCCCTCACGCATGTCGTCGGTGCTGGCCACGAGGCCGAAGAGCGTCGCCTCGAACACCTGCGCCTGCGGGAACGGGATCTCGAGGCCCTTGTTGACGGCGTCGATGATGTAGCGGACGGCGATGGGGGCCTTCGCCGCGAGCGCGTCGGCGAGCTTCCTGGATTCCTTCATCAATTCCGCCGCGGGGACAACGCGGTTGACGAGGCCGAGACGGTGCGCTTCCGGCGCGCCAATCTGATCGCCCGTCAGCAGCAGCTCGAGCGCGCGTCCTTTTCCGACGAGCCGCGCGAGACGCTGCGTGCCCGCGTAGCCTGGAACGATCCCGAGGTTGATCTCCGGCTGCCCGAGCTTCGCCGTGTCGGCCGCGATCCGCAGCGTGCAGGCCATCGCCAGCTCGCAGCCGCCGCCGAGCGCGTAGCCGTTGATCGCCGCGATCACGGGCTTGCCCATGTTCTCGATCAAGTCGAGGACATGCTGGCCGCGGATCGCGTGCTCGCGACCGCCGGCGGGCGTCTGCGCGGCCAGCTCGTTGATGTCGGCGCCCGCCACGAACGACTTCTCTCCCGCGCCCGTCAGGATCACGGCGCGCACCCCGTCGTCGTGCTTCAGCGCGAGGATCGCGCGGCGGAGCTCGTCGAGCGTGTCCGTGTTGAGCGCGTTGAGGACTTTCGGGCGGTTGACGGTGATCGTCGCGACGGCGCCGTCACGGTCCAAAAGAAGGTTCTGAGCAACGTTCATAGCGGAAAGGGATACATCAGCCAGCCGAGCGCGAGGGCGGCGGCGACGAAGCCGCCGAGCATCAGACCGCCCGTCCGCAGCTGGTCGCGCGGATCGTCGCGCAACAGGACGGCGAACACCGTCGAGACGAGCAGCGCGAAGAGCACCATCAACAGGAAATGACTCGTCATTTGCGGCCCGTGCCGATGTCGAACGCATCGAGCATCACGAGAAAATTCAGCAGGCCCGCGACCATCAGGAACGTGTTGCCGTACTCGTAGCTGACGGCGGTGACGGTTCCCGCCCCCGCGTCGAACGCGCGGGCGAGGATGTAGGGCAACCCCACCCCGCGATCCGCGATCGCCCCGAGAAACACGAGCGGCTCCGACCACTCGAGCGGGAACAGACGGCCACGCAGCATCAGGCCGATCGCGAACATCAGCGGCAGCACGACGAGGAACACGAGTCCCTTCTGCCGGCGGCCGAGCCACAGGTGACCGGCCCCGGGGACCAGCCACGCGGCGGCGCAGACGAGCGCCAGCATGCCCGGTTCGGCAACGGCGCGCGGCCGCGTCGCTGCAGTGGATTTCGTCGTCATGTACTTCAGGAATGATATCCCGAAACTTGCCGCGGCCGCGCCCTGGACACGAGCGCCTCGACGACCACCCACGCGGCGCAGAACCCAAGCGGCAGCGCCGCGAGCGCGCGGATTCCGTTCGACGGGAACCACCATCCGGCCTGTTCGGCGCCGAACGTGACGACCGTGGGGACCGCCGCGACGGCGAGCAGGAGTCGCGCGCGCCAGGGCGCCGTCCCCGCGACGGAGAACAGCAGCGCGAGCAGGCCCCCCGCCGCGGCCGACGCGTACAGCCCGGTGCATCGCGCGCAGACCGGCATCGCGCTCCGGCCGACCCTGAAGGATCGCGCCGGCCGCTGGTGGCAGACGAACGACCCCGCGTCGTACACCAGCGCCGCCGACCGGGCGATCAGATGGTTCGGGGAATGGCGCGCCAGCGGCGCGAGGACCAGCGCCGCGAACCAGAGGAAGGCACCGAGCACGAGCAGTCGCGCGAGCAGCATCAGCGACGCGCACGATCATAGCGCGCGTTGGTCAGCTTCCAGCTTCCGTCTTGTATTACTGCGGCAGCGATCCCGTTGACAGCAGGACCGTGTGTTCCGGCTCGGCGACGTAGCCCAGACGCGTCCGCGGACGCAGCTCCGGACGCGAGACGACCTGCACGATGATGCGACGGAACCGGCCGTCGAGACGCCCGTTCGCCGGCACGTACCCGATCGAATACTGGTTCGCCAGCTCCGAGGAGATCGCCGAGTAGACGCCCTTCAGCTCGGCGATGTCGAGGGGGAAGAACGCCTGGGCGCCGGTCTCGCGCGCCAGCGTTTTCAGCGAGTACTCCGCTTCATTGAAATACCGGTGACGCTCCTGGACGATGCGCTGCGTCTCGTACTTCGAATGCAGCCCGATCGTGTACACGTTCACGCCGGTCTTGCGCGCCAGCGACAGCACGTCATCGAAGGTGACGAGACTCGCCGTGTCGTCGCCGTCGGACACGATGGCGATCGCCTGGCGGCGCACTTCTCCGTCCTGCCGCGCCAGCTGGCCGAACTGCTTCAGCGCGATGTAGACCGCATTGTGCAGCGCGGTCGCGCCGTGCGCGTGCGTCGAGAGGACCGCCTCGTCGAGCGACGCGCGGTCGCCCGTCAGCGGCTGGACGACGTTGACCGTCTCGCTGAAGGACACGACGGCCCCGCGGTCGCCGTCACGGAGCGTATGAAGGAAGCCGATCGCCGCCTGGTGGACGGCGTCCATTTTGTCGCTCATGCTCGCGCTCGTGTCCACGAGGACGATCAAATCGATGGGCACCGCGTTCGACTCGAAGAACTTGACGTCCTGCTTGACACCGTCCTCGTAGACGGCGAAGTCGGCGGGCTGCAGCCCGGTGACGTAGCGCGCGGCGCCGTCGAGGACGGCGACGTTGAGCGACACGAGGCTGGCGCGGCTGCGGAACACCGGCGGCCGCGAACCCTGCACGTCCCGAGCGGGCGCTTGCCCGAGCAATGGAACGGCGGTGACGACCGCCAGGAGGGACGACAGAACGGAACGCCTCACGAGAACCTCCGGCCGGAACTCACGCGGCCGCCGAGCCCGACTGCAAGGCGCGTTCCGCACCTGAGCCGCGGGAAATCACGTGAAAGCGCGCGGCAGCCTGCGGTATTTCGCGACGCCATGAAGAAAATTCAGGCAGACGCCCGGTTGTGGTAAGTGCCGCGCTACCGCGCGTGTGTAGCGCGCGCGTCTGTCGCGGCTGGGTCGGCGTGGCTGAGACGGCTCACGCGAAGAATGTCAGCGTCGCGCCGCCGCCGGGATGCGACCAAGTGTCACCGAACTGGCGCTCGTACGACAATGTCGTAAGTACGTGCGGTCTACGCAGTCCTTCCGGGTCATCTCGATGCTTCGACCGCGCCGGCGACACATAAGTTACGTGGCGGGCTGAAGCAGCGCCGCCTCGCGGCCGAAGTGCGCCTCGTAGCGCTCGCGGAATTCGTCCCAGGTGTAGGCATGACTCTGGCCGCCGAGGTGCTCCAGGGCGTAGGTGGCGGCGACGCTCCCGATTCGCGCGCACACCTCCAGATCGAAGCCGCGTGCGAGGCCCTTCATCAGGCCGCCGCGGAAGGCATCGCCCACGCCGGTGGGATCGACGAGGCGGTGCGGCGGCACCGCGGGGACGTGCGCCTCGCGTTCGCGTTCGAGAATCGTGCACCCGTGTTCTCCGCGCGTCACGACGATGGCGCGGCTGTGGCCGAGAATGCCGGCGGCGTCGAGCGACGTCTTCTGCTTGATCAACTCGAATTCGTAGTCGTTGCAGATGACGACGGCGGCTCCGTGGAGCCCGTCGCGCAGCTCGTCGCCGTCCATGCGCGCGCACTGCTGGCCGGGGTCCCAGATGAACGGAATCGTCAGCGCGCGGCACTCCTCCGCGTACTGCAGCATCGCGCCGGGATCGTTCGGCGAGACGATCGCCAGCTCGCAGTCGCCCACCGTCCTGAACGACAGTTCCCCCGCGTTCGCCATCGCGCCGGTATAGAAGGACGCGATCTGATTGCTGTCCTGGTCGGTGCTGCAGAAGAAGGACGCCGTGAACTTGCCGCTCACGTCCTTCACGAGCGACGTGTCCACGCCCGCCGCCTCGAGCCAGCGGCGATAGTCGCCGAAGTCCTGCCCCGCCGTCGCCATCAGGCGCGGCCGCTCGCCGAGCAGCGCGAGCGTGTAGGCGACGTTCGGCGCGCACCCGCCGCGGCGCTTGTCCATCGTGTCCACGAGGAAGCTCAGGCTGATGCGCGAGAGGTGCTCCGGAAGAAGATGATCGGTGAACTTCCCCGGAAACGACATCAGGTAGTCGAACGCGATGGAACCGGTCACCACAATGGACATAGACGCTGACCTAATGCTGGCTGACTGCTGACTGCTGAATGCCGAAAGAGAATGCGTTTGGCCTTTGGCATTTAGCATTTGGCATTGACGTATTTCCCGATAATCGGCGCCAGATCTTTTTTGACTTGCTCCGGGATCGCGTCAGGACGCGTGATGATCGCGGTCGCGAGCGCGGTTGCGCACTCGCACGTTCGCTCGAACGGCAGCCGGCCGATCGCGTTCGCGATCACCTGCTGGGCGGTCTTCGCATTCTGGGTCAGGTTGGCGATGACCATCTCGACGGTCACCTCGTCGTGCCCTTCGTGCCAGCAATCGTAGTCGGTGACGAGCGCAATCGTGGAGTAACAGATCTCCGCTTCGCGCGCGAGCTTGGCCTCCTGCAGGTTGGTCATGCCGATGATGTCCATCCCCCAGGAACGGTACAGCTTCGATTCCGCCAGCGTCGAGAACTGGGGCCCTTCCATGCAGACGTAGGTGCCGCCCTTGTGCACGGTCGCGCCGGCCGCCTTCGCCGAGTCATAGGCGATCGCGCTGAGATGTTCGCAGAACGGATGCGCGAACCCGACGTGCACGGCGATGCCGTGGCCGAAGAACGTCGAGACACGCCCCCTCGTGCGATCGAAGAACTGATCCGGAATGACGAGATGGAGCGGTTCGTATTGCTCGCGCAGGCTGCCGACGGCGCTCGCCGACAGGATGTATTCCACGCCGAGCGTCTTGAATCCGTAGATGTTCGCGCGGAAATTCAACTCCGACGGCAGCAGCCGGTGTCCGGCGCCGTGCCGCGCGAGAAACGCGACGCGCTGGCGCCGCAGCGTGCCGACGACGTACGGGCCCGACGGATCGCCGAACGGCGTGGCGACGCGGCGCTCTTCGCGTGCGGTCAGCTCCGCCATGTCGTACAGACCGCTGCCCCCGATAATCCCGATCGCAATCGTCATGTTCGGTGAGTCCGGGTCGGCTCGACGTACTTCCGGCCGTCCTTCTCGCGAATGTAGCCCGCCGCGATTTTCGGGTCGTGCTCGAAGAAAATCAAGTACTCGCGGTCGATCGCCTCGCGGACGAACGCGCGCTTGAACGCGAGCGTGTCCATCGGGTACAGGTCGTAGCCCATGATCCACGGCTCGTCCACGTGCCCAACGGTCGGGATCAAATCGGCGGCGAAGACGGCGGTACTCCCGCCGCTCTCGATCCACACGATCTGGTGGTGCATCGTGTGGCCGCCGGTCCGCTGGACGCGGATTCCCGGCATCACCACCGGCCCGTCGGTGTCGATCAGGTCCATCACTCCCGCCGCTTCCAGCGGGACGAAGTTCTCCGCGAGATAGCTCGCCCGGTTGCGTTCGTGCGGATGCGTCGCGTCCTCCCACTCGCCGCGGCGGACGACGTAGCGTGCGTTGGAAAACCGCGGCCGCAGGCCGTCCGCCGTCCGGATCGTGAAGCCCCCCGCATGATCGAAGTGCAAGTGCGATGCGAGCACCACGTCGATGTCTTCGGCGGCAAGGCCGGCACTCGCCATCGCGACGTCCATGTTCTCCCGCCGGTCGATCGCATAAATGTCAACGCTCTTCGCATCCATCTTGT
Source organism: Acidobacteriota bacterium (assembly GCA_003223835.1). Taxonomy (GTDB): domain Bacteria; phylum Acidobacteriota; class Vicinamibacteria; order Vicinamibacterales; family 2-12-FULL-66-21; genus Gp6-AA38. The sequence continues at coordinate 17,619 of QHWR01000222.1, read as the reverse complement.
CGCCGAGGCCCGCGTCGATCGTCACCGTCTTCTCGCCGCGGACGACGAGGGGCCGCGTCGCGAGCTGGATCCGATTGCGGTCGTCGGCCGGCGCCCGCCGCTCCCACAGCGGCTTGGGCACGACGCCGAACATCGCCCCGCCGTCGAGGCGGAAATAGCCGTCGATGAGCGGAATCAGCTCGAGGTCGCCGAACGTCATCGCTCGAGTACATCGACGTGATGTTCTTTCAGTTCGACGAGCACCCCATGCGCGCTGGAGGGATGGATGAAGGCGACGAGCGAGCCGTGCGCGCCGGCACGAGGCGTCCCGTCGATCAGGCGGACGCCCTTTGCCTTGAGCTGCGCGAGCGCCTCGCGGATGTCGTCCACCCGCAGCGTGATGTGATGGAGTCCCGCGCCGCGCTTCGCCACGAACTTCGCGATCGGCGAGTCCTCCGCCGTCGCTTCCAGTAATTCTAATTTTGGTCCGGGGGCCCCTCCCCCTCGAAGGGGCTCCGCGGGGGCCCCTGCGCCCCGCTCCGCCGCCGACTCGCCGACGGGAATGAAGTGTGCCCGGACCCGCTGCGACGGCACGTCCTCCGGCGCCTCGATCTCGAGGCCGAGCGCATCGCGGTAAAACTTCAATGCTTCGTTGAGGTTCGAAACCGCGATCCCAACGTGGTCGAGAATCGCCTTCATGGACACCGTGCAGGCCCGACCTTCAGGCCGGGCGTCTTCAAGCCACCGACGGCGTACTTTTCAGCACGCCTCCGCATCAACGTACGGTCCTCTTCACGATCTCGTCCACGACGCTGTACGGATCCGTCTCGCGCGCGGCGATACGATCGAGCAGGCGATCGAACTCTCCTGTGGCGAGCACGCGCTCTTCCGCGTGGCGCACGAATCGATGCGCCATCAGCTCGCGGACGCGGTACTCCGCGCGGGCCTTGCGCCGCCCGCCGAGCGCGGGCGCGGTGTGCGCGCGGAACCGATCGATCGCCGCCAGCAGCTCGGCGACGCCCCGTCCCGTCGTCGCCTCCGTCTTCACGATCGGCGGACGCCACTGCCCGTCGGGAAAGGTCTGCAGCGACAGCATCGCCTCGACCGACGCGACGGTGCGGTCCGCTCCCTCGCGGTCCGCCTTGTTGACGACGAAGATGTCGGCGATCTCCATGATGCCCGCCTTGAGCGCCTGCACGTCGTCGCCGGCCCCGGGAACGAGCGTCACGATCGAGACGTCCGCCGTGCGGACGATGTCCACTTCATCCTGACCGACGCCGACCGTCTCGATGAGCACGAGGTCCTTGCCCGCGGCGTCGAGCACGAGCGCCGCTTCGCCGGTCGCGCGCGCGAGGCCGCCGAGGTGACCGCGCGTCGCCATGCTCCTGATGAACACGCCGTCGTCGCCCGCGTGCGCCTGCATGCGGACGCGGTCGCCGAGGATCGCGCCGCCGCTGAACGGGCTCGTGGGATCGACGGCCACGACCCCGACGGTCTGACCTGCCTTGCGAACCCCGACAATCAGGCGATCGACGAGCGTGCTCTTGCCCGCGCCCGGCGCGCCGGTGACGCCGACGAGGTACGCGCGTCCGGTGCGCGCGAAGATGCGCCGCACGAGGTCCGCGCCGTCGGGCGCCTCGTCTTCGATCAGCGTGATGGCGCGGGCGATCGCCCGCGGATCCCCGGCGATCACCCGATCGCTCAGCGGCGCCATGGGTAGTTGGTGAATTGCCCCTCGCGATCCACGTCGCCAACCGCCGCCAATTCACCATCCCGCCAATTCACGAATTCACCAACGTCAGGAATTCAGCAACTGGCGCGCGATGACGAGGCGCTGGATTTCGCTCGTGCCCTCGCCGATCGTCAGCAGCTTGACGTCGCGGAAGTACTTCTCGGCGGGATAGTCCTTCACGAAGCCGTAGCCGCCGTGGATCTGGACGCAGTCGTCGGCGACCCGTACGGCGACCTCGCTCGCGTACAGCTTCGCCATCGCGGACTCTTTCGTCATGCGGCGGCCCAGGTCCTTGAGGTGCGCGGCGCGATAGGTGAGAAGACGGCCCGCTTCGATCCGCGTCGCCGCGTCCGCGAGCTTCCACTGGATCGCCTGGAACGCCGCGATGGGCTGACCGAATTGACGGCGTTCGCGCGCGTAATCGCGGGCGGCTTCGTAGGCGCCCTGCGCGAGGCCGACCGAGAGCGCCGCGATCCCAATCCGCCCGGCGTCGAGGACCTGGAGCGTGTTGATGAAGCCCTGTCCTTCGTCGCCGATCATCTGCGCGACGGGCACGCGGCAGTCCTGGAACACGACTTCGCTCGTATCGCTCGCGCGCATCCCGAGCTTGTTTTCCTTCTTGCCCGCCGTCATGCCGCGCGTCCCGTGCTCGACGACGAACGCGGAAATGCCGCGGTGCGCTTTCATCCGATCCGTCACCGCCATCACGACCATGATGCCGCCGATCGCGCCGTGCGTGATGAAGCTCTTCGACCCGTTGATGACCCAGCAGTCTCCCTGCCTGACCGCCGTCGTGCGCATGCCCGCGGCGTCGCTGCCGGCGCTGGCCTCGGTCAGCGCCCACGCGCCGAGAACGTCGCCGGTCACGAGCCTCGGCAGATACGTCCGTTTCTGCGCGTCGCTGCCGAACATCGCGATGTGCGTGCTGCAGAGGCCGTTGTGCGCGGCGACCGACAGCGCGATCGCCGGGCAGACGCGCGCGAGCTCCTCGATGCAGATGCAGTAGTCGACGGCGGACATGCCGGCGCCGCCGTACTCTTCGGAGAGCTGCACGCCGAGCAGACCGAGCGCGGCGAGCTTCGGCAGCAGATCCATCGGGAAATGCTGCGCTTCGTCCCACTCCATGACGTGCGGCCGGATCTCGGCTTCGGCAAACTCCCGCACGCTGCGCCGGAGGATTTCCTGATCGTCGCTCGGGCGAAAGTCCACGAACGCGAATGTATCAAGGCAAAAGGCAGAAGGCAAAAGGCAGTACGATGCAGGTATGCGCACCCGTTTCTCCCGTCGGCCGTCTTTGCTCTCTGCTCGCGTGGCCCCACCCCCGCTCGCGCTCGGGCCGCAGGCGCTCTTCTGCCTTCTCGCAATATTGCTGTTTCCCGCGTCCGCGTCGGCCGACATCACCGGCTTTCTCGGCGTCAACATGACGCCGGCCAATCGGCCCGTGAAAGGCGTCGCCATCGGCGCCGGCCTGCTCATCGTCGGACTCGAGTTCGAGTACGCGAACACCAGCGAGGACCTGACGCCGGCGGCGCCCGCGCTCGACACGTTCATGTTCGACGGCCTCCTGCAGACGCCGATTCCGATCGCTGGCATGCAGTTCTACGCCACCGCGGGGGGCGGGATCTATCACGAAACACTGTCGGTTCCGAATACGA
>QHWR01000222.1:0-14248 GCA_003223835.1 Acidobacteriota bacterium | reverse complement strand
GGCGGCGCGAAGATCTCTCTCGCCGGCCCGCTGCGCTTGCGGCTCGACTATCGCGTCTTCAATCTGCGGGGAACCCCGCTGCACCAGACCGTGCAGCGGTTCTATGCGGGAATCAATCTGAAGTTCTGAAAAAGGCAAAAGGCAAAAGGCCTTCTACCTTCTGCCTTCTACCTTCTGCCTTCTACCTTCTGCTTTCTATTTTCCGCCTGCGGCCGGCGCGACGCTGCTCATGTTGGCGATGAGCTGAAGGTTCACGAGGTTCTGGCCGCTCGCGTACGCGTCTTTGTACTTATTCCACAGATCCTGTACCTCGTTGGGCAGGACCTCGGAAAGAATCTTCGAGACCGTATAGTCGGCGTCCTTCACCGCGGGATCGAGGATGAAGAGATACAGCACGTTCCCCTGGAACGGTTCGACGGCCTTGAACACCTTCCAGCCGGCGGCCTGCTGCTTGCGCTTCGGGTCCGGGCTCTTGGCGAGCGCTTCCTTCAGCTTCCCAATCACCATTTCGAAATCAGCCGTGTGATCCGGCTTGATGATGTTGAAGATGAGCCCGCCGTCCGCCGTGAACGTCCGCGTCGGCGACGCGGCGGCCGGCTGCTGCTGCGCGGGCTGCGTGCCCTGCGCCGGCGGCTGCTGCGCTGGAGGGTTCTGCTGTTGAGACCCCTGCGCCGGCGGTTGCTGGGGCGGGGTCTGGGCCCACAACGCGGCGGGCACGAGCGCCACCGCAAGGGCAAAACTGGATATTCTGAGCGACGACCGCATTCGCTGCCTCCTTCAGGCGAATCCCGGGAAAGGGGTCACTTTATCACACGAACACGCTCATGACCTCATTGGCCAGCAGCATGCCGCCCCGCGTCAGGCGCAGACGCGGGCCCTCGCGAACCAGGAGCCCCTCGTCGACGAACGGCTGCAGCCCGTCGCCGAATCGGCCCCAGACGTCACAACCGTATCGGGCGCCCACCCGATCGATATCGACGCCCGCGTTCAGCCGAAGCCCGGTGAAGAGCGCCTCCTCGAGCCGCTCCTCGCGCGTCAGCGCGCGCCGATCGACGACGACGCCGGCGCGGGCGTTGATGCGGTCGACGTAATCCCCGGTTGCCGCGACGTTCTTCCAGCGCACGCCGGCGCGGGTCGAATGCGCGCCGCAGCCGAACCCCAGCCACTCACCGTCGGTCCAGTACTTCAGGTTGTGCCGCGACGCGCGTCCCGCACGTGCGACGTTCGAGATCTCGTACTGTTCGTACCCGGCCGCGTCGAGCCGCTCGAGACCGCGCACATACATCTCGGCCGCGTCCTCGTCGGGCGCCTGCGACCACTGCGCTCGCGCCATCTCGTCGCGCAGCGGCGCGTTCGGATACAACTCGAGCAGGTACAGCGACGCGTGGTCCGGGTCCGCCTCGATCAGCGCGTCCAGGTTCGCCAGCCAGTCGGCGACGCGCTGCTCGGGCAGCCACATCATCAGATCCAGGCTGACGTTCTCGAAACCCGCGGCGCGCGCCTCGCGGACGACGCGCCGGGCGCGATCCGCGGAATGAATGCGGCCGAGCCGCTGCAGCTCCGCGTCCTGAAAGGATTGCACGCCGAAACTGAGACGGTTCACGCCGGCGGCGCGAAACGCATCGAGCTTCGCGCGATCCACCGTCTCCGGGTTCGTCTCGAGCGTGGTCTCCACGTCGCCCGGCATCGCGAATGTCGCCCGGCAGGCCTCGATCAGCGACGCGACGTCGCGCGGCTCGAGCAGCGACGGCGTCCCGCCGCCGAAGAAGATCGTGTCCGCGGCGGAACCCTGTGACTCCCGAAGGATCTCGGTACGCAACGCGTCAACGTACCGCGTCTTCAGCGCGTCGTCGTACAGACCTCGATTGAAATTGCAGTAGTTGCAGATTGAGGAACAGAACGGGATGTGGAGGTAGAGGCCGAGCAAATGCTGAATGCCGAATGCTGAATGCCAAACGCGCTCAGGTACTTGCCTTGCCGCCGGTCCAGCCCAGTTCTTTCCCGGGCTTCAGTTGCGCACGCAGCATGGTTTTCCGTTTATCGCCCACGTCCTTCTGCAACCGAGCGCCCTTCTTGTCGAGGGCGAGGATTTCTTCCGCCGTCGGATCTTTATGGAGTTCACGGAAATGAACGCCCTGCATTTCCACGAACTCGCACATTTCGAACAGTCGGGAAAAGATCCTTGCTCCAATACGCTCGACGAGCGTTTCCGCATGGGACCCGGGCTTTTGGACCTCGGGATAATTCGAGGTGAACACCGTCAACCGCTTCATGTTGTAACGCGTGTTGATTATCAGATTCATGGTCTCTTCGACCCACTCGGAGGGCCGTTCGGCCCCGAGATCATCGAGGACCAGAAACTGCGCCTCCATAACCGGGCGAATGACTGAGATCTCCGTCGTCTTCACGACGGCGTTGTACGTGCTTCGAATGGTGGAGAGGAGTGTCCGCGTGTCGTAGAACACCGCGCTTGCCCCGGTGCGCTGGACAATGCGACGCAGAATGCCGACAGCCAGATGCGTCTTCCCGATCCCTGGCTGACCGAGAAAAAGCAATCCCTTCTCTACCACGGGAAAAGACTCTGCCAGAGCTTTGGCTTTCGTGACCGCCCGCACCAGCGTGTCGTTGTAGTCGCGGAATGAATCGAGATCGCACTTTTGATAACGAGGAGGAATGCCAGAGCTCTTCAACGTCTTGGCAGCCAAGTCGCTCAACCAGCAGTCGCAGCGCACGACGCGGCGGACGCCGTCGGTCGTGACGGCCTTCCAGCCGGTATCGTCGCAGAAGTCACAGGGCATGGGGATGACCGATTGTACGCCAGCCGTCAATTCAGGTAGCTGCGCAACTCGTCGGCGCGCTTCGATCGCCGCAGCTTCTCCTTCGCGCGCGCTTCGATCTGGCGGATGCGCTCGCGCGACAGTCCGAGCGCGTCGCCGACCTCCTGGAGCGTGCGCGGTTCGCCGTCGCGGTCGAGGCCGAAGCGCAGCTCGACGACCTCGCGCTCTTTCCCGTCCAGCTCGTCGAGGGCGGCGCGAATACGCTCGACCGCGGCCGCATGGATCAACTCGTCGTCGACGGGCGGCACGGTCACCTGTTCGATCAGATCCCCAATCTCGGGGCCGTCCGATTCGCCGCGCGCATCGCCCACGTGGTCGCTGAGCGACACGTCGCTCGTCCCGATCCGCATCAGCGCGTCCACGTCCGCCTCCGAGATGTCCAGATCCTGCGCAATCTCCGTCGTCGTCGGGGAGCGATCGAGCTGCTCGGTGAGCTCGGCCACCTCGCGTCCGAACCGGGCCGCGACGCCGGACAGCTTCTGCGGCAGCGAAAACGCGCGCGTCTGCCCGGAGAGCGCGTGCGTGATGGCCTGCCGCACCCACCACACCGCGTAGGTGATGAACTTGACGTTCCGCTCGGGATCGAAGCGGCGCGCGGCCTCCATCAGGCCGAGATTGCCGTCGTGAATGAGATCGAGGAAGGAAACGCCGAGGCCGCGATACCGCTTCGCGTAGCTGACGACGAAGCGCAGGTTGCCTTCGACGAGCCGGCGGAGCGCGTCCTGATCGGCGCGCTCCTTGATGCGCCGTCCCAGCTCGCGCTCTTCGTCCACCGTCAGCCGCGGAATGCGCGCGATGGCGCGCAGGTACGCCTGCAGCGCATCGCTCTCGGACGCATCGCTCGCGCGCATGGGTGGATCATAACGGACAGACGGTGCCGGGGGCGGGCTGCAGGGAGGCCGTGCCGGGAAATCACAACGTGCTCAGCCCCCAGCCCCCTCCTCGCGCTTCGCAGCCGGGCGTGACGGCACCAGATCGGTCGGCGCCGATTTGACGAGCGCGGTGCTGAGCCGCTGCTCCCAGTCGCCGAGGCCGCGCGCCAGCTCGTGCTTCACGTATTCCATGAACTCGTTGACCTCGCGCTGCATCTGCTCCATCCGGCGCCGCATGTTCAGGATGATCTCGACGCCGGCGAGGTTGACGCCGAGGTCGCGCGTCAGCGACAGGATCGTCTCGAGCTGCTCGAGATCTTCTTCGGAGTAGAGCCGGGTATTGCCTTCGGTGCGCGACGGCTTCAGCAGCCCCTCACGTTCGTACAGGCGAAGCGTCTGCGGGTGGATGTTGTACTTCTGCGCCACCGCGCTGATCATGTAATACGCTCGGCCGCTTCGCTTGACCATCACGACCACTTCGCTGAATGCTGCGTGCTGAATGCTGATTGAAGAACTCGATGATCTTCATTCAGCATTCAGCATTCAGAAATCAGCATTTCGTCTTTCTCCATACAGCTTCCCGAACTCCCTGATCAGATCCTTGCTGCGTTCGTCAACGACCTGCGGCAGCACGATCCGCGCCTCGACGATTAGATCGCCGCGGCCGCCGCCGGCCGGATTCGGCGCGCCGCGTCCTTGCATCCGGAACCGCTGACCCGCCTGCGTCCCGGGCGGAACCCGCAGCTTGACGGGCCCTTCGAGCGACGGCACGTCGATCCGCGCGCCGAGCACCGCTTCGTGCACGCCGATCGAGGTCACCACGTGCAGATCGTCGCCGTTGCGCTGAAACTGCGGATGCGGCTGCACGTGCACCGTCACGTAGAGATCGCCGGACCGCCCGCCGTGGCGGCCCACATGCCCGCGGTCCGGGATCCTCAGCCGCATGCCGTCGATCGCGCCGGGCGGCACGGCAACGGGCACGGCATCCGAGCGGACGACGCGGCCGAGTCCCGTGCACGGCGCGCACCGCTGCGAGCGCTGACGGCCGGCGCCCTGGCACGCGGCGCACGCCTTGGTGAACACCATGTGTCCGCGTGCCCAACGCACCTTGCCCGTGCCGTGGCAGGGCGCGCACCGCGCTTCATGCGTCCTGACCTGCCCGGCGCCGCCGCAGGCGCCGCAGACGTCCTGGCGCGTGACGATGACCTGCCGGTCCACTCCGCGCATCGCGTCCTCGAACGAGACCGTGAGCGCGGAGTGCAGGTCCGCGCCCGCCTCGGGGCGCACGCCCTCCGCGCCGCCGGCCGCGTTCAGCACGTCGGCGAAGAGTTCCGTGAACGTCGCCGCCTCGGCGCCCTGCACGATGGTCGAGAAATCGAACCCGGTGAACTCGAACGTCGGGCCCGTTTCCTCCACCGGCTGGCCGCCCGACGCGTCGTACGCACGTCGACGGTCCGGATCGACCAGCGTCTCGTAGGCTTCCGAGATCCGCCCGAAGTACGTCTCGGCCGCGCGATCGCCCGGGTTGATGCCCGGGTGATACCGGCGCGCGAGGCGCCGGTACGCGCGCTTGATGTCCGCGCCGCTGGCGCCGGGCGCAAGGCCGAGGATTATGTAGAAATCCATGTCGGTGCGACGTGCTGAGGGCCGAGGCATGGTGCTGGGGAAACCCGGTGCACGGTGCGCCGGGCACTGGCCGTGCCTGGCACGCTGACCCTGCACCCAGCCCCCAGCACCGACACGTTACTTCTTCTCCTCTTCCACAACCTCTGCGTCGATGACGTCCCCCTGCGCGCGGCCGTTGGCGCCGGGCTGCGCGCCGCCGCCCGGCTGGCCGCCGCCTGGCTGGCCGCCGCCGGCGCCTGCCGCGCTCGCCGCGCGATAGAGCGCCTCCGCCGCCTTGTGCTGCGCGGCGTTCAACGCGTCCATCTTCCGCTTCATGTCCTCGACGTCGTTCTTCTCGATCGCCTTGCGCAGCTCCTCGATAGCCGACTCGATCGGCTGCTTGTCCGACGCCGACAGCTTGTCGCCGTTGTCCTTCAGCATCCGCTCCGCCGCGTAGGCCGCCTGGTCCGCATGATTCCGCGTTTCGATCTCTTCCTTGCGGCGACGATCCTCTTCGGCGTGCGACTCGGCTTCGCGCATCATGCGGTCCACTTCATCCTTCGAGAGGCCGCTCGACGCGGTGATCGTGATCTTCTGCTCCTTGTGCGTCGCCATGTCCTTGGCGGACACGTTGACGATGCCGTTGGCGTCGATGTCGAACGTGACCTCGATCTGCGGCACGCCGCGCGGCGCCGACGGAAGGCCCGTCAGATGGAAGCGGCCGAGCGTGCGGTTGTCGCGCGCCATCGGACGCTCCCCCTGCAGCACGTGTACTTCGACGCTCGTCTGGTTGTCGGCCGCGGTCGAGAACGTCTCGCTCTTCCGCGTCGGAATCGTCGTATTCCGCGGAATCAGCGTCGTCATCACGCCGCCGAGGGTTTCGATGCCGAGCGAGAGCGGCGTGACGTCGAGCAGCAGCAGGTCCTTGACCTCGCCCGCGAGCACGCCCGCCTGAATCGCGGCGCCGACCGCCACGACCTCGTCGGGGTTCACGCCTTTGTGCGGCTCCTTCCCGAACAGCTCCTTGACGATCGCCTGCACGCGCGGGATGCGCGTCGAGCCGCCGACGAGCACGACCTCGTCGATCTTGCCGGCGTCGACGCCGGCGTCCGCGAGCGCCTGCTTCGTGGGACCGACCGTCTTCTGCAGCAGGTCCTCCACGAGCTGCTCGAGCTTCGCCCGCGTCAGCTTCAGCTGCATGTGCTTGGGACCGGTCTGGTCGGCGGTGATGAACGGCAGGTTGATGTCGGTCTCCATCACCGTGGAGAGCTCCATCTTCGCCTTCTCCGCCGCTTCCTTCAGGCGCTGCAGCGCCATGCGGTCCTTGCCGAGATCGATCGTGTCGCTCTTCTTGAACTCGGTGATGATCCAGTCGATGATCCGCTGATCGAGGTTGTCGCCGCCGAGGTGCGTGTCGCCGTTGGTCGCCTTCACTTCGACGACGCCCTCGCCGACTTCGAGGATCGAGATATCGAAAGTGCCGCCGCCGAAGTCGTACACCGCGATCGTCTCGTCCTTCTTCTTGTCGAGACCGTAGGCGAGCGCCGCCGCGGTCGGCTCGTTGACGATGCGCATCACCTCGAGCCCGGCGATCTGCCCGGCGTCCTTGGTGGCCTGCCGCTGCGCGTCGTTGAAGTAAGCCGGCGCGGTGATGACGGCCTTCGTCACCGCCTGACCGAGGTATTCCTCCGCGGCCTGCTTCAGCTTCTGCAGGATCATCGCGGAGATTTCCGGCGGCGAATACTCCTTCCCGCCCGCGTGCACGCGCGCGTCCCCATTCGAGGCGCGGACGACGGAGTACGGCACCATCTTCATTTCCTCGGTGACCTCGTCGTACTTGCGCCCCATGAAGCGCTTGATGGAGAAGACGGTGTTCTCCGGATTCGTCACCGCCTGCCGCTTGGCGACCTGGCCGACCAGCCGCTCGCCGGACTTGGTGAACCCGACGACGGAAGGCGTCAACCGGCTGCCTTCCGGGTTGGTGATGACGACCGGCTCTCCGCCTTCCATGACGGCGACAACCGAGTTCGTGGTGCCCAGGTCGATCCCGATAATCTTGCTCATGTGCGATGTCCTCTCGTGCACGCCGCCAGCTGAACTGCGGGTGAAATCTTTATAACAGCGTAAATATAAAATATGAGCACGGTCCTGTCAAGCACGAGCACGGTGGCACGGCGCTAAGTTAGTGCTATATTGAGCCTTGCCACCCTGCCCCAGATTCCAGAGGTCTCCCCATGGTTCGCCGCCTGCTCGTGATCTTCAGCGCCGCGGTCGTGGCGCTGACGGCGCGTGTGTCGGTCGTGCGTGCGCAGGAGCCTGAGCCTGACGTCGCGCCGCCCGCCCACGTCGCCTTCGTCGAAGGGACCGTCACGCTGGAACGCGACGGCCGTCCTGAATCTTCCGCGCTCAACATGCCGCTCCTCAGCGGCGATCGTCTGCACACGGCCGACGGCCGCGCGGAGATCGCGTTCGCGGACGGCAGCACGCTGCAGCTCGATGCGCAGACGACGGTCGACTTCCAGTCCGACGAACTGATTCGATTGATCGACGGCCGCGTGCGCGTGACGATCGGCGGACCCGCGCGGCAGGTCGCGTATCGCATCGACGCGCCGGTCGGTGCGGTGCGGATCGCGCAGCCCGGGGACTACCGCGTGTCGCTGCTCCGCGACGAGGCCGAGCCGAAGCTCGAGCTCGCCGTGATCCGCGGCGCCGCCGAGATCCTCACGGATCAGGGGACGACCGAGGTGCAGGCCGGCGAGCGCGCGTACGCGAGCGCGGGGCTCGCGCCCTCGTATGTGTACGCGTACAACTCGGCGCAATGGGATGCGTTCGACCGCTGGTCCGAGACGCGCCGCAATCAGCGTCTCGGTGTCTCCGCGCAGTACTTGCCCGAGTCGATGCAGAACTACGGCGCGACATTCGATCAGTACGGCGACTGGCGCTACGCGCAGCCATACGGCTACGTCTGGTATCCGCGCGTCGAGGTGGGCTGGCGTCCCTACTATCACGGCCGGTGGGTGACGCTGCCGTCGTACGGCTGGACGTGGATCGGCGCCGACCCGTTCGGGTGGCCGACGCACCACTACGGGCGCTGGGGATTCTCATCGGGCGTGTGGTTCTGGATTCCGGGAACGCGCTGGGGGTCGGCGTGGGTCTCGTGGGCCTACGCGCCGGGATACGTGAGCTGGTGTCCGCTGGGCTGGAACAATCGTCCGATTTTCGCGCTCGGCTTCTTTGGCGGACGCTACTCGCCGTGGCACGCGTGGACCGTCGTGCCCTCGCTCCGATTCCGCGGCGGATTCGTGCCGAGACACGCCGTGTTCGTCGATCGCCTGGCGACGCATCCGTCATTCGTGATGCGCCAGGGTCCGGGCGTGCAGGCGGTGGCCGTGACCCGGTCGTCGCCGATCCGATGGGCCGGCACGCCGGGCGGGACCCGCGGCGTGGCCGTGCCGCGATCGGGATCGAACTACTTCAGCAACGGGCCGCATTCGGCGTCGCCGGGCGGGCCGGCCTTCCCCGCGCCCGCGCGTACGCCGCGCGATTCGCAGCCGTCGACCGCGATTCGCGCCGACCGCGGGCCGGTTCGGCAGCCGGGGACGGCGGCGGCGATCCCGAACGCCGTCCGGGGTCGTCCTTCGACCGCCGTTCCCGTTCCGGGCGCGGAGAGGACTCGCCCGTTTCGTCCCGACGTCGGAACGCCGCGCGTGGGAGCTCCGGGCGCCGTGGCGGTGGAACGCTCGCGGCCACCGGCGGGCGTGACGTCGCCGCCCGTGGACGCCGCTCAGCGCAGGCCTTTCGACGCCGGTCAGGGCAGGCGGACCGACTCGGCGCCGCGTCGCGAGTACGCGCCGCGCTACGACGCGCCGCCGGGGTACGGGCGCTCGCCGCAGACCGCCGGGCCGCGGTACGAAGCCGCCCCGGGATATGGCCGTTCACCGCAGCCCGCGGTGCCGCGAACGATGCCGCGTTACGAAGCGGCGCCCGGTTACGGTCGTCCGCCGGAAGCGGCGGCGCCGCGTGCGATGCCGGCGGCGCCATATCGCGGCGGCGCTCCCGGGGCGATGGCCCCGCCGTCACGCGAGATGCCGTCCGGCGGCATGCCCGCCGGCAGGCCCATGGCCGTCCCGCGTGCGGAGCCCCGGTCGGGCGGCGGGCCCCCCGCGTCCGGCGCGCCCGCTCCGGCGGCACGCCCCGCGCCTGCCGATTGGCGATTGGCGAGTGCCGATTACGTGATTGGCGATTGCCAAATGCCGAATAGGGGCATCGGCGAATGGCGAGTGCCGATCAGGGGCATTGCCGATTGGGGATTTGGCGATTGGCGATGGCGAACGTGGATTCGCCAATCGCCAACGGCGACTCTCCAATCCTCAATCGACAATTCTCGAATCGCCAATCCCAATCGACAGTTCTCTACTCGCCAATCGCCAATCGCCAATTCTCGAATCGTCAATCGCCAATCGGCAATGACCCTAATCGGCAGTCGGCAATCGCCAATCACGTAATCGGCAGTCGCCAATCGCCAATCGGCAATTGAGTATGTCCCGCTACATCGTCCGCTTCGCCCGGCGCGCCGGGATCGTCATCCTCTTTTTGATCGCAGCCCTGCTGGGAACCGTCAGCGGGATCGTTCTCGCGTTCGCCGGCGATCTGCCGCGGATCAGCGCGCTCGACGATTACGCCCCCAGCACGATCACGCGCGTGCACGGGTCGCACGGCGAGATCGTCGGCGAGTTCTCCACCCAGCGGCGGGTCGTGGTGCCCTACGAGGCGATCTCGCCGGTCCTGCGGCAGGCCATTCTCGCCGCGGAGGATTCTCAATTCGAGCGGCATCTCGGCCTCAGTATCCCGCACATCATCGTCGCAGCGGCGCGCGACGTGCTGAGCAGCATTCGGGGACGGATCACGGGGCACCACACGCGGCCGAAGGGCGCGAGCACCATCACGCAGCAGCTCGCGCGCGGCCTGTTTCCCGAGGCGGTCGGGTTCGAAATCGGCGACGTCAGCCTCGAGCGCAAGATCAAGGAAGCGCTGGTCGCCGTCCAGATCGAGAAACGCTACACCAAGCCGGAGATCTTCACGCTCTACGCCAACCAGATGTATCTGGGTGACGGCGCGTACGGCGTCGAGGCCGCGGCGCACACCTACTTTGGCAAGTCGGCCAGGGATCTGACGCTCGACGAAGCGGCGATGATTGCGGGGCTCTTTCAGACGTGGCGCAACGCGCCGACCGTCAACATGGACCGTGCGATGCGCCGGCGCGCCTACGTGCTGCAACAGATGGCCGACAACGGCTTCATCACGCAGAAAGACGCCGACGCGGCGAAAGCGCGGCCGATCGCGCTCGTCTCGAACACCGCCCGAACCGACTCGATCGCGCCGTACTTCCTCGAAGAGGTCCGGAAGGAGCTGGAAGGACGCTACGGCGCGAAGCAGCTGTACGAGAACGGCCTCACCGTCCAGACCGCGCTCGATTTGAAGCTGCAGGACGCCGCCAATCGCGCGCTGGACGAAGGCCTGCGCCGGATCGATCACATCCACGGGTTCCGCAAGCCGAAGCGCAACGTCGTCGACGAGCGCCACACGATCGAAGAGTTCAAGCACCCGCGCTGGGATCGGCCGATGGTGCCGGGGGACGTCGTCCCCGCCGTCGTGACGGAGGCGGACGGCACGACGATCCACCTGCGCGCCGGCGACTATCGCGTCTCGATCGATCGCAAGGGCTTCGCGTGGACGCGCAAGACGGCCGGCACGCAGCTCGTCAGCCGCGGCGATCTCGTCGAGGCCAGGCTGCTCACGATGGACCCGGCGGCGCGGACGGCGACGGCGAGCCTCGAACAGCCACCGCTCGTCCAGGGAGCGGTGCTCGCGATCGACAACCACACCGGCCAGATCAAGGCGATGGTCGGGGGCTACAGCTTCGATCAGAGCAAGTTCAACCGCGCGACGCAGGCGCTGAGGCAAGTCGGCTCGGCGTTCAAGCCGTTCGTCTACACGACGGCGATCGATCGCGGCTACACGCCGGCGACGATCCTGCAGGACGTGCCGGTCAGCTTCCCGGCCGGTCCCGGGCAGCCGCCGTACACCCCACGCAATTACGAAGGAGACTTCTGGGGGCCGGTCACGCTGCGGCGTGCGCTCGAACACTCGCGCAACATCCCCGCGATTCGCCTGATGGACCAGCTCGGCCCGAAGCAGGTGATCAACTACGCGCGACGCTTCGGCCTGACGGCGCCCTTGCCGCCATATTTGCCGGTGGCGATCGGCGCCGCGGAGGAAACGCTGCTCGAGATGACGAGCGCGTACTCGGTGTTTCCGAACCAGGGCGTCCGCATGGTGCCCTACGACGTGCTCAAGGTCACCGACCGCGAGGGCAACGTGCTCGAAGAGAACCGGCCGGAGCCGAAGGACGCGATCCGCGCCGACACGGCGTACGTGATGACGCAGATCATGCGCGGCGTCGTCGAACGCGGCACCGCGGTGAGGGCGGCCGCGCTCGACTGGCCGATCGCCGGCAAGACGGGTACCACCGACGACTTCACCGACGCGTGGTTCATCGGATTCGATCCCGACCTGACGCTCGGCGTGTGGGTGGGCTACGACCTGAAGAAGCCGCTCGGGCCGGGCATGGCCGGCGCGGAAGCGGCGCTCCCGATCTGGATCGACATCTTCAAGACGTGGATTGGCGATCGCAAGGAGCGTCCGTCGTTCGAAGCGCCCGGCAATATCGTGTTCGTGTCGGTGGACAAATCCAACGGCGAGCCCACCGACGCCGATACGCCCGGCGCGCTGAAGGAAGCGTTCATCGCCGGCACGCAGCCGGGGTCAATAAGACAATGACATCAATGCCAAATGCCAAAAGAGTTCTCAGCCGCCCGGCGTGATTGCTTTTGGCATTGGGCATCTAGCATTTGACATTGACACGCGCGCGTCTATTTCCACGTGACGCGCGCAATTTTCCCGACGCCGCTTTCCGCCAGCCACAACACGTCTCCCTTCGCGACGTCCATGTTTCTGATCGTGCCGCCGCCGCTCGGGATCGGCCAGGCCTGCATCTTCTTCGTGGATGGCACGAACCGCACGAGCATGTTGTGCGCGTCGTCGCCAGTTTCCGCGTACCAGACGGCGGCGTCCGACGTGACCGCGACGGCGTAGGGGCGCGACTTCGGACCGCCCGGCGACGCGTACTCGTCCACCTTTCCGGTTTTCGGATCGAGGTGCCCGAGATAGCCGCGCCCGTAGTCGGTGTAGTAGACCGTGTCGTCGGCCGCGATCGCGATCCGGCGCGGGCGCGCCGCGGCGTCGGGCAGCGGGTACTCCGTGATCTTCATCGTCGCCGGATCGATGCTGCCGATCTTGTTGGAGTTGAACTCGTCGAAGAACGGCACACCCTTCGAGTTCAGTTGAATGCCGTACGGGCGCGCGTTCGCCGTCGGCGGCGACGCGAGCTTGACCTCCGCGGTCGCGGGATCCAGGGTTCCAACGAAATTGCCGGCCTGCACGGTGAACCAGAGAATGCCGCGCCGATCGAAGATGGGCGTGTGTGGGTCGCGCGCGTTCGGGTCCGGCATCTTGTATTCGCGGATGTGGTCCGTCTGCGGATCGATTTCGCCGATCAGGCCGGCGGCGTTGCCGGTGTACCAGCAATGGCCGTTCTTGTCGAACGTCAGGCCGTGCGGCCCGGAGTTCTGCGTCGGCAGCGACCATTCCTTGAACAACTCGGTCTTGGGATCGAAGCGCCCCACCACGTTCGCGCGCTGGCCCGTGTACCAGACGGCGCCGTCGGGCGCGACCGCCGGATCGTGCGGATACGGCGGCTTGCTCGGCGTCATCCATTCATCGATCTTGACGTCCACATCGGGCGGCGTCGAGCGCGCCTGGACGAGCGCGGCGGTGGCGCCGGCCGCCACGATCGAGAGGAACGTCAGCCAAAGAAGTGTCCGGGTATGTCCGTGCGATCCGTGGCTGAGTGAGCCGTGAGATTCGTGGCTGCGCATGCCTATACTCCTGTCGTGCGGATCTTAATCCCGATCGCCATGCTCTTGCTCGCGGCGCCGCTGAGCCTGACCGCGTTCCGCGAGGGACCTCTGCCGAACATGACCGGCGGGTTCGGCGAACCGTCGTGCCACCAGTGCCACCTCGACAATCCGATCGATGCGCCCGGCGGACGCGTGACGATTGCGGGCGTCCCGCCGGTGTATGCGCCGGGACGCGAGTACGCGGTGACCGTCACGCTCACGAGGGCGGCGATGGAACGCGGCGGCTTCGAAATCGCGTCGAGGTTCGCGGACGGCGAGCAGAAGGGCAGACAGGCCGGCGGCTGGCGCACGGCCACGCCGCGGCTGCAGATCGTGCCGTCGCAGAGCGACCCGGCGTTGCTCTTCGTCCAGCACACGACCGCCGGGACGGTGACGTCAACGCCCGGGTCGATTTCCTGGACGATGACCTGGATTGCGCCCGCGACGCGATCGGCGTCCGTGGAGTTCGACGTCGCCGCCAACGCCTCGAACGACGACGCGTCGCCGCTGGGAGATTTCATCTATCTGGCGCGCGTCCTTGCTGAAGCGCGCTAAACGTCACTGGCGACTGCCGATTGGCGACTGGCGATTGGAGGAATTGGCGATTGGCGATTGACGATCGGAGAATTGGCGATTGGCGATTGGCGATTGGCGATCGGAGGAATTGGCGATTGGCGATTGGGGTGCTCTTATGACGAGCGACGGCGGGCAGAGGCGGCCATCCGTTTTTGCGTCGCCTCGCGTGCCGACTGGCGGCGCTCGGCGGTCTTGCGGGACGCGACGAAGATCGCCGTCAGCTCGTCGGCCTCCCGCAGGAGATCGCGAGCCTTGTCGAGCGTGACGAAATCGGCCTCGACGAGCAGCTGCAGCCATCCCTCGGATTCGTCCGCCTCTTCGACGGCCACGCCGATTTTTG
>QHWR01000230.1 GCA_003223835.1 Acidobacteriota bacterium | reverse complement strand
TGGTCGATCGGCGCGGACCGCTGGTCAAGTCACGCGACGGCAAGGACTGGACGATCGTCACGCACGGGCTGGCCAGCTTCGACAGCATGATGACGCACTGCGCGGATCCCCGGCACACGCCGGAGATGCTGATGCTCCGGGAGGAGATGCGCGCGTGGCGCTTCTACGATCACTTCCGCACCGACGCCGCCGCTCCGGCGCGGCTGCCCCAAATCGGCACGCACACGCCGGTGTTGAGCCACGACGGCGCGGACCTCGCCGCCGCGCTGCAGACGATCCGTCAGATCGGCGACACCGATGCGCTCGATCAGGCGATCGAGGATGCGTTTCCGGGCGGCTCCGTGACGGTGACGTTCGCGAACGGCTGGTTCGAGGTCGAGATGCGCCAGCACGGATTGCTGCGTCCTCTGAAAGGCGCCGAGCTCTCCGACGGCACGTTGCGCTACCTCCTCTGGATCGCGGCGCTGCTGACGCCGAGACCGCCCGGGTTGCTCGTCCTGAACGAACCGGAGACGAGCCTGCATCCGGACCTGCTTCCGGCGCTCGGACGGCTCATCGCCCAGACCGCCGAACGTGCCCAGGTGCTGGTCGTGTCGCACGCGCCGGCGCTCGTCGACACGCTCCAGCCGTTGCCGCAGACACGTTCGATTGCGCTCGAGAAGAAGTTCGGGCAGACGACACTCGCCGGCGAGGATCCGCTGAGTGTTTCGTGGCAGTGGCCGGCGCGGTGAGGTGTCGTAGGTCTTGAGACCTGCTCGTGATCACGGCACTCGAGTGCTGAGGGCGGCGTGCTGAGAGGGTGTGCTGCGGAAGAGCGGTGCGGCGTGCACTGCGCGCGCTGCATCCGTCCTGCGCAGCACCCTGTCTCTGCACCCAGCTCCCCAGCACGCGGAATCTGGACGTCGCCGTCCACCGGAACGCCATCCGGCGGCGCGCGCGTCGCATGGTTCCAGGATCCGGACGGGAACGTCCTGAGCGTCACCGAATTCCGGAAAGCGTGACGACGGCGTCGTTCATTCGGCGACGGGCTTCGCGACGGCGCGCGCGGCCTGCTTGACGAACACCGTCTTCACGTTGACGAACTCTCTGATCCCGAAGCTGCCCAGCTCGCGTCCGTAGCCGGACTTCTTGATCCCGCCGAAGGGCAGCCGCGGGTCGGAGGCGACGGCGCCGTTCACGAACGTCGTGCCGGCCTCCAGCTCGCGCGCGACCCGCTCGCCGCGCGCCGCGTCCTGCGTGAAGACCGCCGCGCCCAACCCGAAGATCGTGTCGTTCGCAATCCGCACGGCGTCCTGCTCGTCCGATGCCGCGATGATCGCCGCCACCGGGCCGAACAGCTCGTCGTCGTACGCCGGCATGCCCGCCGTGACGTTCGCAAGAACGGTCGGCGGATAGTACGCGCCGTCGCCGCTCGGGACCTCGCCTCCGAGCAGCAGCTTCGCGCCGCGGTCCAGTGACGCGCGCACCTGTTCGTGCAAGCCGTCGCGCAGGTCGCGCCGCGCCAGCGGGCCGACGTCCGTCCCGTCAGCGAGCGGGTCGCCCACCTTCCTGGCCTTCATCCTGGTGACGAACTTCTCCGTGAACGCCGCACGAACGCGCTCGACGACGATGAAACGTTTCGCGGCGATGCAGCTCTGTCCGCTGTTGATCAGCCGCGAAGCGACGCAGGTCTCGGCGGCAGCATCGAGGTCGGCGTCCTCGAGGACAACGTACGGATCGGAGCCGCCGAGTTCGAGCACCGTCTTCTTGACCACCGCGCCGGCCTGCGCGGCGACGGATTCGCCCGCGGGCGTGCTGCCCGTGAGGGTGACGGCGCGCACGAGCGGATGCTCGATGACGGCCTGCACGTGACGGCTGCCGATGAGGAGCGTGCGGAACGCGCCCTGGGGAAACCCCGCCTGCGCGAACATCTCCTCGATCGCGAGCGCGCACCCCGGCACGTTCGATGCGTGCTTCAGGACGCCGGCATTGCCGGCCATCAGCGCGGGCGCCGCAAACCGGTAGACCTGCCACAACGGAAAATTCCACGGCATGACCGCCAGCACCACGCCGAGCGGCTCGAACGCCACGTACGACTTCGCCGCGTCCGTGCGCACTTCCTCGGGCGCGAGCTGCGCCTCCGCGTTCGCCGCGTAGTACTCGCAGACCCACGCGCACTTTTCCGCCTCGGCGATTCCTTGTTTGAGCGGCTTTCCCATCTCGAGGGCCATCAGCTTCGCGAGCTGGTCCTTTCGCTCGCGAAGGATCGCGGCCGCTTTCTTCATCAACGCGGCGCGGCTCCCGAACGGCGTCTTCCGCCACGTCCGCCACGCGGCGTGCGCCTGCGCGACGGCGGCGGCGGCCTGCTCGGGGGTCATTTCGTCGTAGGTTTTGATCGTCCGGCCGGTTGCGGGATTCACTGAGGCGATGGCCACGCGTTACTCCATTGATTCCGACTCTCGTCGAACTTCATCATTATCTTGAATTCAGGTTGCGCGACAGGTCAGCAATAGGGTATATGGTTCCCGCCATGCCCGGGCGCCTGATCGATCACGCCGACTGACCGCGCACCATGCAGCCGCGCGTCGCGTGGCTGGGGGTGTCTTCGCTGTGGCTCCATCGCCTTCGCTGGATCGCGATCGGGTGGACGGTTGTCTTCTGGCGCCTCGGCTATCTGAGCCTCCTCGATCCGGACGAGGCGCACTACGCAGAGTTGACGCGCGAGATGCTGCGGTCGAACAGCTGGCTGGTGCCGCTGCTCGACGGGGTTCCGTTCATCGACAAGCCCGTCTTCTTTCACTGGCTGCAGGGAAGCGCCGTCTGGCTGCTCGGCGAATCCGAATTCGCCGTGCGGCTGCCGACCGCGCTCGCCGCGATCGGGCTGTTCGCGGTCACGCGGCGGCTGGGGCTCGTGCTCTTCGAGGAGGAGATCGGGGAGTGGGGCGCGATCATGTTCGCGACCATTCCCGCCACCTTCGCGCTGTCGAGCGTCGCGCTGTTCGATATGGTCTTCACGGCGTTTCTCTTCGGCGCCGTCGCGTGTCTGCTGATCGCGAGCGCGCAGCGCAGCCGCCGCGTCGAGTACGCCGGCTACGCGCTGCTGACGCTGGCGACGATGACGAAAGGGCCGGTCGCGCCGGTCCTCGTCGGGTTGTTCATCGGTTTCGGCTATACGCTCGGGCCTCACGCGCGCGAAAGGCTCGCGCGCCTCCACTGGATCCGCGGGCTCGCCGCGGCGCTCCTGGCCGCCTCCCCCTGGTTCATCTGGATGTCGTTCCACTTCGGCGATCGGTTCCTCAACGATTACCTGCTCGCGGGGAACGTCTGGTACTTCACGCAGCCGACGCGGTTCTCGAGCCGCGCGATCGATCACGCGTTCTATGCGCGGACGTTCGTCGGGGGGTTTTTCCCGTGGACGATCGTCATGATCGGCCGCGGGATCGATGCCATGCGGCGCCGCGCCGTCGGACGCGGGTTCTCCCTCGACGAACAGTTGCTCTGGTTGTGGACGGCCGTCGTGATCGGGTTTTTCACGCTCGCGCGGTTCAAGCTCGACCACTACATCTTTCCGGCGGCGCCGGCGTGCTGCCTGCTCGCCGCGCGCGCGTGGCGCGACGCGGTGGACTGCCCGCGCGAACAGACCCGCGCGACGCGCATCGCAATCTTCGGCATCGGCGCGGTCATGGTCGTCTCGGGTGCCTTCCTCAGCGTCTTTCAGTTCGACCTCGACCTCGAGTTGCCGGCGGCCTCGATTCTGCTGCCGGCGGCGCTCGCCGTCGGCGGCATCCTGCTCCTCGCGCGCGGCACCCTCGATCGCTGGACGCCGCCCGTGACGGCCGCCATTCCGGTCGCGACGCTGCTCGCCGTGTACGCGATCGTGGTGACGATCGGGTTTCCGACGCTCGAGCGGGTGCGTCCGATTTCGTCGGTCGGCATCCGGCTCCACAACAACGTGCCGGCAGACGGCGTGGTCGGGTTGTATCGCCTGGAGCGGTGGCGCGCGAGCCTGCGTTATTACGTCGATCGTCCGGTCGAGCGGGTCGAGACACCCGAGGACGTCCGCGCGATCGTCGCGCGCGACGTGCCCGTGTATATCGTGATGCTGCGCCGCGAATACGACGCGCTGCGGCACGACGGCGTGCCGCTTCACCAGGTGTTTCGCCGCCGCTGCGTGATCGGGACGACCGGAACAGGAATCCGGCGTCAGCAGTGGGGGTATCTCGTCGTGGCCAGCAACCGGCGGCCGAGGCTTCCCTGGACGCCGGATCAGTAGGCGTCAGCGCCGCGGCGTCGGGGCGCCCGGGGGGCGCGCGCGGTCGCGAATCACGAACAGCAGCTCGCCGGGACGGATCAATCCGAGATCCTCGCGCGCGATCGACTCGATCGTGCCCGGATCTTCTCGCAGCCGGCGGACCTCTTCCCGCAGCTTCGTGTTCTCATCGCGCAACGCGCCGAGCGCCGCGACGGCCTCCGCGTGCTGCCGCCGCGCGCGGATCGTCTGGAGCAGGCCCTTGTCGCCGACGAGCGCGTCCACGACCAACACGATCGTCACGAAAAGGAGTACATAGTTGAGGATCCGCCGTCCCAGGATGGCCGAGCGGGGCGGCGCCGGCGCGGGACGGCGCCTCAACGGCTCCGGACGCTCGGCAGGACGAGGGGTGGATCTGGGCTCGACGACCGGGGGCATGCGCGCGCCGCTCCTTTGTACAATACGTTTCGTCCGTTCGCACCCGGCGAAATAGCGCCCCGCGAGCCGAGAGGTGGAGATGAATCCTGAGTACGTCCTCGTGTTGACCACCCTGCCGGGGGACGCCGACGCGCCGTCGTTCGCGCAGGCCCTCGTCGCCGAACGGCTGGCGGCCTGCGTCAACGTGCTGCCGCCGATGCAGTCGGTGTATCGCTGGGAGGGACGCGTGGAGCGGGAGACGGAGCGGCAGGTCATCATCAAGACGACGCGGGACCGGACGCTCGCGTTGTGGGAGCGCGTCCGCGAGCTGCACCCCTTCGAGGTGCCGGAGTTCATCGTGCTGCCGATCGTCGATGGCAACGACGCCTACCTGAGGTGGATCGGCGAATCGACGTCGGGAGGCGGCAGCTGAACTTCGTCAATGCCAAATGCTGAATGCCGAATGCTGAATGCCGAACGCGCGCTGTCAGCGACGGCGGTGACGCACATACTCAACGACCATCGGTAAGATCGACACGATCACGATCCCGATCGTCACGAGCGAGAAGTGTTCCTTGACGACCGGCACGTTGCCAAAGAACCATCCCGCGCCGAAGCACAGCCCCACCCAGCCTATCGCTCCAACCAGGTTGTAGAACGCGAATGACGACGGCGCCATCTGCGCCACGCCAGCGACAAATGGCAGGAACGTCCGGACGATCGGTACGAAGCGGCTCAGGACCACTGCCTTGCCGCCGTACTGCTCGAAGAACGCGTGCGCGCGCTGGATGTGCTCCCGGTTGAGCAGGCGGTGCGAGAGATGCGACGAATCCGTCGCGCTGAAGGCGCGCGGCCCGACGATGCGACCGATCGTGTAGTTGACCGCATTTCCAGTGAACGCCGCCGCCGCCAGAAGGACGATCGCCACCGGCGTGCTCAGGGCGCCCGTCGCGCACAGCGCGCCGGTCGCGAACAGCAGCGAATCGCCGGGCAGAAACGGCGTGACGACGAACCCGGTTTCCGCAAACACGATCGCGAACAGCAGGCCGTAAACCCAATTGCCGTAGGTGTGGACGAACTCGAGCAGGTGTTTGTCGCTGTGGAGAAGGAAATCCAGGGCATTCGGCATTGACGCCGTCACCCTAAAGCCTGCGTCAGATCCGCGATCAGATCCGCCGGATCCTCAATCCCCACAGAAATCCGCACCAGACTGTCGGTGAGTCCAATCTCCAGCCGGCGCTCCGCGGGGACGGACGCGTGCGTCATCGTGGCGGGGTGGGAGATCAGCGTTTCGACGCCGCCAAGGCTCTCGGCGAGCGCCATCAGCTTCACGCGGTTGCAGACGCGTCTCGCCGCCTCGAACGTGCCGACGTCGAACGACAGCATCCCGCCGAAACCGCGCATCTGCGTTCGCGCCAGCGCGTGCTGCGGATGGGACGGGAGCCCCGGGTAGATCACCTGCTTCACCTTCGGGTGTTCCGCCAGGAACTGCGCGACGGCCATCCCGTTGACGTTGTGCTGCGCCATCCGGACGGCGAGCGTCTTGGTCCCCCGCAGCACGAGCCACGAGTCGAACGGGCCGAGGATCGCTCCCGCCGCGTTCTGCACGAACCGCAGCCACTCGATGTCGTCATCCCTGACGGCGACGACGATGCCCCCGACGCTGTCGCTGTGTCCGTTGAGGTATTTCGTCGTGCTGTGGACGCTCATGTCGGCGCCCAGCTCGAGCGGCCGCTGCACGGCGGGGCTCGCGAACGTGTTGTCCACGACGAGCCGTGCGCCGTGCGCGTGCGCGATCTCGGCCGTGCGCGCGATGTCGGTCAGGCGGAGGACCGGGTTC
>QHWR01000229.1 GCA_003223835.1 Acidobacteriota bacterium | reverse complement strand
ATGCGGCGCTCCGGGTCGTACAGCAGGTTGACGACGTTGGGGCAGGCAGCGGAGTGGACCGATACGCCCTTGCCGCGCGTGATGTAGCCGACGATCTTCTCTCCGCGAATCGGGTTGCAGCAGCGCGCGCGGAAGACCATCAGGTCGTCGAATCCACGAACCTTGATCCGTTCCTCCCCGGCGCCGAGCACCCGCCGCACGACCGACGCGATCCCCGTTTCCGGCGCCTCCTTGAGCTGCTCCTGCGGCACGAGCTTCGTCAGCACGTGCTTCGCCGACAGCTTGCCGTAGCCGATCGCGGCGAAGAGTTCCTCGGTCTTGCCGAAACCGTAGTCGCTCAACGCCGACGCGAGATTGGCTCCGTCGAGGAGCGATTTGATATTGAGGCCGTAGCGGCGCGCTTCCTTGTCGAACAACTTCCGCCCCAGCTCGAGGCTGCGTTCCTGCTCCTCGGCGTGGATGAAGTGCTTGATCTTGTTGCGCGCGCGCGACGTGACCGTGAAATTCAGCCAGTCCCGGCTCGGCTTGTGCCCGGCCGTCGTCATGATCTCGACGATGTCGCCGTTCCTGAGCCGCGTGCGAAGCGGCACCATCTTGCCGTTCACGCGTGCCCCGACGCACTGGTGGCCGACGTCGGTGTGGATCGAATAGGCAAAATCGACGGGCGTGGCATCGCGGGGGAGCGCCTTGACCTCCCCTTTCGGCGTGAAGATGTAGACCTCGTCGGGATACAGCTCGATCTTCAGGTTCTGCAGGAATTCCTGCGGGTCGCGGACTTCCTGCTGCCACTCGAGGAGCTGACGGAGCCAGATGAAATACTGCTCGTCGCGGTTGGCGCCGATTCGGCCTTCCTTGTACTTCCAGTGCGCCGCGATCCCTTCTTCGGCGATGCGGTGCATCTCGGCGCTCCGGATCTGCACCTCGAAGGGAAAGCCATGGTCGCTGACGACCGACGTGTGCAGCGACTGGTAGCCGTTCGGCCGCGGCATCGCGATGAAGTCCTTGATGCGGCCGGGCACGGGGGACCACGTCTGGTGAATGATCCCGAGCGTCGCGTAGCAGTCCTTGATCGACTGCGTGATGATGCGCAGCGCGACGAAGTCGTAGACCTGCTCGAGGTCGATCTTCTGCCGCTTCAGCTTCTGATGGATGCTGAACAGACGCTTGATGCGGCCGTCGATGTGGAGGACGGGCACCTGCGCTTCGGTCAGCTTGGCGGCGATCGTGTGTTTCAGATCCTCGATGAACCCTTCCGTCGTGCGGCGCCGCGACTCCACGTGCTGCCTGAGCGACTCGTACGCCTTCGGCTCGAGGTACTTGAACGCCAGCTCCTCCAGCTCGTTCTTGATCTTGCTCATCCCGAGCCGGTTCGCGATGGGCGCGTAGATGTCGCGCGTCTCCTGCGCGATTGTGATGCGGCGCTCTTCCGGCAGGTGGTGCAGCGTCCGCATGTTGTGAAGCCGGTCGGCGAGCTTGACGAGGATGACGCGGATGTCGTCCACCATCGCGAGGAGCATCTTGCGGAAGTTCTCCGCCTGCCGCTCCTCGTTCGAGGCGAACTGGATCGCGCCGAGTTTCGTCACCCCTTCGACGACGTGCGCGATGTCGGCGCCGAACAGTTCCTTGATCCGCTCGATCGGGGTCTGCGTGTCCTCGACGATGTCGTGCAGGAGCCCCGCGCCGATCGCGACGACGTCCAGCTTCATGTCGGCGAGGAGGTCGGCGACCTCGAGCGGATGGACGAGGTACGGCTCGCCGGAGTGGCGCACCTGTCCTTTGTGCTCGAAGGCAGAGAACACGTATGCCCGCCTGAGCAGCTCGACGTCGGCCTCGGGGTTGCCCGCCCGGACCTTTTCGATGAGGTCTTCGAACCGGATCATGAAATCGGGTGTCTAAACGGAAAAACGGGCGATTCGGCGGGCCCGGCGCGGGTTGACGGCGCGTTTTGCCGTTCACTATACTGACCCGGTTCTGGCGCCGGCAATCCTTCCGTTCGTGCCAGCACCGTCGGACCAACGCCCTCGCACTCATTGTACAAGGGGAGAGCATGACAACGCGATTCCGCGCCGGTTCCGTCGCAGCCGCGGCCCTGGCGGTCGGCCTGAGCGTCGCGGCCGGTGGCTGCGGCAAGTACTCCTACAGCAACCTGAAAGCGATTAAGGCGTTCAAGGACGCCAACGATCTCTTCAAGCAGAACGACTACAGGCACGCCGCCGACCGCTACGAGGAGGCGCTGAAGTCGAATCCGGATCTCGTGAAGGTGTACTTCTTCCTCGGCAACAGCTACGACCAGCAGTACAAGGCCAGCAAGGCCGGCGACCCGCAGAACGACCAGTACATTCAGAAAGCGATTCAGAACTATCAGATCGCGGCGCAGCGCGACGACGACCCGAAGATGCGGAAGCTCGCGCTCCAGTATCTCTTCGCGGCGTACGGACCGGAGAAGCTCAACGACCCGAGCAAGGCCGAGCCGATCGTTCAGCAGCTCATCAGCGCCGACTCGAGCGACCCGGCGAACTATTTCCAGCTCTCCAAGCTGTACGAGGACGCGGGGCGCTACGAGGATGCCGAGAAGGCGCTCCTGAAGGCCAAGGAAGTCAAGCCGAGCGAACCGACCGTGTACACGCAGCTCGCCGCTTTCTACAACCGCCAGGGCGACTTCGACAAGACGATCGAGTCGCTGCAGCAGGCGGCCGACCTCGCGCCGAACAACCCAGAGGGCTATCAGCTCATCGCGGCGTACTACTGGGAGAAGGCGTCCAAGGATTTCCGGCTGCCGGCGAACGTCAAACACGATTACGTGCTCAAGGGGATTGCCGCCGACGACAAGGCGCTTTCGCTCAATCCCAACTATGTCGATGCGCTCGTCTACAAGAACATCCTCCTGCGCATCCAGGCCAACATGGAGAAGGACAAGCCGACGCAGGATCGCCTGTTGAAGGAGGCGGACACGCTGCGGCAGAAGGCCATGGATCTGCAGAAGCAGGGTCGCAGGCGATAAGCGCGTGCCGGACGCGAACGCGTCCGTCAGCCAGGCGGCCGGGCACTGGCAGCGCGCCGCGCTGCAGCCCGGCCTTTCCCCCTCCGAACGCATCCAGCACATTCAGCAGGGGCTCGACGCGGCGGAACGCGCGCTGGCGATCGATCCGCGCGCGGTGGACGCGCTCGCGTTCAAGCACCTGCTGCTGCGGCTGGCCGCCAGTCTCGAAACGGATGCCGCCGCGCGCGACGCGCTTCTGCGTCAGGCGGACGAAGCGCGAACGCGTGCGGTGACGCTGCAGAACATGCGGGACGCCGGCTTCGTCGAGTAGGACGAGGGCCGGGCCTCGCGCACTGCTACGGCCACGCTCGCCGTAGCCTTGGCGAAGGCGGCGCGCCGCTACGGCTGGCCGCGCATGCTCTCGGTGACGATGCCCACGCGCTCGACGCCGACGCCTTTCGCCGCGTCGATCACCTCCACGATTCGTCCATACGAAAGCCGCCCGTCGCCGATCAGGAAAAGCGTCTTGTCGGATCGCCCGCGGAACACCGCGTCGAGCCGCGACGCCAGTTCGCCAAGCGTGACGGGCTGGTGATTGATCGCGAGACGGCCGTCCGCGCCGTAATCGAGCACGATGGCGTCGGGCGGCCGACCAACCGGACGCGGCGGCGCGGGCTGCGGCAGGCTCGCGTCGATCCCTCTCTGCGTGAGCGGCAGCGCCGCCATGAAAATAATGAGCAGCACCAGCAGCACGTCGATGAGCGGCGTCACGTTCATGTCGGCCGTGGGACGCATGATGAGACCTCGTCTTCCGTCTTCCGATTAGACCCCGTACAGACAAAAAGGCGGCACCCGCAGAGCGGCTGCCGCCTCGGACAGTGCCGGACGCGTGCGTCGGGCTATTGGCCGCCGCTCGAGGGCGCCTGGCCGGTGGCCTCCTGCCGCATCCCGAGCGTGACGATGCCGACCTTGTCGACGCCGGCGCCTTTCGCGGCGTCGATGATGTCCACGATCTCGCCGTACCGCACGGAGGGATCGCCGACGATGAACATCGTTTTCTCTTTCCGCGTCTCGAAGATGTCGCGCAGGCGGTTCTCAAGCTCGCTCATCGCGATCGGCTGATGGTTGACCGTGATCTGTTTGCCGGCGCTGTACTCGAGGACGATCTGGGTGTCGTTCGGGTTCTGCTGCGCGGGCGCCTTCGTCTCGAGCGGCAGGTTGACGTCGACCCCCTTCTGGGTCAGCGGGAGGGCCGCCATGAAGATGATGAGCAGCACGAGCAGCACGTCGATGAGCGGCGTCACGTTCATGTCCGCCGACGCGTGCGGGATTTCGGCCGCGACGACCTTTTCGGCGCCGAAGTGTTTGTGCGCGTGCTTCATTACTGGCCTCCGCCCGACGTGCCGGTCGCGCCGCCCTTGTTCTTCTGCTCGGTGATGAGCGCGATGTTGTCGATCTGCGCCTTGCGGAGCGCGTCCATCACTTCCATGATCGCGCTGTACTTCGCGTCCTGATCGCCCTTCAGATAGACGACCTTCTCCTTCCGATCCTCGAGCGCCGACTGGACCTTGCTCACGAGGTCCCCTTTCTGCACCGGCAGCGCGTTGACGTAAAACTGATTGGCGGCGTCGATCGCCACGACCGTCTGCTCCTGCGTATCCGGCTTCTCGGTCCGGTAGTTGGACTCGGGAAGCCGCACGGGCACGCCTTGCTGCAGCATCGGCGCAATGAGCATCATGATGATGAGCAGCACCAGCATGACGTCCACGAGCGGCGTCACGTTGATGTCCGCCTTGAGGGCCCCTTTGGAGGCGCCGATGTCCATTGCCATAAGTGTGTTCCCTTGTAGTGCTACGCGGTCTTCTTAATAAAGTAGTCGACCAGCTCCGACGAGGAGTTGTCCATTTCGACGTTGAAGTACTCGATGCGGCCGGTCAGGTAGTTGTAGAACCACACCGCCGGAATCGCCACGAGGAGTCCGAGCGCGGTCTCGACCAGCGCTTCCGCGATGCCGGCGGACACGGCGCCGAGGCCGCCCGACCCGGTCGCGGCGATGCCCTGGAACGCGGTGATGATGCCGAGGACCGTGCCGAGCAATCCGACGAAGGGCGCCGTCGCGCCGATGGTCGCGAGCGCCGCCACGCCTTTCTTGAGGTCGTTGGCGGTCAGCGCCGACGCGCGCTGAATCGCGCGGCGGACGGTGTCGACCAGATCCTCACGCGACAGATTGCCGCCGGCTTCCTGCTGGAACTGATACTCCTGCAAGCCCGCGAGCACGACCTTGGCCAGATGGCTGTAACGGTAGGTCTTCGAGGACGAGATCGCGATCGCGTCCTTGAGCCGCCCTTCCTTGAGGTGCTTGGCGACCTGCGGAGCGTAGAGCTTCGACTGTTTGCGCGCCTGCGCAAACGTGTAAATGCGCTCGATTGCCACGCCGAAGGAGATCATCGACATGATGATCAGCACGATGCCGACCACCCGGGCCATCCAGCCCATCGACTGTATCATTGTGATCCAATTCAGCTGCGCTAGTACCATCATGTCGACCATCCTCCGAAAGGGAACTCGGATTATTGCAGCGTGAAGTTCACGGTGACGGTCATGATGACCGGCACCGGCACGCCGTTGAGCAGTGTGGGCGTGAACACCCACTGCTTCACTGCGTCGAGCGCCGCCTGGTCCAGCAGCGGGATCGAGCGCAGCACTTTCGCGTCTTTGACGCGGCCGTCGGGCCCGATCGTCGCCTCGATGATCACGACGCCCTGCACGCGCGCCGACTGCGCGATCGGCGGATAGACCGGCTTGACGTCCTTCACCTTGTTGGGCGCGCGGATGTTGCCGCCGACTCTGACCGGCGCCGGAGGCGGAGGCGGTGGCGGCGGCGCTTCCGGCAAGCCGCCGACGACGCCGCCCACGACGCCGCCGGGGACGCCGCCCTCGACGCCGCCCGGAACTCCTTCACCGATGTTGTTGCCGGTTTCCGGCTTGATTTCTTTCGGCGCTTCGACCGGCGCCGCGTTCGGATTCTGGACCGGGACCGGCTGGACCTTCGGCTGGGGAGCGGCCGGCGTCGGCGGGGGCGGGGGCGGCGGCGGTGGCGGCGGCGGCGCCGCGACGAACGCCATCATCGACGGCGGCGTCGGCAGGATGTCGGTCGCCATCAACGGGACGATGATGAGCGCCGCGAAAATCCCCACGTGCGCGAGGATCGACAGCGGGAGGGTGTACCACTTCTGCGACCCCAGCCTCACGGTCGGGGTGGTGACGTCGCCGAACATATCACGCGGCACGATTCAGCCCTCCTGCCCTCGCATTGGCGGTGCAAGAACGCGAATTATAGTCAGACCCAAAAAGCAGTGTCAACGAAGCGGCTCCACGCAGTTAGACACCGTTCTCCGGCAATCGGGCCATGCAAAAACAGGGCGAAATCCGGGGATCTGTGCCGCCGATCAGCCGCCGACGCGGATCCGCATCGCGTAGAAGGACCGCCACACGAAGACGACCGACCCGAGCAGGAACAGCGCCGAGAGCACGTGGCTCACCCGGGTCCCATAGTCCGCCGCGAGCTGGACCCCCAACTCGACCGCAAGGAGCCCGAACAACGTCGTGAACTTGATCACCGGGTTCATCGCGACCGATGACGTGTCCTTGAACGGATCCCCGACCGTGTCGCCGTCGACGGTCGCGGCGTGCAGCGGCGTTCCGTTCTCCTACAGCTCCACCTCGACGATCTTCTTCGCGTTGTCCCACGCGCCGCCCGCGTTGGCCATGAAGATCGCCTGGAACAACCCGAAGAGGGCGATCGAGATCAGATACCCGATGAAGAAGTAGGGCTCGAGAAACGCGAAGCCCAGGGTCGCGAAGAAAATCGCGAGGAAGATGTTGAACATCCCCTTCTGCGCGTACTGCGTGCAGATCTCCACGACTTTCTTCGAGTCGGTGACCGACGCCTTCTCGGCGCGGTCGAGGCGGATGTTGCGCTTGATGAACTCGACGGCGCGGTACGCGCCCGTCGTGACCGCCTGCGTCGAGGCGCCGGTGAACCAGTAGATCATGCAGCCGCCCGTGATCAGCCCGAGGAGGAACGGCGGGTGCAGCACCGAGAGGTACCGCAGGTATTCCGGCTGCAGCCGGTGCGTCAGCACCACGATGATCGAGAAAGTCATCGTCGTCGCGCCGACGACGGCCGTGCCGATCAGGACCGGCTTCGCGGTGGCCTTGAACGTGTTGCCGGCGCCGTCGTTCTCTTCCAGCAAATGCTTCGCGCGCTCGAAGTTGACGTCGAACCCGAAGTCCTTGCGGATTTCCGCCTTGATGTTCGGCAGGGTCTCGATCTCCGACAGCTCGAACACCGACTGCGCGTTGTCGGTGACCGGGCCGTAGGAATCGACCGCGATCGTCACGGGTCCCATGCCGAGGAAGCCGAACGCCACGAGTCCGAACGCGAACACGGCAGGCGCGATCATCAGCGCCGCCAGCCCGTACGTGCTCACCACGTACGCGATCGACATCAGGATCACGATCGCGATGCCGAGCCAGTACGCGCTGAAGTTGCCCGCCACGAAGCCGGAGAGGATGTCGAGCGACGCGCCCCCCTCGCGCGCGGACGTGACGACCTCGCGCACGTGGCTCGAATCGACCGACGTGAAGACCTTGACCAGCTCCGGAATGATGGCGCCGGCGAGCGTGCCGCAGGTGATGACGGTCGAGAGCTTCCACCAGAGCGAGGGATCGCCGCCGATGTTCGGAATCACCAGCCGCGAGACGATGTAGGTGAGGATCACCGAGACGATCGACGTCAGCCAGACGAGCCGCGTCAGCGGCGTTTCGAAGTTCATCGCCGCCGCGCCGCCGTACTGCGCCTTCGAGATCGCTTCATTGATCAAGTACGAGGCGCCGCTCGCGACGATCATCATGACGCGCATGATGAAGATCCAGACGAGGAGCTGGACCTGGACGATCGGATCGTGGACCGCCACGAGGATGAACGAGATGAGCGCGACGCCGGTCACGCCGTAGGTCTCGAAGCCGTCCGCGCTCGGCCCCACCGAGTCGCCGGCGTTGTCGCCCGTGCAGTCCGCGATGACGCCCGGATTCCGCGCGTCGTCTTCCTTGATGTTGAAGACGATCTTCATCAGGTCGGACCCGATGTCGGCGATCTTCGTGAAGATGCCGCCGGCGATCCGGAGCGCC
This sequence comes from Acidobacteriota bacterium, assembly GCA_003223835.1. Lineage (GTDB taxonomy): Bacteria > Acidobacteriota > Vicinamibacteria > Vicinamibacterales > 2-12-FULL-66-21 > Gp6-AA38. Next base: position 1,884 of record QHWR01000229.1, on the reverse strand, counting down.
GCCGCGCCGAGCGACTCGCCGATCGCAAAGCCGATGAAGCACGGACCCGCGTAGTCGCCCGGGATGAACAGCAGGATGCACAACATCATGAACAGCTCGACGCTGATGAGCAGCATGCCGATGCTCATGCCCGCGCGCAGCGGGATCGCGTAGATCGGATACGGCTGCCCCTTGAGGCCGGCGAACGCCGCGCGCGAGTTCGCGAACGTGTTCACCCGGATCCCGAACCACGCGACGCCGTAGCTGCCGCCGATCCCGATCAGGCTGAAGAGCAGGATGATGGCGACCTTCATCGCGTCGAAGTGCTGCAGGAAGCCGAAATAAACGACCATGATCACGCCGATGAACACTTCGAGCAGCAGCAGGAACTTCCCCTGCGTGATCAGATAGGTCTTGCACGTTTCGTAAATCAGCTCGGAGATTTCCCGCATCGAGCGGTGGACGGGCAGGTTGCGAAGCTGTGTGAAAATCACCATCCCGAACGCGAGCCCCAGCAGACAGACGACGAGACCGCCGGTCAACACGGTGCGTGCGTTCGCGCCGAGCACGGTCACCTGTCCGAGATCCGGCAGGATCAGGTTTGCTTCGCCGCCGGCGTGACGCTCGGCCGTCGGCGCGGCACGCTCGCTCGACGCGGGCTGCTGCGCGGCCGCAGTCGCCGGCGCCAGCAGCGCGATCGTCAGGACCAGCGCCGCCGCCGCGGCGGTCCCCAGGTATCGCCCAAAAAGCTGTCGAATCATGGCCGTCCTTTGATGAACCAAAAGCCCTGCATCGTACCACAAGAAAAACGTATTTCTCAGACCCGAAACTCGCCCACGCGATCGTCGCCGCGGCGGGCGCGCAGACGGCTGGAGATCGCCATGCCGCCGGTCAGGAAAATGCGGATGCCCTGCTCCACGGTAATGTCGGGATACGCCGCGCGATCGCGGGGACAGATGAGGACGTCGCCAAGGTAGAGGTGGTTGGTGGGCACGTACACGGCGAGCAGCGCCTCGGGCCCCTGCCCGCGATCGACGGTGAACTCGCGCGTCAGAAATCCGAGCACGTACCCGCGCGCCGTGTCTTCGATGAGCACCACGCGCTTGAAGCCGTACTCGTTGTCGGGCGAGAACGCGACCACGAGCTGCTTGACGGGCGCGTAGATGCTGCGGAAGAGCGGCACGCGCAGCAGCACCGCTTCCCCCTGCTGCAGCAGCTTCTTGCCGACGACGTTCGTCGCGATCGCGCCGACCAGCAGCACCGCGACGGCGGTGGTCAGAATTCCGAGCCCCGGCACTTCGCGTCCCAGCGCGTTGGCGTAGAGCGGCCCCACGAACCCGTCAATCAGCCGGAAGAGCCACAGGAACGCGGCCACGGAAATGAAGAGAGGAACGGTGACAAAGAAGCCCGCGATGAAGCTGCGCCGGAGCCACTGAAGCATCACGTTGGTCGCCAGTCGTTGTTCGTCCGTCTTCCGCCGGGACTCACGAGCGCATCAGCCAGGCGAACGTCAGGGCGGCGAGCGCGAGACGATAGTAGGCGAACACGTCGAGCCGGTGTCCCGCCAGGTACTTCAGAAAAAACTTGATCGTGAGAAAGCCGACGACCGCCGATGTGACGATGCCCACCACATAGACGCCCGCGAGCGCGCTGCTGATCCCGGTGTGCCGCAGTTCCAGCGATTCCTTGCCGGCCGCCGCCAGAATCGCGGGGATGGCGAGGAGGAACGTGAACCGCGCGGCGGCGTCGCGGCGAACGCCGAGCAGCATGCCGGCCGAAATCGTCGACCCCGAGCGCGACACGCCGGGCACGAGCGCGGACGCCTGGGCGCTGCCGATGACGATCGCGTCGATCACCGTCAACTGCGCTTCGTCGCGCGGGCACGCCCGGACGCGCTCCGCAACC
>QHWR01000228.1 GCA_003223835.1 Acidobacteriota bacterium | reverse complement strand
CGGATTCGGCTCTTCGAGCCGCTCGGCATGACGCACACGTCATGGCGCGACGACTACACGCGGATCGTGAAGAACCGCGCGATCGCGTACGACCCGCGCGCCGACGGGTTCCATCAGGACATGCCCTTCGAGAACATCCACGGCAACGGCGGCCTGCTGACGACGGCCGGCGATCTGCTGCGCTGGAACGAGAACTTCAGCGAGCCAAAAGTCGGCGACACGGCGTTCGTGCATCTGCAGCAGGAGGTCGGGCACTTCAACGACGGCAAGCCCCACGAGTACGCGTTCGGCCTGTTCATCGGACGCTACAAGGGCGTCGCCGAAGTGAGCCACGGCGGGGCGACGGCCGGATACCGGTCGTTCCTTGCACGCTATCCGGACCAGCACGTCTCCGTCGCGGTCCTGTGCAATTCGGGCGACGCGAACGCGGGACAGTACGCGCATGCGATCGCGGATGAATATCTCGGCAGCGCGCTCGATCCGAAGGCGCCGCCGGCGCCGCGCATCGCCGAAGCGGAGGGCCCGCTCGGCCGCTACACGCGCGACGAGCGTTTCAATCCGACGCCGGAACAACTCGCCGCGTACGCGGGATCGTACTCGAGCGACGAGGCGGAGACGACGTTCACGGTCGCCGTCGACGGGAACGCGCTCGTGATGAAACAGCGGCCGGCCCGCGTCATCACGCTGCAGCCGGTGTCGGCGGACGTGTTTCGCGGCTCGCTCGGTGTGATTCGATTCCACCGCGCCGCGGACGGGCGCGTGACGGGGATGAGCGTCACCCAGGATCGCGTGTGGGACATGCGGTTCGTCGGATGACGATCCTGGCGTTCGAGGGGCTGTCGAAGAACTACGGCGCGAACCCCGCCTTGCGCGACGTCTCGTTCGACGTGCCGTCGGGCGAGATCTTCGGCCTGCTCGGCCCGAACGGCGCCGGCAAGAGCACGCTGATCCGGATCCTCATGGACATCATCCGGCCCGACGCCGGAACCGTGCGGGTCTTCGGCGAGCCGCGCCGCCGCGAGCACCTCGATCGCCTCGGATACCTGCCGGAGGAGCGCGGCCTCTACACGAAGCAGACGGTCGCGGACGTGATGACGTACTTCGGCTCGCTGAAAGGCCTCACGCGCGGCGAGGCGCGGCGGCGGGCGCTCGAGTGGCTCGACCGCGTCGAGCTGGCGAACGTCGCGGGATGGAAGATCAATCGCCTCAGCAAGGGCATGAGCCAGAAGGTGCAGATCGCGTCCGTGCTCCTGAGCGATCCCGAGCTGTGCGTCCTCGACGAACCGACCACGGGGCTCGATCCCGTCAACGTGAGGCTCGTGCAGGACCTGTTGATGGAGCGGCGGAAGAACGGCCGCACCACCATCCTCTCGACGCACCAGATGAACCAGGTCGAGGCGCTCTGCGATCGCGTGGCGCTCATCAACAAAGGGCGCCTGATGGTGTATGGCGAGGTCGGCGAGGTGCGCCGGCGCTATTCCCTCCCCGAGGTGCGCGTCCGGGCGCGCGGCGCGATCCCGCCGCTGCCGCTCATCGCCGAGGCCGTCCACGAAGGCGACTCGACGTGGCGGCTGCGTCTCGCGGACGGCACGCCGCCGTCCGATTTACTCGCCGCGCTGGTGCGGGCAGGCGCCGCCGTCGAGCGGTTCGATCCGCTGCTGGCCCCGATCGAAGACATCTTCCTGCGGGTCGTCCGCGAGGAGCGCGCGTGATCCGGTGGACGAAGATCAAGGCGATCGCGACGTTCGAGTTCCTCGCCGCGGTCAAGCGCCCCGGTTATTTGATCACGACGTTCGGGATGCCGCTGTTCATGGCCGCCTACGCGGGCATCGTCGCGCTGCCGGCGTACTACGCCGAGAAAAAAGATCGCGAGCCGTCGCGCTTCGGCGTCGTCGATCAGGCGGGGATCCTGCGCATGACGGGAGAGTCGCAGCCAGGGACAGCGTCCGTGCCGGAGGAGGTGCAACGCGCGCTCGAAGCCGCCGGGCAGCGTGCCGCCATCGACCGGTTCATGCAATCGACGATCACGTTCCGCCCGTTCGCCGACGAAGCGGCGGCGCGCGCGGCGCTCGCCGGACGCGAGGTCAAAGGCTACTTCGTGCTGCCGCCGGACTATCTGGCTTCCGGCCGCATCGACGTGTACGAACCGGACACCGTGAACGTCTCCATGTCGGATGCGCGCGGGGAGCTGGGGACGCTCATCCGCGGGCAACTGTTGAACGGACGCGTGGACGGCCAGACGGCGGCGCGCGTGCTCATGCCGGTGCAGACCACCCGCGCGTTCGCCGTCACACGCGCGGGCGCCGTCAAAGACGGCGGCAAGATGGCCACCATCGTTCGCCTCGTGGTCCCGATCGCCTTCATGGTGCTCTTCCTGATGTCGATTCTCATGACGTCGGGATACCTGATGCAGGGGACCGCGATCGAGAAGGAAAACAAGGTCGTCGAGGTATTGCTCTCGTCCGCGAACCCGGACGAGATCCTCGCGGGGAAGTTGATCGGCCTCGGCGGCGCGGGGCTGATGCAGATCGCGGTGTGGTTCTCGATCGTCCTCGTCGGGATGGTGGGCATCGTCCCGATGCTGTTGACGTCGCGGCTCGACATCCCGTGGGCGGCGCTCGGGCTCGCGCTGCCGCTGTTCATGCTCGCGTTCCTGTTCTTCGGCAGCCTGATGCTCGGCACGGGGTCGCTCGGCTCGAACATGCGCGAAGCGCAGCAGCTCGCGATGATCTGGTCGCTGACGGCGGCGCTGCCGCTCATCACGATGGGACTGTTGATCAAGGAGCCGCACGGCATGGTCGCGCGCGTGCTCACGTTCGTGCCGTTCACGGCGGGTCCGCTCGTGATGCTGCGCGCGAGCCTCGACCCGTCGTCGCTCGCGTGGTGGGAAGTCGTCGGCGCGATCGGGGCGTTGTCGGCGTCGATCTGGGTCGCGCTGCGCATGGGCGCGCGGCTGTTCCGCATCGGCCTGCTGAGCGCCGGCGCGCGTCCGAGTCTGCGCGAAGTGTTCCGCCAGGCGCGCGCCAGTCCCTAGTCCCTTGTCCCTCGTCCCGGGTCCCTCGTCGCGCGTCCCTCGTCCGGAGGAGCCGCAAAGCATCGGACAGACGACGTGGCTGGTGAAGGCGCTCTTTGTGACGCTCGGTGTCGTGCTCATGCTCGTCGCGATGGACGTTATCCCGGCGGACACGGCCAACGTTCACGCGCCGCCGGCGATCCTGTTTGCCGCTGGCCTCGCGTTTGGCTGCATTGGCGCGATCGGTTTCGCCGAGCGCCGCGCGGCCGATCATCCGCGTGCCTACCCACTCGCCGTCGCGCTGTTGATGACGAGCTTCGCGGCGATCGCGATTCTCGTCACGATCGCGAGCCACGACGAGTCGCTGCTCGTCGGCCCGTTCGTGCTCAAGGGGCCCGCGGTCGACATCTTCGGAAAGCTCGTTCTCACGCTGGCGGCGCTGATCCAGTCCGCGATCGCCGTCTGGTGCTGGCGGGCGGTGCTGCGGCGCAGGAGGTAGTAATCTTCGGGTGCTGGGAGCTGGGGGCTGAGGCAGAGTGCTGAGGACGATCGTGCACCGTGCACAGCGCACGTTGCACCCGTCTCGCTCAGCACCATGCCGCAGCCCATAGCACCCAGCACGGGAGGAAGGCAGGCCGGATGAGACGCCATGTCGCGATGCTCGTGACGTTCACCTTCTGTGTGGCGGGGGCGCTCGTGCCGCTCGCCCAGCGGTCGCCGTCGCCCGCGGCGCGCCCTGGCTATCTCGGCGACGGCGTGACGCTGTTGCCCAACGGCTGGCGGATCGCCCCGGCTGGCCGCCACGTGCAGATCGGCGATCTGCCGCTGAACATGGTCCCGTCCCCCGACGGACGCTTCCTCATCATCACGAACAACGGCTGGGAGAAGCCCACGCTCAGCGTGTTCGACACGAAGTCGCTGCAGGTGGTCAGCCGGCTCGCCGTCAACAACGCGTGGCTCGGCCTCGCGTGGCATCCCGACGGCCATCGTCTGTTTTCGTCGGGCGCATCCGAGAACGTCATCTACGAGCTGGAGTGGGCGAACGGCCGCTTGAAAGAGAGCCAGAAGATCGTGCTCGGTCCGCCCGAGCACAAGCGTTCGAGCGACGAGCTGGACAATGCCGGTTTCGTGGCCGGCCTCGCGATGAGCGCCGACGGCGCCCGCCTTTACAGCGTGCAGGTGTACGGGCAGAAGCTGACGGCGATCGACGTCGCCGCGCGCCGCATCGCGGCGGCGGTGGCGCTGCCCGCGGAGCCGTACGCGTGCGTCCTGTCGAAGGACGGCCGAATGCTCTTCGTGTCGTTGTGGGGCGGCGAGAAGGTCCTGATGTTCGACGCGCGGACGCTGGCGCCCGCCGGCGAGATCGCGGTCGGTCCGCATCCCAACGCGATGACGTTGACGGCCGACGGCCGGCGTCTCTTCGTGGCGTGCGCCAATACGAACGCGGTCTGGGTGGTGGACGTCGAGACGCGCACCGCGACGGAGCAGATCTCCGTGGCCCTCTATGCGGACGCGCCGGTCGGCAGTACGCCCAACGCGCTCGCGCTGTCGCCGGATGGACGAACGCTGCTCGTCGCGAACGCCGACAACAATACGGTGGCCGCCGTCGACGTGTCGAAGCCGGGCGCGAGCGAGGTGCAGGGTTGGATCCCGGTGGGCTGGTACCCGACGGGCGTCCTCTTCGATCGCGACGGCGCGCGGTTCTTCGTGCTCGACGGCAAAGGGCTGACGAGTCAGCCGAACCCGCGCGGCCCGCAGCCCGGCGGCGCGAGGGTGGATGCGCAGTACACCGGCAACATGTTCCAGGGCGCGCTCTCGATCGTGCCGACGCCGACCGCCGCGATGCTCGCGCAGATGACGCGACGCGTGCGCGAGCTGACGCCGTACACCGACGCCGGCCGACTCGCGCCCTCCGACGCGCCGCGGGCGTCGCCGATCCCGCCGCGGGTCGGCGGCTCGTCGCCGATCAAGTACGTGTTCTACGTGATCCGCGAGAACCGCACCTACGACCAGGTGTTCGGCGATCTGGCCGCGGGCAACGGCGATCCGTCGCTCACCCTGTTCGGCGCGGACGTCACGCCGAACGCGCACGCGCTCGTGCAGCAGTTCGTGCTGTTCGACAACTTCTACGTGGACGCCGAGGTCAGCTACGACGGCCACGCGTTCTCGACCGCCGCGTACGCGACCGATTTCGTCGAGAAAATGTGGCCGCCGAATTACGCGAATCGCGGCGGCCTCTATCTCAGCGAAGGCGGCGGCAAGCTGCGCAACGCGTTCGGGAACATCACCGCGCCGCCGCAAGGGTACATCTGGGACTACGCCGCCCGCGCCGGCGTCAGCGTCCGGAGCTGGGGGGAGTTCGTGTGGCGCGGCCCGTCAGGAGAATCACAACCGTCCGTCCCGGGACTCAAGGGGCTGGTGAGCGCGAAGTATCCGCCATTCGATCTGCACATTCCGGATCAACGCCGCGCCGGCATCTGGATCGACGAGTTCACGCATCTCGAGGAGACGGGGAACGTGCCTCGCCTGTCGATCATCCGTCTGGGCAACGATCACACGCAGGGGACGACGCCCGACGCGCCGACGCCGCGCGCCTTCGTCGCCGACAACGACCTCGCGCTCGGCCGGATCGTGGAGACGATCGCGCGCAGCCGCATCTGGAAGGAATCCGCCATCTTCGTGCTCGAAGACGACGCGCAGAACGGGCCGGACCATGTCGATGCCCACCGATCCCTGCTGCTCGCGATCAGTCCGTTCGCCAGGCATGGAGCCGTCGACAGCACGTTGTACACGACCAGCGGCGTGCTGCGGTCCATGGAGTTGATCCTCGGCCTGCCGCCGATGAGCCAGTACGACGCCGCGGCCACGCCGATGTACAACGCGTTTCAGGCCACGCCCGACACCGCCGGCTTCGTCCACCGCCCCGCGCGCGTGCCGCTCGACGAGAAGAACACCTGGGCGTCGCCCGGCGCCGCCGCGTCGCTCCGCATGGATCTGCGCGAGGCGGATCTCGCCAACGATCTGGAGCTGAACCGGATCATCTGGCAGTCGGTGCGCGGCGCCGGCGCCGTCATGCCGCCGCCGCGGCGCGCGGGGTTCGTGCGGAGCATCGCCGCGGACGAGGATGATCGATAGCCACGGATCTCACGAACCGGGTCAGCCACGGATGACACGGAATTACACGGACACATAAGGTTGTGTCACGCGACGGCGTGCACGAATCAGCAACGTCCGGCATGAAGACTCGGCGATGGGTGTCACGGATCGACTCGGCCACGGATCACACAGATTAAGCGCGGCACGTTCTCAGGGCTGTCGCATTATGCAGTAGCTCGTGGCGCGGTTGGGTCAAGCGTGG
>QHWR01000227.1:6670-11484 GCA_003223835.1 Acidobacteriota bacterium | reverse complement strand
TACGGCGTTTTCATCCATGCGGTGCCGGTGGTGGCCTCCAACGTGCTCGTCATCGCCGTGGCCGCCTGGACGATTGCGAGACCGCCCAGGCGCCGCGACGTGCCTACGGCTTGAGCACCACCTTCACGCACTCGTCTTCCTTGCTATTCGTGCATCTCCGCGAGCGATCCAAGCTGATCGGGATCGGCGGCCGGCTGCGCGGCGCGCGTCAGACCTGGACCATCGGACATTGAAATCTCGCCGGTTTCCATGAGCTGCTTGACGCGGCGGAGATCCTCCTCGATCTGCTGGCCGGGTTCTTCGCCGAAGAGCCACGCGAGCCCGCGGGCCGGGCGCCTCGCGGAACCGTACGGATCCGCTGTTGTCCACGCACGAGCCGTCAACGGAACGCCAGGCGATCCATTCGTTCTCACGCTCTTCGATCAGCTCCGCGTACCACTCGACCGACGAGCCCGCCGGGCTTTTCGCGCGCCAGCGCGATCGGCGGTCGCCGAGCGCGTCGACCGATTCGAGGTGGCGCATGAAGCGGGGGAAGTTCTGGAAGCTTCGCCAGAACTGGTAGACCTCGTCGACGGGACGGTTGATCGTGACGGCCTCTTCCACGCGCACGCCGGTGAACCGCGGGCAAACGTCCCCTTCATCCGGGCGTCCGAGCCGGCGCGCGCACGCCACGTCCAGCGCGGTGACGCCGAGCAGGGCTGCCGCGGCGCCGACCGTGCGGCCGAGCAGCGTGTCTTCGGCCTGGAGCGTCGCGCCGAGCAGCGACAGATCCATCGCGTCGCCGCCGACGCGCGCCCAGACCCATTTCGAGTTGTCGGGCTCGCTCAGGATGGCGATCCCGTTGGCGATCTCGCGCGCGCCGAGTCCGCGCAGCGTCGATCGCGTGGTCGCGTCTTCGGGCAGGCCGATCAGCCGTGCCACGCGTCCGGGCGCGGCGACCTCGGCCAGTCCGAGCGCGATGCTGAACCAGCCGAGCCCGATCGCGAGCTGCTCACCGTTCCGATCCTCATGTGCATACCGTGCCATGTCGTCTCCCGCGCAAAAGGGAAAGAGGGGAGCATGGCGTGCAAACTGCACGCCGTGCGCGAGCGAGCAGCGACGCTGCCGATGGGCCGGGAAGACTCGGCGGCCTATGCCTGTGCCGAGGCTGCGGAGCCCACTCCATATATATAAAGAGGATAGAAGGGGCGGCGTACTCGCGAGCCTTCGCTCGCGGCCTGCTGACACATGGAACACCGATCGTTCGGCGGCACCCGCATCGACGTGCCGGTCATCGGGATGGGCACGTGGCAGACCTTCGACGTCCGCGGGCGCGACGAGCGCGATCGACGCGGCGTCGTGGAGGCGGCGCTCGCCGCGGGCACGACGCTCTTCGACACGTCGCCGATGTACGGACGGTCGGAGGAGGTGCTCGCGCGGGTCCTCGAAGGACGACGCGATCGCGTCATCCTGGCCGACAAAGTCTGGACGCCGTCAGCCGAGGAGGGACGCGCGCAGGCGCGCCGCGCGCTCGCGTGGTACGGCGGCGTCGTGGACGTCTACCAGATCCACAACCTCGTCGCGTGGCGCGAGCATCTCCCGATGCTCGAGGACCTGCGCGCGCGGGGCGCGGTCCGCGTCGTGGGTGCGACGCACTATCAGCATGCCGCCTTCGGCGAGTTGATGGACGTCATGCGCGGCGGCCGGATCGGGATGATCCAGATTCCCTACAACGCGGCCGATCGTCTCGTCGAGCGCGACGTGCTGCCACTCGCCGCGGAGCTGCGGCTCGGCGTGCTCGTGATGAAACCTCTCGGGAGCGGCCGCCTCGCCGGCCGTGTCCCCGCCGCGCACGAGCTCGCGTCGCTCGAGCGGTTCGGCGTGCGCAGTTGGGCGCAGGCGCTGCTGAAATGGATCGTCAGCGATCCGCGCGTCCACTGCGCCATTCCCGCGACGAGCAAAGCGGCGCGCGCTACGGAGAACGCGGCCGCGGGAGATCCGCCCTGGTTCGACCCGGACATCCGCGAGTACGTCGCGCGCCTGGCGGCCCGCGCCTGACCCCGCCCGCCGCGCGGCCATCGCGAGAGTATGCTGATTCGCGATGAGACGCCGGCTGTTCGTGTCGCTGACCACTGCCGTCGCACTCGCCGCCGTCGTCTTCGCGCTGCAACTCGTCGAGGGCGGCCGTTGGCCGTTCGGCGGATCCGCCGGCAGCATTCGGGCGCTCGCGCCGGCCGGCGCGATCGATCCGGACACGGAATTCGTGTGGACGACCGGACGTCGCGCGACGATGTTCCGGCTGACGATCGCCGACGATCGCGGCGCGGTGTTCGTGCAGGACACGCAAGCGTCGCGGGTCAGGCTGCCGGAACACGCGTGGCGGCAACTGCGGCCCGGCGTGCAGTACTGGTGGAGCGTGACGGCGCTCGATCGACACTGGACGGCCGTCGCATCGACGGGCCGGCAACCATTCTCCGTGAAAACGCCATGACGGTGCGCCCGTCGGTGCACTCGTTTTTTGAGGACGAACATCTCGCTTGGCAATCGGCGCGCAGCGCAATAAGATCTCGCTTTATCCCCCAGGCCGAATCCGTCACGTACGCACAGTTCTGTCGAACGACGCTCCCCGGGGCCGGTTGCCGATCTTGTGATCGCCACGGCCCGTCGAGGGGCGGCCGGCCCTAAGCGTCGCTGCCCGTCGGAGTTCTCCCGTCGTCCGTTCGCATACGGTCTTGTCGTTCGCGTGGTACGTGCCTTGCGCCCGCGCACATGTTCGCGTGGCCAGGCTACCCATCGGCCGGCGCGGAGTTGAGCCGCATTTTTACGAAAAGGCAGCGTCATGCTGAAACGAGTCCTCGTGACCCTGGCAGGCATTACGAGTGCGATTTCGATGTCGGCCAGCGCGCCGCAGGCGCCGGCCGTCAACCGCGGCGGCGGCCGGTCGGCGGCCCGCCTCGTTCGGTGGGCGGAGAAGCACGATGTGTCGCGGCGGCTGCGCGACATTCCGCCCGTGCCCCCCGCGCTGACGCGCGATCCTGACGAACGCGAACCGAAGTCGCGCCACGTCGGACGCGGACCGCAAGGGTACGCGGTCGACACGGTCGTGCAGGATTTCCCCGCGCTGTCCGACCCTTCCGCGCCCACGCAAAGTTTCGAAGGCGTCGGCAACGTGAACGGCGTGTTGCCGCCCGACACCAACGGCGACGTCGGTCCCAGCCACTACGTGCAATGGGTGAACCTGTCGTTCGCGATTTACGCGAAGGGCGCGCCGGGGACGACGCCGACGTTGATCTACGGTCCTGCGGCCGGCAACACGTTGTGGGCCGGCTTCGGCGGACCGTGCGAGTCCACGAACAACGGCGATCCGATCGTCGTGTACGACCATCTCGCGGACCGCTGGGTCATGAGCCAGCTCGCGCTGCCCAACGCGTACTTCGGTCTGCTCTTCGGCCCGTTCTACGAGTGCATCGCGGTGTCGGCCACGGGCGATCCGACAGGCGCGTACTACCGCTATCAGTTCCAGTTCGACAAGTTGAACGACTATCCGAAGCTCGGCGTGTGGCCCGACGCGTACTACATGGCGATGAACGAGTTCACGGCCATCACGCTGGGGTTCGCCGGCCAGGGCGTCGTCGCCTTCGATCGCGCCAGCATGCTGAACGGCCAGCCGGCCCTGATGATCTACATGGATCTCGCGTCGGTGGACCTCAACCTCGGCGGCATGTTGCCCGCGGATCTCGATGGCCCCCCGCCGCCGGCCGGCACGCCGGGCTACTTCGTCCAGATGGACGACGACGCGTTCGGGTACTCCGGCGATCAACTGCAGCTCTGGCAATTCCACGCCGATTGGACGAACCCCGCGGCATCAACCTTCACCAGAGCCGCGGTCTTGCCCACGCAGCCGTTCGACTCCGACATGTGCAACTACTCGCGCACGTGCATTCCGCAGCCCGGGACGACCGCGAAGGTCGATGCGCTCGCGGATCGTTTGATGTACCGGCTGCAATATCGCAACTTCGGCGACCACGAGTCGCTCGTCGCGAATCACACCGTTGACGTGGACGGCAACGACCACGCGGGGATCCGCTGGTACGAAATCCGGGACCTGCACGCGGCGCCGTTCATCTATCAGCAGGGCACGTATGCGCCCGACGCCGACCATCGGTGGATGGCCAGCGCGGCGATGGACGGGGCCGGCGATCTCGCGCTCGGCTTCAGCGTGTCGGGAACGAACACGCCGCCCTCGATTCGATACACAGGAAGGCTTGCGAGCGATCCGCCGGGAATTCTCACACAAGCGGAAACCACGCTCGTCGCCGGATCCGGCGTGCAGACGCACGCGAGCGGACGGTGGGGCGACTACAGCATGCTCACCGTCGATCCGACCGACGACTGCACGTTCTGGTACACCCAGGAGTACTACGCGGCGACGAGCGAAAGCGGATGGCACACTCGCATCGGCGCGTTCTCGTTTCCGTCCTGCCAACCGTCGGGAGGCGTGCGCGTGACGGCGACCGCAAGCGCGACGCCGGCGAGCGAAGCCGGTCCGGTGCTGGGCGCGTTCACGCTGACGCGGTCGGGCGACACGTCACAGCCGCTGACGGTGGACTACGCGGTAACGGGATCGGCGACGCCTGACGTGGACTACGTCGTGCTGCCGGGAAGCGTCGCGATCCCGACAGGTGCGGCGTCGGCGACCGTCACGGTGACGCCGATCGACGACACGTTGTTCGAAGGCCCCGAGACTGTCGTCTTGACGGTCTCGTTCAGCAGCGCGTATCGCCTCGGCGCGCCGGCGAGTGCCGTCGTCGTGATCCTGAGCGACGAACAGCCGC
>QHWR01000227.1:0-6601 GCA_003223835.1 Acidobacteriota bacterium | reverse complement strand
GTCGGTCACCGGTTTCTATCTGTCAACGAACACCACGTTCGACAGCGGCGACGTCCTGCTCGGCACGCGCCCCGTGCCGTCGCTGGCGCCGGGAGGCGTCAGCTCGGCGTCCACGGCGCTGCGAATTCCCGCAAACACGACGGCGGGCACGTATTACATCCTCGCAAAAGCGGATTGGAACGACGCCGTTCCGGAGAACGTCGAAACCAACAACGGGATGGCGACCGCGGCCGTGTCGATCGGGCCGGATCTCCTGTTGACGGTGTTCAACGGGCCGTCGAGCGGAGGCGCGGGCGGAACGATGATCGTCTCCGCCACGACCGCGAATCAGGGCGGCGGGGCTGCGCCATCGTCTTCGACGAAGTTCTATCTCTCGCAGAACTCGTTCCTGGACTCGTCCGATCCGTTGATCGGCTCGCGCACGGTGCCGTCGCTGGCGCCCGGCGCGATCGACGCCGCGTCGGTCACGCTGACGGTCCCGGCGGACACGGTGTCGGGTCAGTACTTCGTCATCGGCAAGGCTGACGCCGACGGCGTCGTCTCGGAGACGCAAGAGGCGAACAACGTCAAGCTTGGACCGTGGGTCAAGATCGGGCCGGACCTGACGGTGCCGTCGCTGACGTCGCCGTCCATCGCGGGCGCGGGCGGCACGCTTGCCGTCACCGACACGACGTCGAACCAGGGCGGCGGCACCGCGCCGGCGTCCACGACGTCGTTCGTCCTGTCCACGAATCTCACGTTCGACGCGTCGGACGTGCCGCTTGGCGGCCGCGCCGTTCCGTCGCTGGCTGCGGGCGCGTCGAGCACGGGGACGACGTCCGTCCAGATTCCCGCGGGCACCGCGAGCGGCTCGTATTACGTGCTCGCGAAGGCGGACGGCAACGACGCGATCGCCGAAAGCGTCGAGACGAACAATGTTTCGTTCGCGACGATCGTCCGCATCGGGCCGGACCTGACGGTCACGTCGGTGACGGCGCCGGCGGCGACGGCGGCGGGCGCGACGATCACCGTCAACGACACGACGGCGAACCAGGGCGCCGGCGCTTCGCCCGGGTCAACGACGACGTTCTACCTGTCCACGAATCTCACGTTCGACGCGACCGACGTCGCGATCGGGCAGCGCGCGGTGCCGGAACTCGCCGGCGGCGCGACGAATACCGCGTCGACCTCGGTGCAGATTCCAGCGAACACCGCGACGGCGACCTATTTCCTCCTCGGGAAGGCGGATGGACCCGAGACGGTGACGGAGAGCAACGAATCGAACAACGTCTCGTTCGGCGCCGTCGTGCGGGTCGGTCCGGATCTCACGGCGTCCGGCCTGAGCGCAACGCCGTCGGGCGCGAACATTCTCATCACCGACACGACGTCGAATCCGGGCGGCGGTTCGGCGCCCGCGTCGACGACGACGTTCTATCTGTCCACGAACCTGACGCTGGAACCGGTGGACGTGTTGCTCGGCAGCCGTGCCGTGCCGGCGCTCGCCGCGGGCACGTCGAACACCGCATCGACAACCGTTCCTGTTCCCGCGGGCACCGCGACCGGGTCGTACTACGTGCTCGCGAAGGCGGACGGTCCCGACAGCGTCGTGGAGACGGTGGAGACCAACAACGTGTCGTTCGGCGCGCTGGTCCGCATCGGTCCCGATTTGACCGCATCGGTCACCGCGCAGGCGAACGGCGGCGCAGGCGCTCCGCTGGCCGTCACCGACACGACGTCCAACCAGGGCAACGGCGCGGCGCCGACGTCGACGACGAATTTCTATTTGTCCACGAACCTGTGGCTCGATGCGGGCGACGTGTTGCTCGGAAGCCGCACGGTGCCGCCGCTCGACGCCGGAACGTCGAGCACCGCGACGACCTCTGTCGTGATTCCGGCAGGGACCGCGACGGGATCGTACTACGTGCTCGCGAAGGCCGATGGTCCCGATGCGATCACCGAGAGCGTCGAGACGAACAACGTTTCGTTCGGCGCGATTGTCCGCGTCGGACCCGACCTCGTCGTGACCGCGTTCAACGTGCCGATCTCCGCGAGCGTCGGAGGCACGTTCACGCTGACCGACACGACGACGAACCAGGGCGGCGGGCCCGCCGGCGCGTCGAGCACGCGGTATTACCTGTCGACGAATCTCGTCTTCGACGCCGCCGACATCCTCATCGGAAGCCGCACCGTCGGACCGCTCGGCCCCGGCGCGTCCGACAGCGCGTCCACCGTCGTCACGATTCCCACAAGCGCGCCGGCCGGTACCTACTATGTGATCGCGGTGGCCGACGGCGACGGCACCGTCGTCGAATCCAACGAAACGAATAACACGCGTCTCACGTTCATGCGCATCATGTGAGTCCCGAATCCCGCATCCCCATCGTTGATCGCGCATCCCCGATCGCGCATCCCGAATCCCGAATCAGACGACGGATTCGGGATGCTGGATACGGGATACGGGATCCGCGATCCGGGATGAGGGATGCGGGATGCGATTGAATCTCCCACCCGCGCTTGTGCGTCTAACAATTCATTGACGGCGCGGCAGCCCGCCAAGGATGAGGCGGGCTGTTGACACGCTGCGCCAACGGTCGCTATACATCGAAAGAGCCGCTTCGTGATATTCGCTTCGCCGACTCATCTCTCCCCGCCTCACCCGCCCGGCGCGCTCTGCTGACGACCACACCGCATGGACACATTTGCTGCTCCGGTTCCCCGCGCGCCCGGCTGGTCCGATGAATCCATCCTGCCGCTTTCGCGCGTGCGGGCCCATACGCGGGCGATCGCGCTGACGATGGCGGTGATCCTGGCGGGGAGCTTCCGCACGATGTCGCTCGCGACGTACGGCTTCAGCGACGACGAAATCAACAAGGTGAACGCGATCGAGGCGTACCGCGCGGGAGACTTCAGCGCGAACGCCGAGCACCCGATGTTGATGAAGCTCGCGATGTGGGGGAGCGTCACGCTCGTGGACGCGTGGAACGGCGCGGTGGGTCCGGCGCACCGCATCCCGCCCGAGACGGCGCTGCGGCTCCCGAACGCGCTCGCCGGATCGGCGACGACCGCCGCGATCTTCGGCGTCACGGACCTGCTGTTCGGCACCGGCGCCGCGGTTCTTGCCGCCGTCTTCTGGGCGCTCGACGTCAATGCCACGGCGACGAACCGGCTCGGCAAAGAGGACACGTTCCTGTTGCTGTTCTTTCTTCTCGCCGTGTGGTGCTACGAGCGCGGGAAGCGTCGCGGCGCCGCGGATCCCGCGGCCGCGCAGCCGTGGTACGCCACGAGCGGCGCGATGTTCGGCTTGATGATCGCGTCCAAGTACATGGCGTACTACTGGGCGCTTTACGGGCTCTTCAACGTCGCCGCCGATTCATCGCCCGGCCTGAACAGGCCGGACAAGCGGCGCTTCTACGGATCGATGGCGCTGGCGTTTCTTGCCGCGAACTTCGCGATCCTGATCCCGTCGACGTGGCGCTATCTGGTCGGATACGTGAACGGCGACACGGTCACGCATCACGGCTACATGTTCCTGCACCAGTTGTACGTGACGGACGTGCCCATCTCGACCATCGGCGTTCCCGTCGGGTTCTACCTGTATTACCTCGCGACGAAGATCCCGCTCGTGCTGCTGGTGGCGGCGGCGGCCGGCCTGATCGAGGCCGCGAAGCGCCGGCGCGAACGCGGCTTCGTGTTCCTGCGGATCATGTTCGTGTTCCTGCTGCTCGGCTATTCGCTGTTCGCGGTCAAGTTCGTTCGCTACATTCTGCCGCTCCTCGCCGTTCTGGATATCAGCGCGGCGGTCGGCATGATCGCGATGTTCCGGTGGATCCGCAGGCTGCGGTTGAGCCCGCCGGCCACGCTCGCCGCGTGTTCGACGCTCGCCGGCATCATCATCGTGGTGTTGCTCTCGGCGCAGATGGCCGCGACGCCGTTCTATTCCTTCGCCGAGAACACCGTCGGCGCTCACGTCAGCGCGCCCGGTCAGAGCTTTCCGGATGACGAGTTCTACGATTACGGCGTGCGCGAGGCCGTTGCCGCGATCGCGCACGCGGCGGGGCCCGGCGCGACGATCGTGAGCGACGTGCCGGAAATCGTGACCTACTACGTTCGCGCGGCCGGACGCGCCGACGTCCGCGTGCGGTCGTTGTCGCAGGAAGGACTCCCGCCGCGTCCGGCGGAAACATGGGTGATCGTGCAGGACGGTCACGTCTATTTCGACAATCGCGACATCGTCGCGCAACTGCGGGGCAGCGGACCGGCGTGGCGCCAGATTCACGCACGCGAGGCCGTCGCCGTCGAGATCTTCCGGCTGCCCGGGACGTAAGCGTGGCGCGCAGGCTCGTCATCAACGCGGACGACCTCGGCCTCACGGTCGGCGTGAACCGTGGGATCTTCGACGCGCACCGGCGCGGCGTGCTGACGAGCGCCAGCTTGATTGCGGCCGCGGCCGCGACCGACGACGCGATCGCGCGCTGGCGCGAGTGCCCCACGCTCGGCGTCGGCTGCCACCTCACGCTGGTTGACGGCCGGCCGGTCCTGCCTCCACGGGACATTCCGACGCTCGTCGATCGTGAGGGACGTTTCCGCCATTCGTGGAAGCCGTTCATCGCCGCGTGCCTCGCGCGACGCGTGTCGCTCGACGAAGTCGAGCAGGAACTCGCGGCGCAGATCGGGCGCCTGCGCGCGGCGGGCGTGCCGCTGACGCATCTCGACGCCCACAAGCACGTGCACGCGTATCCGCCGATCTTCCGCGTCGTCATCCGCCTGGCGCAGCGGTTCGGGATCGAAACGGTCCGCGTGCCGTTCGAGCGGCGAACCGCCGCCGTCGGCGGAACGCTCCGCGCCCGCGTAGCGGGGTGGCGGCAGGCCGCGCAGAATCTCGCGCTCACGCGTTGGGCGGCGGCCGATCGTCGCGCCGCGGCGGCGGCCGGCCTTCGCACGCCCGCATTCATCGGGCGCGTTCACACGGGCGTTCTCGACGGCGCCGCCCTCGAAGCGATGCTGCGCCGCGTCGGTCCCGGCGTGACCGAGCTGATGGTGCATCCGGGCGACCCCGATGCCGCGCTCCAGGGCGTCCGCACGCGCCTGCGCGCGTCGCGCGCAGACGAGCTGCGTCTGCTGTGCGCGCCGGAAACGGCGCGCGTCATCGAGCGTGAAGGCATTCAGCTCGTGCGGCACGACCTCGTGACCTCCTCCGTACACCGCGTCATTTCACCTTCAGCGCGGGACGTCAGTCCCGCAGAGAGCGATCGCCGTGTCTCCTGAACCCGTACGCCGCCGCTCCCACTCCGCGCGTCAGCTTTCCATCGTCGTGCCGCTGTTCAACGAGCAGGCGACGCTCGCCGAGCTGCACCGCCGGCTCGACGCCGTGCTGCTCCTGCTCGGGCTCCCCTCCGAAATCGTGTACGTCGACGACGGCAGTACGGACGGAACTGCCGCCGCGCTCGCGGAGCTCGCCGCGCGCGATTCGCGCGTGCGCGTGATTCCGCTGACGCGGAACTACGGTCAGACTGCGGCATTGGCGGCGGGATTCGACGCGGCCGCCGGCGCCGTCATCGTCGCGATGGACGGCGACCTCCAGCACGCCCCGGAGGAGATCCCGAAGCTGTTGAACAAGCTCGCTGAGGGCTACGACATCGTCAGTGGATGGCGGGAGCAGCGGCAGGACAACCTGTGGACGCGGCGGATTCCCTCGCGGATCGCCAACTGGCTGATGGCGCGGCTCTCCGGCGTGGCGCTGCACGATTTCGGCACCACGTTCAAGGCGTATCGCGCGCCGATCATCAAGCGCATCGCGCTCTACGGCGACATGCACCGGTTCATTCCGGCGCTGGCGAGCTGGCGCGGCGCGCGCATCGCCGAGGTGCCGATCGCCAACATCGTCCGTCCGCAGAATCGGTCGCATTACGGGCTGTCGCGCACGTGGCGGGTGATGGCGGATCTGATCACCGTGCGGTTCCTGCTGCGGTACGTGACGCGCCCGCTCCACTTCTTCGGTCCCGCCGGATTCGCGTGCCTTGCGCTCGGGATGGCCGGCGGAAGCTGGGTCCTTGCGACAAAGGTCATCACCGGCGATCCGGTGTTCGTCGAACACGGCCCGCTCCTGCTGTTGAGCGTGTTGTTGATCCAGTCGGGCGTGTTCCTGGTCGGCCTCGGCCTGCTCGCCGAGCTGCTCACGCGGATCTACGTCGATGGCCGCCATCGCCGCATCTATACGGTGGCGCAACCGATCGATCTGTCGGCGGACGTCTGGGGACGATCGGAACCGCTGCGTCCCGACGACGCGATCCTGCGTCAGTAATTATCTTTCGCCGCGCCGCCGAAGTCGTAATGCACGCTCCGTCGGATCGCTTCGTGATCGCGATGCTCCGTCAGCGGATATAGCGTACGCAGGCGGCCCGCGATCGTGCGTTCGACGGGCGTCCCTATCCGATAACACCGATCGGCTCCAATGACGACAGTGCCCGGGGTCCATCCGGGCTTTGCGCGCGCCGACACGACGACGATGTCCGCGGGCAGCCTGGCGGCCGCGCCGGTGACGACGCGGTCGGCCATTTCCGGACCTTCGAGCGCTTCGCGCGCGGCGCGCGCGCGCCGTTCCCGCGAGACGCCGGTGGTGCGA
>QHWR01000193.1 GCA_003223835.1 Acidobacteriota bacterium | reverse complement strand
TTGGTACTTCAAACCGTGCTGGCGATTTATCTCGTGCTTCAAGCCAAGCTCCGTCTCTGACGGGCAAGCGGCGTTGCCTCGTCCGCGTTGACGACGCGATCGGCGACTGAACGCCGCGAATGCGGTCCAGGATGCGGCGGCGCGTGCCGCCGCGGTCGCCCAGGTGCGCGCAACCGCCCAGCCGGCTGGCGCTGAAGGTCGATGCGGACGGCAACGCCGGCATCGACTTCCTGGATGGCGACTGGAGAGTCGCGTGCAGAGGATCGCGCCGGCGAAATAAGTGCCGACGATTCAACCGCCGGCCGTGCGTGACGTCGCGCTCGAGGCGCAGCGCACGATCCGCATGGACGCAAGTAGGATCGCGGCGCGCGCCCTCGCGAAGTCTGATTTGCGGCTACGATAGCGAGATGCCGGCGGCTCTGTCCGCGCGGGCCGACGATCGCATGCTGCTCATCACCACGCCGCGCTTCGACGAACACACCACGCCGCCCGGCCACCCCGAGCGGCCGGACCGCGCGCACGTTTTCGACGCGGTGGCGGCGCGCTGGCTCGAGCGGGGCGGCCGCACCGCCGCGCCGCGGCCGGCGACCGAGGCCGAGCTGCGGCGTGTGCACCTGCCGGCGTACGTGCGCGCCGTCGCGGCGACGGCGGGGCGCGCGGTGGCGCTCGATCCGGATACGTTCACGTCGCCCGAGTCGTACGAGATCGCGCTGCTTGCCGCGGGCGCGGCGGTGCAGGCCGCCGAGCACGCGCTCGATCACCGCGAGCCGACGCTCGCGCTCGTCCGTCCCCCGGGCCACCACGCGGAACCGGATCGTGCGATGGGATTCTGCCTGTTCAACAACGTCGCGGTCGCGGCGGCCGCCGCCGTCGCGCGCGGCTTGACCCGCGTCGCCATCGTCGACATCGACGTGCACCACGGGAATGGCACGCAGGCGATGTTCTATGAAGATCGGCGGGTGCTCTACGTTTCCACGCACCAGTTCCCGTTCTACCCCGGTACCGGCGCCGCCGATGAGATCGGACGCGGTGACGGGGAGGGGTTCACGTTCAACGTGCCGCTGGAGGTGGGGGCGACCGACGCGGATTTCATCACGGTCTACGCCGCGATCGGGAACGTCCTGCGGGAGTTCGCGCCGGAGCTGCTGCTCATCTCCGCCGGGTTCGACGCCCACGCCGACGATCCGCTCGCGTCGATGCGCGTCACCACGATGGGGTATGCGGCGATCGCGGGGCTGCTGGTCGGCACCGTGACGTGCCCGATCGCCGCGGTGACCGAAGGGGGCTATGACCTTCGAGCGCTCGCCGCCTGTCTCGAAGCGACGATCGCGGCGCTCGACGGCCGGACCGCCGGCTCGCACGCCACGGCGTCGAACGGGACGCCGCGCGCCGATCGCGCGCTCGCCGCCGTCCGCGCGGCTCAGGCGCGGTTCTGGCGCACGATATGACCGCGATATAATTTGGGGATCGTGCCCGAGTACAAACCCCAGGCAATCGAGAAGAAGTGGCAGGAACGCTGGCGCGCGGCGCGCGCGTTCGAGGTCACCGAGGATCCCGCCAGGCAAAAGTTCTATTGCCTCGAGATGTTCGCGTACCCGTCGGGTCACGCGCACGTCGGGCACGTCCGCAACTACATGATCGGCGACGTCGTCGCGCGGCTGAAGCGCATGCGCGGCTTCAACGTCCTGCACCCGTTCGGCTGGGATGCGTTCGGGCTGCCGGCCGAGAACGCCGCCATCAAGAACGGCACGCACCCCGAAACGTGGACGCTCGAGAACATCGCGCACATGAAAGGGCAGCTCCAGCGGCTCGGCCTCAGCTATGCCTGGGAGCGCGAGATCGCGACGTGCCTGCCGGACTACTACAAGTGGAACCAGTGGATCTTCCTGAAGATGCTGGAGCGCGACCTCGCGTATCGGAAGCGCGCGAGCGTCAACTGGTGCCCGAGCTGCAATACCGTGCTCGCGAACGAACAGGTGGTGGACGGCGCCTGCTGGCGCTGCGGCACGCCCGTCGTCACGCGCGAGCTGGAGCAGTGGTTCTTCCGGATCACGTATTACGCCGACGAGTTGCTCTCCGGCATGGAGCAGCTCGGCGAGTGGCCCGACAAGGTTCTGACGATGCAGCAGAACTGGGTCGGAAGATCCGAGGGCGCTCGCGTGCGCTTCACGCTGGAGACCGCGACGACGGAATCCAGCCAGCGGAATGCGGGAGCCGATCCGGATTCCGACGCGATCGACGCGTTCACGACCCGGATCGATACGATCTACGGCGCGAACTTCATCGTTCTCGCGCCCGAGCATCCGCTCGTGCAGCGGCTGGCCGCGGAGTCCGCCGACCCGGCCGGATTCC
The DNA here is from genome assembly GCA_003223835.1 of Acidobacteriota bacterium. Taxonomy (GTDB): domain Bacteria; phylum Acidobacteriota; class Vicinamibacteria; order Vicinamibacterales; family 2-12-FULL-66-21; genus Gp6-AA38. Next base: position 4,113 of record QHWR01000193.1, on the reverse strand, counting down.
GCGCGAAGGCGCAGAAACTGGCGGCGCAGGATCGCACCGCGCGCATGAGCGGAGAGGTCGAAAAAGAAGGATTCGACACGGGCCGCCGTGCGATCAATCCGTTCACGAAACAACCGGTCCCCATCTGGGTGGCGAACTTCGTCCTGGGCGAGTACGGCACGGGCGCCGTCATGGGTGTGCCGGGGCACGATCAGCGCGACTTCGAGTTCGCGAAGAAGTACGCGCTGCCGATCACGGTCGTCGTCCAACCCGAGGGAGAGAAGCTGTCGGTCGAGACCATGACGGAGGCGAAGCCCGGCGCCGGGCGGCTCGTCGCCTCCGGCGAGTTCAACGGGCTCGCCTGGGAGGAAGCAAATCGCAAGATGACCGCGGCCGCCGAAGAGCGAGGCATCGGAGAGAGAACGGTGCAGTATCGGCTGAAGGACTGGGGCGTCTCGCGTCAGCGGTACTGGGGCACGCCCATTCCGGTGATCCACTGTCCGAAAGACGGCATGGTCCCGGTTCCGTACGACGATCTTCCGGTCGTGCTCCCGAAGACGGCGGAGTTCACCGGCCGCGGCGACTCGCCGCTCGCGCACATCGCCGAATTCGTCAACACGACCTGCCCGGAGTGCGGCGGTCCGGCCAGGCGCGAGACCGATACCATGGACACGTTCGTCGATTCATCCTGGTACTTTTTCCGGTTCTGCGATCCGCAGAACGACGCGCTGCCGTTCGATCCGGAGAAGGTCGGGTACTGGGGTCCCGTCGATTTCTACAGCGGCGGCGTCGAGCACGCGATCCTGCACCTGATCTACTCGCGGTTCTTCTGCCGCGTCTTCCGCGACCTCGGTCTGACGACGCTGTCGGAGCCGTTCGCGCGGCTGCTGACGCAGGGGATGGTGCTGAAGAACGGCCAGGTGATGTCCAAGTCGAAGGGAAACGTCGTCGATCCCGACGACATGATCCGGAAGTACGGCGTGGACGCGCTGCGGCTGTACGTCCTTTTCGTCGCGCCGCCCGAGAAGGAAATCGAGTGGACGGATACAGGGCTCGAAGGCAGCTTCCGCTTCCTCTCGCGCGTGTGGCGTCTGGTGGATTCGCTGTGCGAGACGATCGGGGGAGAGGGCATTCCGTCGCCTGACGAGGTGAAGCTGAGCGACGCCGAGCGCTCGCTGCGGCGGAAGACGCACGACACGATCAGGCGCGTGACGGTCGATCTCGATCCGCGCGTGCACCTGAACACCGCGATCTCCGCGATGATGGAGCTCGTCAACGAGCTGTACGCGTTCTGCAGCCGGACGGAATGCGCGCGATCGGTCACGGAAGCGCCCGAACACATCGGCGCCGTGGACCCGCCGGGCACGATAGCCGTCCTCAAGGAGGCGGTCGAGGCGCTCGTCCGCATGCTGTCCCCTTTCGCGCCGCACGTGACCGAGGAGCTGTGGGAGCGCCTCGGCCACAAGGACGGCGTCACCGCGGCGGGCTGGCCGGCGTACGACGAGCGGGTCGCGAAGGCCGAAGAGATCGTGGTGCCGGTACAGGTCAACGGGAAGCTGCGCGCCCGACTGACCGTCGCCGCCGATACGGACGAGGATCGGCTGCGCGAGCTCGCGCTCACCGACGCACAGGTCCGCAGCTACATCGAGGGTCGCGAGGTGAAGAAGGTCGTTGTCGCGCGCGGGCGGTTGGTCAGCATTGTTGTCGGATAATAGAAAGACGGAAGACGGAAGACAGAGAGCGGAAACCATGAAACCTCGCGTCCGTGGCCTCCTGGCGTTGACGGTGGTTCTCCTGGCCACGGGACAGGCTGGGTGCGGATATTCGCTGGCGGGACGCGGGTCGTTTCTGCCGGCTTACATCAAACGCATCGGCGTGCCGCAGTTCACGAACCGCACCGCCGTGTTCGACGTGGACCGCATCGTCACCGATCGGGTGCGGAGCGAGCTGCTCGGCCGCGGCAAGTACACCGTCGTCCCGGACGAGACGGGGGTCGACGCGCTGCTGAGCGGCGAGATCGAATCGATCGCGATCGCGCCGGCCGCGTTCAACACACAGCAGCAGGCGACTCGATACGTCCTGATCCTCACCGCCCGGGTCGAGTTCAAGGACGTCAAGGCCAATAAAGTGCTCTGGTCGAACCCGGGCATGCAGTTCCGCGAGGAATACGACGTGACGACGGCGAGCGATGCGCTCGACCCGACGGCGTTCTTCGGCCAGAACACGAACGCGCTCACCCGGCTCGCGACGGAATTCGCGCGGTCGGTCGTGAGCGCGATCCTCGAAGCCTTCTGATCCATGCCCGCCGCGACCCCTGCTGACGTCCGCGCCGCCGTCGCGCGGCGGGCGCCGGACCCTGTTTATCTGCTCGTCGGCGACGACGAGACGGAGACGGCGGCGCTCGCCGCGGAAATCTCGTCGCTCGTCGAGGACGAGATGCGCGCGTTCAACCTCGAACGTCTGTACGCGGGCGACAAAGGGGTCACGCCGGCGTCCATCGCCGAATCCGCGCGGCAGTTTCCGATGATGAGCGATCGACGCGTCGTCGTCGTGCTGCGCGGCGAGCGACTCCTGAAGCCGAAACGGCGAGGCCGCGGGGGATCGGACGAGGAGGGGGAGGACGATTCGACGGAGCCGGCGAGCGAGCTGGACGCGCTGACCGAGTACATCCTGCGTCCAGTGCCCTCCACGACGCTTGCCATCGTCGCGACCGACGTGGACAAGACCCGCCGCATCTGGAAAGCGGCCCTCCAGAAAAACGCGACGATCGTTCAGTGCTGGGGGTTGAAGACCGCGAAAGACGAGCGCGTCGATCTGCGGCAGGCGGCGCGGATGGCCGAACAGATCGTGCGGCAGGCCGTCGCGCAGGCGGGGCAGCAGATCGAACCCGCCGCCGTACGGCTCATCGCGGGTCGGGCGGGCGCCGACATCGCCCGGCTGCGCGGCGATCTCGGGCGGCTGCTTCTCTACGCGACGGGATGTTCGAAGATCACGCTGGCGGACGTGCAGGAAGTCGTCAGCGGCGAAACGGCGCAGGACGACTGGGCGGTCACGAACGCGATCCAGCAGCGCAACGCGAAGGAGGCGCTGCGCCAGCTCGCGCTGTCGCTCGACGCGGGCGGCGTCCCGTACATGATCCTCGGGCAGCTCGCCTGGTTCGTGCGCGAACGGCTGTCCGGCGCCGACCCGCGGCGCGTGCCGCGCGCGGTCGAGGCGCTCTTCCGGACCGATCAGGAGATGAAAAGCTCCGGCGGCGACCCGCGCGTGCTGCTGGAGCGGCTGGTCGTCGAACTCTGCGGCTGAGCGCGCGCTTACGCGGCGGACCGGCGGGTCATGCGCTTCGCGAGGCGTCCCTTGTAACGGGCGGCGGCGTTGCGATGGATGATGCCCTTGCCGGCCATCTTGTCGACGAGCGAGATCGTGTCGCGGAGCGCGTCTTTCACTCCGCCGGGATCGCCGGCGTCGATCGCGGCGCGGATGTTTCTGAGCGCCGTGCGAAGGCGGCTGCGCATCTGCCGGTTCCGCTCGCGGCGGACGACGTTCTGACGGTGGGCCTTCAAGGCCGAGGCGTGTGAAGCCATAGTGTTGAGTGCTGAATGGGGCCGCGGGCGCCCCATGCGCCTCGTCGGACCCGCTGCAAACTCCTGATTCTAACACAACGCGACGTCAGCCCCGGCCTTTCAGCCGCCGCAGCTCCCGTCGCTCGCGACGATCGGGCGTCCCCGCCGAACGCGGCCTTGTGAAGGGCGCGGCCATGCGCGCGAGCCGCCGCAGCTCGATTTCTTCAGGAGTCGGCTGCGGCGTGAGGTCCTCGTAGAGCTGGCGCGCCTCGGCCTTCGGAACGTGACGCTCCGCGACGTTGCGCACCACGATCTTCTGGCGGCGGCCGAACGTCCGGCTGATCTCGATCTCGTCGCCCGCGCGGATGTCACGGTGCGGCTTCGCGGCCTGGCCGTTCACATCCACCTTGCCTCCCTTGCACGCCTTCTGCGCTTCGGAGCGCGTCCTGAAGAGGCAGGCGATGTCGAGCCACTGATCGAGGCGCATCCACAGATTCTAGCCACAGATCGTTGATCTGCCACAGATGTACACCGATGCACACAGATACAGATGCCCACAGATAAAGACAAAACT
>QHWR01000192.1 GCA_003223835.1 Acidobacteriota bacterium | reverse complement strand
TTGGGCAACGACCTCAACGCGACCACCCCATATATGTGCTGTTAAGTCGCCGTTAACAGGAAATATATGCCCTTGTTCCCGAGGGTAGCATCGCTCACAGACATGAGTGTGATGTGGGCGGGCAGGCATCGTCGACCACGTCGTCCCGGCTCCTCGCGCGCGCGCGGCAAGGGCATTCGAGCGCCACGCGTGAGCTGCTCACGCGAGACCTGCCGCAGCTGCGGCGGTGGGCGCACGGACGTTTGCCGCGCTGGGCGCGCAGCGCCGCCGACACGGCGGACGTGATCCAGGACGCGCTCGTGCGCACCCTCGGCCGGCTGCCGGCCTTCGACGTGCGCGGCCGGCGCGCGCTGGCCGCGTACCTTCGCGAGGCGGTGCGGAATCGCATCGCCGACGAACACCGTCGAATCGCGCGCCGCGGCGTGGCCCGGCCGCTGTTCGACACGCTCGCCAGCGGCGAACCGTCTCCGTGCGATCGGGCCGTCGCCACCGAGGCGGAATCCCGTTACCACGCGGCGCTCGCGCGACTCTCGCCGCCGGACCGCGAGTTGATCGTGGCGCACGTCGAGATGGATTACACCCACGAGCAGCTCGGCTGCATGATCGGCCGGTCACCCAATGCGGCAAGGATGGCGCTTCGGCGCGCGGTCGGCCGGCTGGCCGACGAGATGCGCCGGGGCTGACGCGTCTCGACTTCCCCCGAAGGTCACCGACGCCTTCGTCGATCGCGCGCCGATCGACTGGGCGTCGTTGCTGACGCGTCCCGATGCGCCGTCGGACCGCGCGCTGATCGAGAACCTCCGTCTGATCGACGAGCTCCGCGGACGAACGTCGATCGCTTCGTCCGCGCCAATCACACACGGCCCGCGCGTCGTATTGGCGCGGCTCGTGCTCGGTCTCGCGGGCGCGCAGGCCGCCTGCGGGCTCGGCGCGGTCGCGGTCGCGCTGGTCAACGGTCACGCCGCGGCGACTCGCATTCCTCAGATCGTGCTGGCCCTCGCGTTCTTGATCGCCGGCGTGCTGTTCGGTGCGGCCACACGCCGCGATCCGCGCAGCGTCTGGCTGCTCGCGTCGATGGCGACAGGCGCGAGCGCGTTCGCCCGTGCCGCGCTCGCCGGCGTGCCGGCGGCGTCACCGTCGCTGGACGTCCTGTTCCGCGGGCTCTTTCCCGAAGCGTTTGCGCCCGCGATGTTGTGGCAGTTCGCGGTGGAGTTCCCTCACGTCCGGCGCTTCACGGGGTTCGACGTCGTCGCGCGGCGAGCGACCGCCGGCGTCTGGCTGCTCGGATCCGTCCTCTTCTTCGTCAATGTCCTGGCCGCGTACGGCGTCGTCACGGATGACGTATCCGGTCTGCTCCGGCGCGACGATCCCGGCAACGCGTTCTGGCACTTGTTCGCGGTCGCGTTTCTGGCCGCGGTCACGACGGTGTTCGTGCGATCGCGCCGCGCGCCGCCCGCGGAGCGGCGCAGAGTCGCGCGGTTTGCGTCGGCGGTCGCGGCGGGGACGATGCCGTTCCTGCTGTGCGGTGTCGCGCGCCTCGTGGTGCCGCCGATCGACGCGTGGTTCGTGGCGGCGGGCGCCCGTCGTCTGTGGATCGACGTCGTGGTCGTCGGGACGCTCACGGCCGCGCCGATTCTCAGCCTCGCGGTCGCGGTGCTGGACCGGCCGTTCGCGCGGCAGGCCTCGTTGTATCCATCGCGCGAACGCGCCGCGCGCGGTTCGTTGACTGCACTCCTCGTGGCCCCGCTCGCCGTCCTTCTGGCGGCTGCCTACCAGGCGCGTCACGTGGCGATTGCCGACGTCGCGTCCGACCGCCGCGCGTGGCTGTTGCTCGCCTCGGCGGCCGCGGGATGCCTGCTCCTTCCGAATCGCGCGGGGCTCTTCGATTGGCTTCGCGGGTTTCGGCGGACGCCGGATCATCGCGAGCGGCTTGCCGACGCGGTGGAGCGGGTGCGTCTGGCGCGCGGACGGCGAGAGATCGCGGTCGTCACCGCGAGAGCGGTGTGCGATGCCGTTCGAGCGGGCAGCGCGAGACTTCTGATCGAATCCGGCGACGGCTCGTTCACGGATTCATTTGGCCAGGTCACGCCGCTTCGCGCAGACGCCGCGGTCACCCGCATTCTGAGGGAAAGCCGGACGGCGCTCGACCTCGCGCCTGAACACACGCCGCGCGCGCTCCTGCCCGCGGCGGATCGCGACTGGATCGCGGAGAACGGACTGCATCTGGTGGTGCCGCTCGAGCACCGCGACGGAACGATTGCCGCGGTCCTCGCCGTCGGCGCGAAAGAGGACGGCGGGGCTTTCGATCGACGCGATCGCTGGCTCGTGACGACACTGACGTCGGCCGCGGCAGGCGCGTGGGACGCGGCGGCCGCTGCGGCGGAGAACACGACGCCGAGTCCGGGCGACGTCGCAGACAGCGCAGGAGACGAGGCGGCGTTCGAATGCGTCGCGTGCGGGATCGTCGCCGGCGCGAAGCCGCTGCCATGCGGCTGCGACGATCCTCCCGCGCTCGCGTCGCTGCCTCATCGCCTCGCCGCAAAGTTCCTCATCGAGCGCCGGATTGGCTCGGGTGCCATGGGCGTGGTGTACCTGGCGCGCGATACGACGCTCGGCCGCGAGGTGGCGCTCAAGACGCTCCCGGATCTGCGGGACGACGGCGTGAGGAGATTGCGGGAAGAAGCGCACGCGATGGCGGCGCTGAACCACGAGGCTCTCGCGACGCTGTACGGGCTCGAGCGCTGGCGGCGCACTCCCGTGCTCGTCGTCGAGTACTTCCCGAACGGCACGCTGGCGCGCAGGCTTGCCGGCGGCGCGATGCCGGCGCCGGCGGTGGTTGATATCGGGGTGAGGCTCGCCGAAGGCCTCCGTTATATGCACGCGAACGGCGTCCTGCATCGCGACGTGAAGCCGAGCAACATCGCGCTGGCGAGCAGCGGCGCGCCCAAGCTCCTCGACTTCGGCCTCGCGACGGTGATCGGGGCGGCGTCGCGCGGCGCCGTCCTGCGCGGACATCCCGCGGGCACGCCGGCGTATCTCGCGCCCGAAGCTCGCGCGGGCGCGACTCCCGGGCCCGGGTTCGATTTATGGGCGTTGTCGGTCGTCCTGCTCGAGGCGGCGATCGGATGGAATCCCTTCGCGGCGGCCCGCCCGGCCCGCACGCTTCGTCGCGCTCTGTACGTTGACCTGGCGAACATCAGCGCGCCGGCGCCTGCCGCGGCAACAGTCCTGACGGCGTTTTTCGCACGCGCGCTTGCGCCACGTCCGGACGACCGGTTTCAGACCGCGCACGATCTGCGCGCCGCGCTGGAACCGCTGGCCGGAACACTTCACACGTAATCGCCCCGGGCTGATTACCCAACCGCGCACCCGCGGGCGCGATCGAGGAGCAATTCGCGTTCGCGTGTGTTGCGGGTGAGCGCGGCCGCGCGCTCGAATTCGACGCGCGCTTCCTCGAGGCGGCCGAGCTTTTTCAGGAGATCGCCGCGCACGCTCGGCAGCAGGTGGTATTCGCGGAGAGCCGGCTCTGAGGTCAGTCCATCGACGAGCGCGAGGCCGGCGGCCGGACCGAAGGCCATGGCGACGGCGACCGCGCGATTCAGTTCCACCACGGGCGACGGCGCCTGCGCGGCAAGTTCGTCGTAGAGCCGCGCGATACCCGGCCAGTCGGTGTCTTCCGCCGTTCGCGCGCGAGCATGACAGGCGGCGATCGCCGCCTGCAGCGTGTACCAGCCGCGCGCGCCGCCGAGCGTTTCGGCTCGCTCGAGCGCCGCGAGACCGCGACGAATGAGGAGTTGATCCCACAGCGCGCGGTTTTGATCGTTGAGCACGATCGCCTGGCCCGAGGGGCCGACACGGGCTCGCGCCCGCGACGCCTGAATCTCCATCAGCGCGACGAGGCCGTGGACCTCGGGCTCCGGCGGCGCGAGTTCGGCCAGGATTCGTCCGAGGCGCAGCGCATCCTCGCAGAGGGCCGGCCGCATCCAGTCGTCGCCGGCCGTCGCCGAATAGCCCTCATTGAACACGAGGTAGATGACCTCGAGCACGGACGACAGGCGCGCGACGAGCTCCGCGCCGCGCGGGATCTCGAACGGCACGCGTTCTTTCGCGAGCGTTCGCTTGGCGCGGACGATGCGTTGCGCGATGGTGGGTTCGGAGACGAGGAAGGCCCGTGCGATCTCGTCGGTCGTGAGACCGCCGAGCAGGCGCAGCGTGAGCGCGACGCGCGCCTCGGTGGACAGCACCGGATGGCACGCCGTGAAGACGAGCCGCAACAGGTCGTCGCCGACATCGTCGTCGAGCGCCGCCTCGAAATCGGCCACGGCGGTCTGTCGCTCCATGTCAATCGCGTAGCCAAGCTCCTCGTGCTTGCGTTCGAGCAGCTTGTTGCGGCGGAAGAGGTCGATCGCACGGTGCTTCGCGGCGGTCATCAGCCAGGCACCGGGATTGCGCGGGACGCCGGACTGCGGCCACTGCTCGAGCGCGGCGACGAGCGCATCGTGCGCGAGGTCCTCGGCGAGCCCGACGTCGCGTACGATCCGCGCGAGGCCGGCGATGACCCTCGGCGATTCGATCCTCCAGACCGCGTCGATCGTGCGATGGGTGTCGGGAGCCGTCACGACTCCCGATCACACCATCGCCCCCGCTTCAACGCAAGGCCGGCGCCTCGAAGATCTCCCGGATCTCGCACTCGCCGTCGCCGGCGACCTTCAGGAAGTCCTTGCAGATTTCGATCGCCTCCGCCTTGGACGTCGCCTGCAGGAGCGCGAAGCCGCCGACCACTTCCTTCGACTCGGTGAACGGTCCGTCGGTGACGGTCACGTTGGCGCCCGCGCGCCGCACGCGCGCGCCCCTGACGCTCGGCAGGCAGCCCTCGGTCGCGATCAGCACGCCCGACTTCATGCTCTCTTCAATGAGCTTTCCCATCTCGGCGATGTGCTCCGGCGACGGCGGCACGCCCGTCTCCTTGGTTTTGTAAATCGACAAGAATCGCATCGGTCTCTTCTCCTGTTCTCTCTACTTCTTCGAGGCCAACTGCGCGCGCATGCGCTCTTCGGCCGCTCTTGCCTCGGGCGTGAACTCCGGGCCGAAATCCTCCGCTTCGAACACCTGGCGAATCTCGATCTCGGACTCGCCCGGGGATGGATTCGGGCAGCGCTTGACCCACTCGATCGCCTCTTCCTTCGACTTGACCTGGATCAACCAGAAGCCGGCGATCAGCTCCTTGGTTTCGGCGAAGGGTCCGTCGATGACGGTCCGTTTCTCTCCGGAGAACCGCACGCGCGCGCCCTTCGAGCTGGCCTGGAGTCCCTCCGCCGCGAGCAGCACGCCGGCTTTCACCAGCTCGTCGTTGTACTTGCCCATCTCGGTCAGGAGCTTTTCCTCGGGCATCACGCCCTTCTCCGAGTCCTTCGTCGCCTTCACCATCACCATGAATCGCATCGTCGTATCTCCTTGATGGATCGGCTTCATTGCCGTCCACCGGCGCTCTATTCAGTCGTCGAACGAGAGACGCCGGAATCGACAGCCGGCTGGCTCTACGTTCAAATAAACTTCAAGTTCTAGCATGGCGGGTCTTTGACGCGCCAATGCTCCTCCTTGACACTCCTACGTGCGCGGCGTCAGAGTACCTGGCCGCAGATCCTGATGTCCGCACACCGCGTCCCAATCCTTTTATTGACCGCCGTCACCGCCGGGTGCCACGCCGCCGGGAGCCGGCAACAGCCCCCGATCGTGCAGCCTGGCGCCCCCGGCGAATCCAGCCGCGTCATTTCCGCGGAGAAGGCGCGCGATTTGTCGCGCGTCCAGTACACCGCGGCCGACGTGCAATTCATGCAGGGCATGATCGGTCACCACCGTCAGGCGGTGGAGATGGTCGAGCTGCTGCGCACCCGCACGAGCAGCGACGCCATGCGGAAGCTCGGCGATCGCATCGACCTGTCGCAGGCCGACGAGATCAAGATGATGGCGCATTGGCTCGAGGCACGCGGTCAGGAGGTCCCGGGACCGCACGCCATGCACATGCACGGGGCGACGCTCATGCCGGGCATGCTCGCCGCCGAGGAGATGGAGCGTCTCGCCGCCGCCAGGGGCGCCGAGTTCGATCGCCTGTTCCTCGAAGGCATGATCAAGCACCACGGGGGCGCGCTGACGATGGTGAAGGATCTGTTCGCCACGGCGGGCGCCGGTCAGGAGTCGGAGATTTTCGCGTTCGCGTCGGACGTGGACGCCGATCAACGGATGGAGATCGCGCGCATGGACGCGATGCTGAAGGAGCTCGACAAATGAGAGTTGCGCTGCTGGTTTCGATCGTCCTCGTCGGCGCGGCGCAGGATCGCGCGGCCGATCCACGGGTGGGGCTCAAGGCGGGCTTGCGCGATGCCGGACAGGCGGCGCGCAACCTTGAACTGGTCGCGAGCGTCACGAAGCCTGAAGGATTTTTCGATCCGAAGGCGCCCGGGGGCACGCCGACGCCGCCGGAACGCCCCGCGCCGGGCGGCGGGGCCGCGACGCCGAGCGCCGAATCGAAGCCGTCGACCGAGGCGCCCCCGCCAGCCAATGCCCCTGAAGGCACGCCCCGATCTCGCGTTCCAGGGCAACCACACGTTCGTCGGGAATTACCACGGGTTCAATACCTACGACGTGGAGCGGCCGAATCGACCGAGGTTGCTCGCGTCGATCGTGTGCCCCGGCGGCCAGGGCGACATCTCGGTCCACGGCCATCTGCTCTTCATGTCGGTCGAGCAGGTGCGCGGGCGTCTCGATTGCGGCACCGAAGGCGTGCCGACGCCGGTCAGCGCGGAACGCTTCCGCGGCATCCGCATCTTCGACATCAGCGACGTCACGAAGCCGCGGCAGATCGCGGCCGTGCAGACGTGCCGCGGCTCGCACACGCACACGCTGGTGATCGACCCGAACGACAAGGCCAACGTCTACATCTACGGGTCGGGAACGAGCGCCGTCCGCTCGACCGACGAGCTCGCCGGTTGCTCGGCAAAGGATCCGAAGGAGGATCCGAACACGTCGCTGTACAGCATCGACGTGATCCAGGTGCCGCTCGCCGAGCCCGCGAAGGCGCACATCGTCAACAAGCCGCGCATTTTCGCGGATCCGGCCACGGGCGCCATCGCGGGCCTGTGGCCCGGCGGAACGCACGGCGAGGGGACGCAGAAGACGTCGGTCACGAACCAGTGTCACGACATCACGGTGTTTCCGGAGATCGGGCTTGCCGCCGGCGCGTGTTCGGGCAACGGCATCCTGCTCGATATTTCCGATCCCGTCCATCCCGTTCGCCTCGACCAGGTGACCGACAAGAACTTCGCGTACTGGCATTCGGCGACGTTCAACAACGACGGCACCAAGGTGATCTTCACCGACGAGTGGGGCGGCGGCACGCGTCCGCGCTGCCGCGCGACGGGTCGATCGCAAGCTGCAGTTCCGGAGCTACTACAAGATGCCGGCGCCGCAGACGGAACAGGAGAACTGCGTCGCGCACAACGGCTCGCTGATTCCCGTGCCCGGCCGCGACATCATGGTGCAGGCCTGGTATCAGGGCGGCGTGTCGGTGTTCGACTTCACCGATTCGGCCAAGCCGGTGGAGATCGCGTTCTTCGACCGCGGCCCGATCGACGCCACGCAACTGATCGCGGGCGGCTACTGGTCGACGTATTGGTACAACGGCCGCATCTATGGGTCCGAGATCGCGCGGGGCATGGACGTCTTCCGGCTGTTGCCGAGCGAGTTCCTCTCGCAGAACGAGATCGACGCCGCGTCGCTCGTCCGCAGCAGCGAACTGAACGTCCAGGCGCAGACGCGCGCCACGTGGCCGGCAACCGCCGTCGTCGGGCGCGCATATCTGGATCAGCTCAACCGCGCCAAGGGGATTCCCGCCGATCGCGCGGCCGCGGCGAAGTCTGCCTTGGAGCACGCCCACGGCGACCGCACGAAGCGCGAGGCGGTCGCGACACAACTGGAACAGGACGCCGGAGCGGCGGAGACGCACGACGCCGCGCACCTGCGAGCGCTCGCGGCCCTCATCCGTGGCCCAAGATTAAGGTATCCGTGTGTGTCCGTGTGATCCGTGGCCCAAGATTAAGGAATCCGTGTGTGTCCGTGTGATCCGTGGCCCAAGATTAAGGAATCCGTGTGTGTCCGTGTGATCCGTGGCCAAGACCCAAACGTTCCGTGGTTGTCCGTGTGATCCGTGGCCGAAAACTCAGGTCTCCGTGTTGGTCAGTGTGATCCGCGGCCGATGTTCCGTGCCTTCCGTGGCCGTCACCCGTTCGGGTGATGTCGGCGGCTTGCGCATGTCTCTACACTGAGACATGGCCCTGAATCCCGCTCCGGCCAGCACTGACGACGAACTGCTGGACGCGTACTCGCGCACCGTCATCCACGCGGTGGAGACGACCGGACCGGCGGTCGTCAAGATCGAGCTGGATCGCCGCGGCGCCGTCGGCTCCGGCGTGCTCTTCACACCCGACGGCTTCATCCTCACCAACAGCCATGTGGTCGCGCAGACGTCCCACGTCCGCGTGACGCTGCCCGACGGGCGATCGGCTCGCGCCGATCTCGTCGGACACGACCCGCACACGGACCTGGCGGTCGTACGGCTCGACGGTTCCGGCCTGCCCTGGGCGCGTCTCGGGGACTCGAAGCGCGTCCGCGTCGGCCAAATCGCGATCGCCATCGGCAACCCCTACGGCTTTCAGCATTCGGTGACGGCGGGCGTGGTGAGCGCGCTCGGCCGCTCGCTGCGCTCGCAGACGAACCGCCTGATGGACGACGTGATCCAGACGGACGCCGCGCTCAACCCGGGAAACTCGGGAGGGCCGCTCGTGACGACGACCGGCGAGGTCATCGGGATTAACACCGCGATGATCCTCCCGGCCCAGGGGCTCTGCTTCGCCGTCGCGAGCAACACCGCGCGGTTCGTCGCGTCGCTGCTGATCCGTGACGGGCGCGTCCGCCGCAGCTACATCGGCGTGGCGGGGCAGAACACGCCGATCCCACGCGCGATCGCGCGCCGTTTCGAACACGCTCGCGGCGCGTTGAGCCTGATCGACGGGCGAGCGAGCGGATTCGGCGCGAGATCCGGCGTCCTCGTGCAGTCGGTCGAGCCGGACAGTCCTGCCGCGGCCGCTGGGCTCAGCGAAGGGGACGTCATCGTGGCGTTTGCCGGCGAGACCGTTTCCGGTGTGGACGATCTCCACCGTCTGCTGACGGCGGATCGCATCGGCGTGCCGTCCGCTGTCGCGATCCTGCGCGGCGCGGAGCGCCGGACGATCGCGATCGTTCCCGCGGAGCAGCGGACCGTGGCCGCGTAGAGCACGAGTGCGCGCGCGACCGCGCCCGCGTCCAGCGTGGCGACCTGTTGTCCCTGCTCACCGTCGAGTCGCTGTGCCTGATGGTCGAGCGGCACCTGGACGGCTCGCGGCGCTGACCGCCCTCGCCGCGCTACAGTGCGCCGGCCAACCATCTGCTGCGAAACGGTGTCCAA
>QHWR01000039.1 GCA_003223835.1 Acidobacteriota bacterium | reverse complement strand
GCCGGCATCGAACAACACGTTGTCGGGCACCTCGAGCTTCGCGCGCTCGGCGGGAAGCTCCGGGAGGTCGAGCGCATCTTTCGTCGGCGGCGCGCCGACCACGGCGATCCTGTGCTCCGTCCGGCTCGCGGGATCCTTCCACGCGCCCATCTGCAGGTAGACGGGGACGACCGCCTGAACGTCGGGAGACGACAGCGCGCTGTAGAGCCGCCGTTCGGAAAAACTGCGGAGCGCGTTCAGGGACTCGTAATGCGGGCTCATCATGACGAGCTGGCCCGCGACGTGCTCGGGGATCCTGGACGCCGCGCGATACAGCACTTCGCGCAGGCCGAGCTGCATCAGCATCAGCACCACGGCGAACGTGATCCCCGCCAGCGCGGCCGCGAACCGGCGCTTCTCGAAGGTGAGTTGCAGCCACGCCAGTGGAACGCCGCGCATCGGAAGCTCGCTCGCGATCCCGGCCTACGGGTTCATCACCACGGAGACCTGCGCGTGGATCAGCCGCTCGGCGCGCGCCGCATCGCGCAGCCGCACCTTCACCTGCACGACGCGCGCGTCCACGTAGGCGGCCGGATCCGTCGTCACGACACGCGTCTGCCCGACCTTGAATCCGATCTGCTCGACCGCGCCGTCGAGCGTCGCCGGCAGCGAATCGCCGCTGATGCGCGCCGGGTCGCCGACGTTCAGCAGCGGCACGTCGTTCTCCGGCACCTCCGCGATGACGTACATCCGCTCCGTCTTCCCCAGCTCGGCGATCCCCTCGGCGCCGATCTCCTCGCCGGGCCACGCGTGGATCTTGATCACGCGTCCCGCAATCGGCGAGCGGACGATCGACGGCTCGTATTCCGCCCGGGCGCGGCGCGCCGCCGCCGACGCCGCTTCGATCGCGGCGTGCGCCGCGGCCAGATCCGTCTTGCGGATCTCGCCGAGGCTGTTGAGGCGATTCCGCGCCTGCTGCACCATCTGACGCGCCGCTTCGACTTTCGTGCGGCTGGCGTCCAGCTCGGCTTGCGCGATCACCTTCTGCTCGTACAGCGCCGCGAACCGGCGGTGTGCCGCCTCCGCATTCGTCAGCTCCGCCTGCAGGCGCGCCACGTCCGCTTCCTGCGCGGCGAGGTCGCCCGATCGCGCGCCTGCCTCCACCTGCGCGAGCTGCCGCTGTGCGAGGACGACGCGCGCTTCCGCTTCGCGCCACGCGGCTTCCAGTTGATCGTGGCTGTTCAGGATCGCGACGATCTGCCCCGCCGAGACCGAGTCGCCCTCCCTGACCCGCAGGTCCGCGACGATGGACGGCTGTCCCATCAGCGATCGCGCGGCGAGGACGACGACGCCGTCCTCCGGCTCGATATGGCCGAGGCACGCGACGCGGCGTCGATCCCCGGCGTCACGCGCCGGCGGAACGGTCGCGGCCGGTTTTCGCGTCGCGAGCGCGACCACACCGGCGAGCGCGAGCGTCGCGGCGACGGCAATCCACAAGTGCCCCTTGGCGGGCAGGCGTAACGGCATTCGATGAAGTCCGGAGGCTTTGCAGTCTAACAGACCGCGCCAAACCAGGCCGATCGGCGCGGCCGCCCGGCGGAATACAAAACCGAAATCGGACCGCGTTCAACGCGGCCGAGCTCAGCCGGGCGGCCTTGATCTGCGACTCCCGGCAGTCCACAATGCAGGGACCCTCCCGCAAAAACACACGATGACTCAGGACGAGATCAAAGGTCAGATCCGCGAGAGTATCTCCCGCATCACGGGCATTCGCGCGGACGACATCGGCGAGCGTGCGTCCTTCCAGAAGGACCTCGGGCTCGATTCATTGTCGCTGCTCGAGCTCGTCGTGCACCTCGAGTACGGATTCAAAATCAAAGTGCCCGAAGACGCGCTGCCCGGACTCCAAACGGTGGCCGACACCGCGCAATACGTGCACGAGCGGATCTCCACACGCGCATGACCGGGCGCCGCCCCGTCGTCGTCACCGGCGTGGGCCTTGTGACGGCGGTCGGGACCGGCGTCGATGCGTGGCGCAACCTGATCGCGGGCCGGTCGGGCATTCACCCCGTCACATCGTTCGCGACCGGCCAATACCCCGTCCACATCGGCGGCGAGATTGCCGCGTTCTCCGCGCCGCCTGGAATGAATGGCGGCGGGCGTGCAACGGCGCTGGCGATTGCCGCCGCGCGGCTCGCGCTCGACGACGCCGGCGTCTCCGCACGCGACGTCGATCCGCATCGCGCCGCGGTCATGCTCGGGACGACGTCGGGCGAGCCGTCGTTCGTGGAACGGCTGGAGGACAGCCGCGCCGCCGGCGGTCCGAGCGACGGCGCGTCGCGCGATCTCGCGATCAACTATCCAAGCCACGGCATCCCGGCGCGCGTCGCCGAGGACGCGGGGTTCCACGGACCCGCGCTCACGATTCCAACGGCGTGCGCGGCGGGCAACCACGCGGTTGCCGCGGCGATCGATCTCTTGCGCGCCGGACGGGCGGACGTCGTCCTCGCCGGCGGAACGGTCGCGGCCGGTTTTCGCGGAAAGGCATGGTGCCGGGCGAGGGGGCGGCGATGCTCGTCCTCGAATCGGCGGAGCGCGCCGAACGGCGCGGTGCGCGCATCTACGCCGAGGCTGCCGGTTACGGATTGTCGTGCGACGCGTTTCACATGACGGGCGGCGAACCGTCCGGCGCCGGCGCGGTGCGCGCCATGGAAGCGGCGCTCCGGGACGCGGGCGTGGCGACCCACGACGTGTCGTACATCAGCGCGCACGGCACGGGGACGGTCGTCAACGATCGCCTGGAGGCGCTCGCGATCGCGCGCGTGTTCGGCGACGCCGCGCGCCGCATCCCGACCAGCTCGATCAAATCGATGATCGGTCATGCGATGGGGGCCGCGTCCGCCATCGAGGCGGCGGTGTGCGCGCTCGCGACGGCGGAAGATCGCATTCCCCCCACGATCAATTACGAGACGCCGGATCCCGAATGCGATTTCGACTGTGTGCCCAACCAGGCGCGCGACCACCGCGTCCGCGTCGCGATGAACAACGCGTACGGGTTCGGCGGCAACAACGCATCCGTCGTCTTCCGGAAATGGGAGTCGTGAGCCGTGCGCCGGACTGTGGTCGTCACCGGCGCCGGCGTCATCTCCGCACTCGGCTGTGCTCCGGCCGAGGTGCATCACGCGCTGACGACGGGACGTCGCGCAGGCGCGATCGCCGATTTCGATCCACAGGCGCATTTCGGCGCGCGTAACGCGAGGCCGCTCGATCGCCTGGCACAGTTTGTCGCGGCGGCAGCCGGCCTCGCCCTGGCCGACGGCGGCTGTTCACCCGAGCACCGGCGCGATCGGCCCGTGGGTCTCGTCCTCGGGACAATGTTCGCAGGCGTGCGAACGATCTGCGCGTTCGACCGGCGCGCGCTGGAACTCGGGCCCGAGTACGCGAGCCCGCTGGATTTCGCGAACACGGTGCTGAACGCGCCGGCCGGTCAGGCCGCCATCTGGCACAATCTCCGCGGACCCAATGCGACGATCGCGGCCGGCGTCGCGTCCGGGCTTCAGGCGATTGCGTACGCGAGCGAGCTCATCGCCTCCGGCGCCGCCGATGCGGTGCTCGCCGGCGGCGCCGATGAGCGCGCGCCGGAAACGCTGGATGCCCTCGCGCGCGCGGGCCTGCTCGGCCGCGAGGACGCTCCCGCCGTGCCGTACGCGACCGATCGCGACGGCTTCACGCTCGGCGAGGCGGCCGCGTTCGTGCTCCTCGAGGCGGCGGAAGCGGCACGCGAGCGTGGAGCGCGGGTTCGTGCAACGATCGCGGGACACAGCGCAGGTCACGCGCGCGCGCGGGACGAACGGATCGATCACCGCGTCGTGAGTGCGGTGTGCCGGGCGGCGCTCGACGAAGCCCACGCGGCGTCCACCGACATCGACGCCGTCAGCGCCGCGGGCAGCGGCAGCGTGGACGTGGACGCGTGCGAGGCGCGGGCCCTGGACCTTCTCTTCGGTGACCGTGCGCAGCCCGTGCCGCTCATCGCCGTCAAAGCGGGGCTTGGCGAAACCCTCGGCGCGTCCGGACCGCTGCAGCTCATGGCCGCGATGGAAGCCGCACGAAGCGGATGCCTGCCGGGGGTTGCCGGCTTGGAATCGACGGACATCAATGTGACTCATGTGGACATCCGTCAGGAGGCGCGACCGCTGCGCGTGAATACCACGCTGATCGACGCGATCGGATGGGACGGTCATTGCTGCGCAATCGTGATCGACACGGCGGCGAACGACGCATGACGCGCGCGGCCGACCCCCGCATCGACCTGATCCCGCGCCTTCGCGATCAGGGATACCGCGGACGCGAAGTCGCCGAACGTCGCGCCTGGGTCGAGGCGCGCACCGGCGTCACGCTGCCGCTCGTCGGGAGCTACACCATTCCCAGCGAACAGATGCGCGGGAACATCGAGAACCCGATCGGCGCCGTGCAGATGCCGGTCGGCATCGCCGGCCCGCTCGAGATCCACGGGTCCGAGGCTCACGGTGTCTTCTACGTGCCGCTGGCGACGACGGAAGGCGCGCTCGTCCGTTCGTACGAGCGCGGCATGGTCACGCTGACGCGCGCCGGCGGCGTCACGGTCCGCATCGTCCGCGACGAGAACACGATCGCGCCCGTGTTCGTGTTCGACGACGTGGCGGCCGCCATCGAATTCGCGGAGCGTCTCGGCAAGGACTTCGATCGCATCAAGGAGGAAGCGGATTCGACGACGCGTCACGGGCGGCTGCTGCGCATCGACTGCCGGCCGGCGGGGCGGGAGGTGATTGTCGAATTCCACTATCACACCGGCGACGCGCAGGGCATGAACATGATCGCGAGAGCGACGGACCAGGCGTGCCGCGGCATCGCGAAGCGCGCGCGCGCCCGCCGCTTCTATCTCTTCAGCGGCCTCAGCTCAGAGAAACGCGCGAGCGGCGCGCTGCTCGCCGGCGGCAAGGGCAAGACGGTCGTCGCCGGCGCCCGCATTCCGGCGGCGATCCTGAAGTCTCACCTGCACGTGACGGCGGCGGACTTCGTGGACGAGTGGCACCGCAGCATGATCGGACACGTCCGCGCGCACGCCGTCGGGTTCAACGCCCAGTATGCAAACGGGCTCGCGGCGCTGTTCATCGCGTGCGGACAGGACGTCGCGAACGTGGCGAACGCGGCGGTCGGCGTCACGAACTACGAGCCGGAGGACGGCGGCGACGTCCACGTGAGCGTGACGCTGCCGTCGCTCACGGTCGCCACGGTCGGCGGCGGCACGGCGCTCGGGACGAGCCGCGAATGTCTGGAGGTGCTCGGGTGCGCGGGCGCCGGATGCGCGCGCAAGTTCGCCGAGATCGTCGCGGCCACGCTCCTCGCGGGCGAGATCTCGATGGCGGCCGCGATCGCGAGCGGCGAGTTCGTCGCGGCCCATGAGAAGTACGGGCGCAACCGGCCGGCGGCGGCCGACGGAGCGGACCGGTGACGCGGCCGTTCCGCGGCCTCAAGGGACGCGCGCCGTCGGAGTCGTACGACGCCGTCATCGCCGGCGCCGGCGTCGGCGGCCTCGTCTGCGCCAACCTCCTCGCCCGCGCCGGGCTGCGCGTTCTCGTCGTCGAGCAGCACTACATGGTCGGCGGCTACTGCAGCACGTTCCGGCGGAAGGGGTACACGTTCGACGCCGCGACGCATTTCTATCCGCTCCTCGGGAATCCAGCGACCGTCACGGGGCGACTTCTGGCGGATCTCGGGGTGTCGATCGGCTGGGTCAAGATGGATCCGGTCGATCGCTTTCACTTTCCCGACCGCTCGTGCTTCAGCGTCCCCGCGGACTTCGACCGGTACCTCGCGACGCTGCGCGAGCAATTTCCGGATGAGCGCGATGGGCTGGATCGGTTTTTCGAGCTGGCGCGACGAGCGTATCTCTGCGGGCTGTTGTATTTCTTTCGCGGCCATGACACCGATCGTCTCGACCCGTTCCGCGGCCTCACGCTGCGCGATGCGATCGATCGGCACATCCGGCATCCGAAACTGAAGCTGCTGCTGACGGCGGACTGCGGGCACTGGGGATCGCCGCCGTCGCGCATCTCGTTCGTGTTCGACGCGATGCTGCGGCTCGCGTACTTTCTCGGCAACTACTATCCCGAGGGAGGGTCGCAGGCGTTCGCCGACGCGCTCGCCGCGCGATTCGAACAACAAGGTGGCGACATCCTGATGCACTCGCTCGTCACGCGCATCCTCGTGGACCGCGGCCGGGCGTGTGGGATCGAGGTGGAGACCGGCCCGCCGCGCGCGCGATCGCTCGCGCGGATCCGCGCCGACGTGGTCATCTCGAATGCGGATCTCGTGCACACGCTGGAGCGCCTGCTCGGGCAGGAGCCGGCGGCGAGGGAGGCGCTCGGCGGCCTGCGGCGCCTCAGGCCGACGTGGCCGTGCTTCCTCGTCCACATGGGGGTGGCCGGCATGCCGACGGACGCGCTCCGCGAGGCGCACGGCTATCATTGGTCGTCATGGGACAGCGAGGACGTCGCGACGCGTGCGTTCAAGATCTTCGTGCCGACGTTGTACGAACCCGCGATGGCGCCGCCGGGCGGCCATGTCGTCATCGTCCAGAAGCTGACGGCGATTGATTTCGACACCGTCCGGGATTGGCGCGCGCACAAAGAGCAGGTCGAAGGGGAGATCGTCCGCCGCCTCGACGACATCGTGCCGGGATTCTCGCGTGCGATCGTGACGAAGGTCAGCGCATCGGCGATGACGTCGCACCGCTACACGCTCAACTATCGCGGCGCGATGCTCGGCTGGGAAATGTCGCCCGATCAACTCGGCGCCGCGCGGCCCGCGGTGGACGGACCGTTCGAGCGCCTGCACTTCGTCGGCCACTGGACGCAGCCGGGCGGAGGCGTGACGCCGGTGATCGTCTCGGCGATGCGCGTCGCGGAACGGATCGTCGGCGCACGGGCGGTCCGGATCACCCCGGCGGTGCCGGCATGACGATCGCCGCCACGCTGCGGGTCGCGGTGGTCGCGCCGCCGTCGCTCAAAGCGGCGCTGATGGAGCGCTTGCGTCAGAGCGCGCTGGCCGAACCGATCGCGGAGACCGAAACCGCCGCCGCGAACGCGCTCGTGTACATGCCTGACGGGCCGCGGCCCGGACGCTCGGCCGATGCGTTCGGAACCTCGCTGGAACACGCCACCGAGCTGACGCGCCGCGGCATCGAACGCGTGATTGTCGTCTCGAGCGCCGCGGTCTACGGCGCGACGCCGTACACGCCGGGATTCGTCAACGAGACCTGGGAAGCGCCCCCTACCCACCCGAACGCGGTCGTCGAGTGGTGGCGCGCATTCGAGCGGCAGGCCACCGCCGCGTTCGCCGGCGCAACGCTGACGGTGCTGCGGCCGGCGGCGGTGCTGGACGGGGAGAGCTATTTCAGCCGGTTGTTCCGCGGCGCCGCCGCCGTGACGTTGACCGGATACGACCCATCGATTCAGCTTCTCGCCGTCGACGATCTGCTCGCCGCGATCGCGTGCGCGCTGACGAAGAGCGCCGGCGGCATCTTCAACGTCGCGCCGGCCGGCGTCATTCCACTGCGGACGGCGCTGCGCATGGCGTCGGCTCTGAGAATTCCCGTTCCGCGGTTGTGGCAGCGCGCGATCCGGCTGGCACTCGCGCCCGCGGGTCTTGCGTGGGCGGGCGATCAGGTCGAGTTCATCCGGTATTCATCGACGATCTCCGGCGACCGCATCGACCGTGAGTTGGGGTTCCTGCCCGCGCGGACGAGCGCCGAGGCCCTCGAGGCATTCCTGAACCGGGCAACGGAGGCCCGCGAGCCGCGCGACGAACCCGCACGCGAGTTCGATCGCTTCGGGCAGGACAAGGCCTACATCGCCGCGTACGGCGCGACGCTGTTCACGTTCCTGCGCAAGTTCTACTGGCGGATTGAAACGGACGGCCTCGAGCACGTCCCGGCCACGGGACGCG
The DNA here is from genome assembly GCA_003223835.1 of Acidobacteriota bacterium. GTDB lineage: Bacteria > Acidobacteriota > Vicinamibacteria > Vicinamibacterales > 2-12-FULL-66-21 > Gp6-AA38. The sequence continues at coordinate 31,121 of QHWR01000039.1, read as the reverse complement.
CCGTCATCGCGGGCCCGCATCGCGGCTTCATGCCGTTCGACGGCGTCATGCTGCTGCACCTCGTCGCGCGCGGGCGCGGCCGTTACATCCGGTTTCTGATTCATCCGAGCCTCGTGAAGTTCCCGTTCCTGTTCAACTTCATGACGAAGCTGGGCGGCATCCCGGCGTGCCGCGAGAACGCCGACTGGACGCTGCAGCAGGACGAGCTCGCCGGCGTGTTTCCGGAGGGGATCCACGGGGCGTTCACGCCGTATCGCGACGCGTATCGCCTCGGCAAGTTCGGGCGCGACGAGTTCGTGCGGATCGCGCTCCGGAACCGCGCGCCGATCGTCCCGTTCGCCATCGTCGGCAGCGCCGAGATCTTCCCAATCCTCGCGAAGATCAGATGGGCGTGGTGGGAGCGGTGGACCGAATGGCCGTACTTTCCGATCACGCCGACGTTTCCGCTGGCGCCGATCCCGCTGCCGTCGAAATGGCACGTGCGCTTCCTCGAACCGATTCGCGTGAACGATCGGTATCCGCCCGGCGCGGCGGAGGATCCGCGCGTCGTTCGCGAGATCAGCGGCCTCGTGCGACAACGCATCCAGGCGGCGCTCGACGAGATGGTCGCGCGACGCCGCTGGATCTTCTTCGGATCGATCTTCGGCCACGGATCACACGGATAAACGTTTTTCGCCACGGATCACACGGATGAACACGGACAATGGAACGATATGACGTCGTCATCGTCGGCGCGGGCCTCGCAGGCCTGACGCTCGCCCGGCAGCTGCTGCTGACGGCGGGAGATCGGCGCATTCTGCTGCTCGAGAAGCGCGCGGCGATTCCGCCGGAGGGACAGAAGGTCGGCGAAGCGACCGTCCAGGTGAGCGGCTACTATCTGTCGAAGGTGCTCGACCTCGAGGAGCACCTGCTGCGCGAGCATTTTCTCAAATACAACCTGCGGTTCTACTGGAAGTCCGCGAAGGATCCGGCGTCGTTCGAGAACTACAGCCAGTCCTACATCCGCCAGTTCTCGAACATCGCGACGTATCAGCTCGACCGCAACACGCTCGAGGGAGAGCTGCTGCGGTTGAACCTGGAGGATGCGCGGTTCACGTTCCGTCCGGGCGTGTCGGAGATCGAGGCAGACGTGGACGTCGCGCCTCATCGCGTGACGTGGAACGGCGGCGGTGCGCCGGCGACGGCCGTGTGCGAGTGGCTGGTGGACACCTCGGGGCGCGGCAAGCTGCTCGCGCGGCCACGCGGCCTGCACCTGTCCGGCTCGATTCGACACGGCACGTCGTTCATGTGGGTGGAAGGGCTGCTGAACATCGAGAAGCTGACGGCTCTCAGCGCGACGGCCGCTCTCCGGCATCCCAATCGCGTGGCGACCGGGCACGCGCCGCTGTGGCTCGCGACGAATCATTTCTGCGGCGAGGGATTCTGGTTCTGGACGATTCCGCTGCAGGGCAAGACGAGCCTCGGCCTCGTCTTCGACAACACGCTCATCCCGTACGATCGCGTCTCGTCGGCGCGCAAGCTGACCGAATGGGTGTGCGCGGAATTCCCGCTCTTCGCGCGCGACCTGCCGCACCGCCGCATCCTCCATCACGGCGGCTACAAGGACTTCGCGTTCGACTGCGCGCAGACGATCAGCGCGGAGCGATGGGCGATGTCCGGTGAAGCCGGCCGCTTCTCGGACCCGCTCTACAGTCCCGGCGGCGATCTGATCTCCACCTACAACACGCTGATCGTCGACGCGATCCTGACCGAAGACGCGTCGGAGCTGTCGAGAAAGGCCGCGCTCTACGAGCAAATGATGCGCGCCTTCTACGAAGGCTACGTCCCGGGCTTCGCCGTCAGCTACAACGCGCTCGGCGATCAGGAAGCGTTCACGCTGAAGTACACGTGGGAGCTGACGATCTATTTCGGCTTCTACGTCTTTCCGTTCATCAACGGTATGTTCACCGACCTGCGATTCGCCACGCATTTCCTGCGCCGGTTCACCGAGCTGGGCCGCGCGAACCGCGCGATGCAGTCGTTCGTCAGCGACTTCTACCGCTGGAAGAAAGCGGGCGGGCTGGAGCCGGGAGACGTCACGTTCTTCGATTTCATGGAAATCGGCGCGCTGCGTGAAGCGGAGCGCACGTTCTATCAGGTCGGCGTCAGCGTGGACGAGGCGATCCGGGAGATCGACCGGCAGTTCGCCAACGTGCAGCACCTCGGACGCCTGATCGCGGCGCACGTCAGCTCGCGCGTCCTTGGAGATCGGCGCGTCATCTGGAACCGCGCGTTCGTCGAGGACATCAGCCTCCCAACGCTGACGTTCGATCCGGAAGAGATGCGCGCCCGCCACACGCGGACGGCGGAATCCACGGAGCGGTACGACTGGCCGTTCGATCCGGCGGTCCTCGATCGCTTCCGCCCGCAGACCGTTGGCGCCGGCGTGGGATCGCAACCGCGCGAGAACAGCCGCTGATGGACCACGCGCCGTTTCTCGAGCGCGCGCTGGCCATCGTGCCGCGCGACGACACGTACATCGTCGAGCGCGTCAGCGGCCGCCTGCCCGCGTTTCTGCGCGGGACCTATTACCTCAATGGTCCGGCGCGTTTCTCGCGCGGCCCCGTCAAATACGACCACTGGCTCGACGGCGACGGCCTGGTCTGCGCGGTCGTCTTCGGCGGCGAGGACGGCGTGCGCATTACCCACCGGTTCGTGCGCACGCGCAAGCTGTCGGAGGAAGAGGCCGCGGAACGCGCGATCTACCGCACGTTCGGGACGGCGTTTCCAGGCGATCGTCTCAATCGCGGCGTCGCGCTGGAGTCCCCCGCGAACATCAGCGTCTACCCGTTCGCCGGCACGCTGCTCGCATTCGGCGAACAGGGTTTGCCATCGGAGCTGGATCCGATCGCCCTCGAGACGCGAGGGCTCTTCACGTTCCGCGGGGCGCTTACCGACGTCACGCCATTCTCGGCGCATCCGAAGCGGGACGCTGCGACGGGTGAGCTGATCAACTTCGGCGTCTCGTTCTCCGCGGCGCACCCGATGTTGAACGTGTACTCGTTCGCGGCGGAAGGCACGCTCAACTGGCGGCGGCGCCTGCCGCTCGATGCGCCCCGCACGATTCACGACTTCGCCGTGACCGCGCGCCACATCGCGTTCTACGCAAGCCCGTACGTGCTCGACGCGGCGGCGATCGTGCGGCGCGGCCGCACCGTCATGGACGCGCTTTCGTGGCGGCCCGAGCTCGGCACGCGCTTGCTCGTCTTGTCGCGCGAGACGGGCGACGTCATCGCATCGATCCCGCTCGGCGGTTGTTACTGCCTCCACGTCGTGAATGGCTTCGACGACGGAGGGGACCTCGTCGTCGACGTGATCGAATACGAGCGCCCGATCTACGAGCAGTACCGAGTGATGCCGGAGCTGTTCACCGGCGTCGGCCGCGGGCGGCCGGTGCGTTATGTGGCCGGCGCGGACGGCGTCGTTCACCGGCGCGCGGCCATCGCGTATTCGCACGCGCCGGATTTTCCGACCACGGATCCGCACGACGCGTCGCGCGCGTACACGGAATTCTGGATGCTGGGCATTTCGGCGACGGGCCAGCCGGGACGCAAGTTCTTCGACGAGCTGGTGCACGCCGATTGGTCGCGGCCGGATCGTCCCGACGTTTATCGCGACGCGGCCGGCCGCTTCTTCGCCGGTGAACCCGCCGTCGTCAGCGATCCCTCGGGCCGCGAGGCGCCGGTCCTGATTTGCCCGATGTGCGACGCGGAGCACGGCCGAACCGTCGTCGCCATCTTCCCCGCGCGCGATGTCGCGCGCGGACCGATCGCCAGCGTCGAGTTGCGGAACCCGCTCCCGCCGTTGTTCCATTCGTATTTCGTCGCTTCGTAGCGCAGGGCTTCAGCCCTGCTCGTGATCTCACGTCGTAGCGCAGGGCTTCAGCCCTGCTCGTGATCCCACGTCGTAGCGCAGGGCTTCAGCCTTCGCGCGAAGCGCTTCGGCGAGACTCGCCGTAGCCTTGCCCGCCTACGCCCTAAGGGCTCAGGCGAGGCCTCGACGAAGCGTTGGCGGAGTCGGGGCGGAGGCGGTCAGCCCTGCTCGTGATCTCACGTCGTAGCGCAGGGCTGCGCTACGGCCACTTACTGCTTCGCGCGGTGAATCTCGATCGTGCCGCTGACGTCGATGGCGCCCGGCTTATGGAACGAGTTGGTCGCGCCGTCCTGGGCCTTGACCTTCGGGTGATAGAAGACGTCCGACATACCCAGACTGCGCGTGGCCATCACCGTTCCGCTGTTCCGCGGCGGTGGACAATCGGTCTGAACGTGAAGGTTTAACCTGTAATCGGTGGGCAGGTCGAGATGGAATTCGTCGTCGACAAGCTTGCCGCTGATCGGAAACAGAAGTGGTTCAGGCGTGATGAGCGTTCGCGTGCTCTTGCATTCATTGAAGGTCTGCGGCGCGCTCTCCATCTTGACCCGGGCTGCACCCTTGATCGTGCCATCGCGCTCTTCGCTGAAACTGAAGATCACAATCACCGTGTCGTTGTAGATGCTGCCCTGCGCGTGCTCGCGCAGCGTGCCCCGCCACTCGCCCGTGGCAAAGTCGGCGCAGTTGCTCTTCGGGTTGTCCGCGTAGTCCTCGGCGTGGGCGCAGATCTCGACAATCGGCGGCGGCTTCCTGGGAACGGTGTAAGTGGCCCGAAAGTCCTGTTCCCACGTTTTTTTATCGCACGGTTTGGGAAGACGTGAAGGATTCGGCCACTCGTCAGGTTTGTCCAAACCCTCAGGCTGTGCCTCGAGCCAGATCCGCCTCACTCCGGTCTGCCAGGATCCTCCAGTCCTTTCGTCTTTGGCCGTCACCTGGAGACTAATCTTTTGGCCCGCGCTGACGAAGCTGCCGCGCGCAGGTGTTGGGATCACAGTCACCATCGGGGCAGACGTGTCGTCGCCGAGGGTGATAACTGAGTCGAGGGACCCAGCCTCTTTCGGGCTGTCTCCGCGGCTGTCAAACGCTCTGGTTGTGACCGTTATCCTGGTTCCAGGGAGATCCGAAGGACCGGAAAGGCCGCAAGGATCGGCGTTGAAATACGCCTGTGGTGCGTCCGGGCCGGCCTCCATCGCGCCTAATAATTTCGGAGGCCCCATCACGGTTGCGTATACCTGCACGTAGAAATGTTCGGGGCACCAGCCGCGGGACAAGATTTCGACCGTGTCGGCATCCAGGTCCTTGTCATCATTAGACAGCCCCCTGGCAGCCATGCTGCACGACTCTTCGGGGGTCTTCGCTGGAGCCGGCGCAGGTTGCGCGACTGTTCCCGTTGTCCCCGCGGCTGGACGCTTGCCTTGCCCACCCGCAGAGCCAGCCTGTGTCGCTACGTCAAGCTTCCGCTCCTTCGTCTGCCCTTCAAGAGTCGCAACCACTTTGTAGGTTCCGCTCCCCAGCGCCCCGCCAGGATTCTTCGCCACGGAAAAAGCGCGCTCGTGACTCTTGACCCGAATCTGGTGCTCGAACAGCTTCTCGTCCAACGGTTTCCCGTCCTCGTCCTCAGACACTTTGTACCAGGCGACCTTGAGCTCGCCGCCGTTGGTTTTCCCCACGTAGACGATGGCCGTTATCTGCGGCTCGTTCGGCGGGAAGGTGAATCGCGGATTGACGAGCGTGCCTTTCTCGTCCAGGGCCGAGGCGATAACTATCGCCAGGATTGGTGGCGCGTTGGCTTCAGCGACCCGCTCTGTCGTCGAGTTGGTCGTGAGCGCGGGCGTCGGCTTGGCCGCGTTCGGCGAAAGCGCGATTGCGGCAAACGCAGCAGTCATGACCGGCACCCGCCTGGAACGATTGTTTCTGGGCATCGCAGCATCTCCTGACCCGCCGATCCACCGTGGCACGGGAGTTTCTCTCCTTTGACAGATGGAACGCGCGTTTGTTGCGGGCGGGCGATCGTATCGCGAAGGAGACCGTTTGGGACGTCGGCGATCAGCGCCGCAACAAATACCTGTCCACATATGCGACGACGATGGCTGCGTGCTGATTCACCACTTTCGTGTCGAACGTCAGCAGCCCGCGCGACGCGTCGATCGGGCGTTTCTCGGTCACGCGCTTCTTCACCCGGATCGCGTCGCCGATGAACACCGGCGCGGTGAACCGCAGCTTGTCGATCCCGGCAAACGCGATGAGCGCCTCGTTGACGAGATCCATCTGCATCGCGAGCCCAATCGAGCAGCTCAGCACGAGCATGCCGTGCGCGATGCGGCGCTCGTAACCCGACCGTGCCGCGGCCTCGTCGTCCAGGTGGATCGCGAACGTGTCCCCGGTCAGCGTCGCAAACGCCGCGACATCGTCCGCCGAGATGACGCGCGGGTCGGAGACGAACTCGCGATCGACGGGCAGATCGTCGAACGCGCTCATCGCGTGGCCAGCGGACGAATCAACTTCAGCGCGGGCCGCGTGTTGTAGGCGTCGCGATACGCGCGATGAGCCTCGTCGTCCGGATAGCGCTCGCCGGCCGGATACGGATACGCGCTCATCGCGTGGAACGGCAGCGGCTCCACCGACTGCGAGAACGCGGTGTTCGCGTCGGCGTCCTTCGCCCAGCCGTCCACGAGGAGCAGGAAGTCGCGGGTCCATCCCGGCGCGAGCGGCGGCAGCGCATCGACCGGATAACGCAGGCGCAGCTCGTCTCCGGATCCTATGATGACGAAGCGGTCGTCGGCCGCGCGGACCAGCGGGCCCACATCGCCATACCTCGTATACAAACCAGACGTCGGATTCCACATGGACGTCAGCATCACGTTCGCGTAGTCGAAGGCTTCCGGCTGACGACGTTCCGGATCGATCCGCGGCGTCGAGAATCCGCGGAAGCGCAAATCCACGGACGAGGGATCGATCCGCGTCAACGTCACGGGCGGCGGCGACGAATCGTCGCTCAGGAAGATCTCGTCCCAATACACGCACAGGTTGGTGACGATCCGCACCTCGCGAGACGCCGACAGGAATTTGCCGGTCAGATCGACCGCGATCGTCTTCGGCTTGCCCGCGGGCATGCCCATGTCCTCGACGACGGTCGTCCAGCGTCCGGCGGCGTCCTTCACCTGCAGGTACGGCATCACGAGACCGCCCGGATGCTCCTGCGCGGCGCCGCGGAACGTGCTGCCGTCGGCCCAATCGACCCAGCCGCTGAGAATCAGCACGGCACGATTCGCGGGAGCCGCGTCCGAGAAATCGAGGTCGAGCGCGTGCAGCTCGGCGACGCCGGCGTAATCGCGCCTGAAGTTGCCGGCATACGAACGATCGCGCGCGAGCAGCGCCGCGCGCACGTCGCGTCCGCCCTGTTCCGCCCGCGCCGGATAGATCCGGCGCGTCGCGCCGAACAGGCGGAACTCCGGAAACGGCGGCGACTTGAACTTGTCGTTCGTGAACACTTCCATGCCAGCGGGATGATCGACAGCGACGAGCTGGACCTGATCGAGGTACGACACTTCGCGCAGCTCCTCGGTGAGGCGCACTTCATACGCGCCGTCGAGCGGCGTCAGCGCGGCGGCCGCCATCTGCACGTACTCGTCGTGGTCGACCGGAAAGAACGTGCCGTCCCCCGCGCTCGCCCCGAGCGGCGCGACGCCGAGAACGTCGGTGACGAACTCGAACCCACGCCCGTTCCACGCAAAGATCATCGGACACGATCCGGACAGCCGCGGCGCTTCCCTGAAGACGCTGGAGGCGTCGGCCCGGGGCCGCGTCTCGTTCTGGATCAAGCCGTTCGGCCAGGTGATCCGGACCGTGTCCACCACCGCGCGATCGCCCAGACCGAACGTCAAGGGGACGCCGGCATATCGCCGCTTCTGGTACCGCGGGCCCGCTTTGACCTCGACCTGCGCGTCGGGCGCGAGCGCCAGGTTCTTCACGCCCGCGAGGCCGATTCGAATCCAGTGATGCTTCGTCCTGGTCTCGTTGCGCAGCAGGTGCAGCGATCCATCCGCCGCGATCGACGCGAGGTCGATCCGGCCGTCGAGATCGAAGTCCGCGGAGGCGATCGCGACGGCGCCCGCGAGCACGGTCGTGACGTCCTCCGCGAATCGGCCCGCGCCAAGGCTGCGGACAACGGCGCCGCCGAGCACCGCGTCGGCGACGCCGCGGTTCTCGACGTCCGCGAGCGCGAGGCTCTGCGCGCCTGCGAGCGTGGCAGCAGGGTCGAACCGGGCCTGGTGATTGAGCAGGATCCTGACGGATGCCGGAGCCACCGTCATGAGATCGACGGCGCCGTCATGATCGACGTCCTCGGCGACGAGCGCCCGCACCCCGGGCGCCACGCCGTCGAGCGGCCGCGGCTCGTATCGTCCCGCCAGGCGATCGCGATACAGCACGCCCGCGCGATCCGCGTACGCCATCGCGACGTCGGTGCCAGGCTGATCCGGGACGACGTCGAGGACGGCGGCAGCCGTCACCTCGCCGGCGGCAAACGGAAAGTCGCGCGTCTCGTCGCTGAAACCGGCGCGTCCGTTGTTGCGCATCAACCGGTTCGACGAACCGAGCAGCATCAGATCGAGATCGTAGTCGTGGTCGTAGTCGAGCCACAGGGCGGCGTTGAACCGGCCGGACGGCAGCGCGGCCGGAGCGCGCACGAACGTGCCCTTGCGGTTCGCGAAGAGCGCCGCGCCTCCATCCGTCAGGATGCACAAGTCGGGCAGGCCGTCGTTGTCGTAATCCCCTGCCGCGATCGCGCGGACGCCCCTGACGTCCTCGAGGCCGGACCGATCGACCGGCTCGTCGCCGTGACGGATCACGCGGACGCGGTCGCGCGACCAGACCAGGAGGTCGGGCCGGCCGTCGGCGTCGACGTCGAGCACGAGGAGACCGGCGGTCTGCGGATCGAACCCTTCCGCCACGCGGCGATCATCGAAGGCCAGCGTCGCGGCTGGACTCGCCTCGATCGATTGCGCGGGTTCGGCGGGATCGACGATCTCCGCGTACCGGCTCCAGTCCACGTCCTCCGGCACCACGGCGCCTGCCTGCTCGCGCTTCAGCCGCAGGAACACCGTCTGTTCGCGCGCCGCTTCGTCCGAGGCGCCGGCGTCACGATTGATGTTGAACAACTGGAAGTGCGGCGCGGCAAACGACGGGTCGAGTTGCGCCGCCTTCTCGAACTCGTCGCGCGCCTGCGCGGTCCGTCCCGCAAGCCGATACAGGTAGCCGAGGTTGTAATGCGAGATGGGCTCGCCTGGCACGAGACGGACCATCTGCTCGAACTGCGCCGTGGCGCGCCGGTAGTCGGCCGCCTTCTTGAACTCGACGCCGAGCACGAACCACGTCTGCGGGATCGACGGATCCTGGCGCTGCGCGCGCTGCAGCTCCGCGATCCCCTCGCGGGTCCGGCCGGCGCGCAGCAGCGCGAGACCGTAGTTCACGCGTTCGCGCGCCGATCCCGGCGCGAGATCCAACGCCTTCCTGAACTCAGCGACCGCCTCCTGGTGCGTTGTCGGATTCTCGTAGAACGCCTTGCCGAGGTTGCGGTGCTGCCATAGCTCCTCGTCCTGGGCGGGACGACCGAGGAGCGCCAACCACGCGATCGCGATCGCGGCGGCGACGGACCGCGTCACCGCCCCTCGCCCTCACGCACCGTCGTCATGCGATCGATCGGCGCGGCGACGGTGTCAACGATGCCGCTCGGCCACCGAATCCGGACCGACCGCACGACGGTATCGCGGCCCAGGCCCACGTGCACGCGCAATGAACTCTGGCTCGCGTAGCCGTTCCCGCCGTTGACCTCGCGGATCAACTTCCCGGTTGCCGTTTCGACGGTGACGCGCGCGCCGATCGCGTCGCGGTTGGACTTCGTGCCGATCAGCGTCAATTCGATCCAGTGCCCCGCGCCCGCCGTGACGTTGCGGTACAGCAGCGACGGCTGGTTCGCGTTCGTCTGGAACCAGTCCAGGCGGCCGTCGTTGTCGAAATCAGCGAGGCCGACCCCGCGGCCGTCGCGATCGTTATCCACGCCGGCGGCGGCGCCGACCTCGCGGAACGCGTGACCGCCCACGTTCCTGAACAGCTTCTTGCGCTGATAGCCGCTCCACGTGCGATTCCCGATGGCCGGCCAGCTGCTGACGTCGCTGAAATCGACGCCGGGCCGCACGATCATCTCGAGCACGATGGGGATGTAGTTCTCCGGGCCCGCCGAGCGCAGCCCGTTGGCGACGAAGAGGTCGGGCCAGCGGTCGTTGTCGAAGTCGCCGAACTTCGCCGCCCATCCCCACAGCGTTTCGCACGTGCCGGTTTCGCGCGCGACGTCGGTAAACGTGCCGTCGCCGTTGTTGTGCCACAGCATGTTGCACTCGCGCATGTATTCGTCGGTGATGTTCGTCACGTAGACGTCGAGCCAGCCGTCGTTGTCGTAGTCCGCGACGTCGACGTTCATGCCCTTCTTCGTGTCGAAGCCGATCGCCCGCTCCGTCACGTCCCGGAAGGTGCCGTCGCCGTTGTTGATGAACAGGCGGTCCGTGCCGTAGTCCGACGCGACGTAGACGTCCTGGAAGCCGTCGTTGTTCAAATCGGCGTGCCCGACGTCGAGCGTCCAGCCGGTATGGCCCGACAGCCCCGCCTTCGCCGTGACGTCTTCGAACCGGCCGTCGCCGAGGTTCCGCCAGAGCGTGACGCCGCCGCCGTTCGCCGCGTTGTCCAGATTGGTCGGCAGCACGTGCGGGTCCCGCAGGTCGAACAGGTTGACAGGTTTGAAGTAGTTGCCGAAGAGCAGGTCGAGGCGGCCGTCGTTGTCGTAGTCGAACGCGATCGCGGCGATCGTGTTCGCGAACGCGTCGAGGCCCGAGCGCGACGTGACGTCGGTGAACGTGCCGTCGCCGTTGTTGCGATAGAGGATCGGCGTCCCGAACCGCGCGACGAGCAGGTCCCGCCAGCCGTCGTTGTCGTAGTCGAACCAGATCGCGTCGGCCACGATCGACCGGCCGTCGTTGCCGCCGCCGACGCCCGCGCGCGCGGTGACGTCGGTGAAATGGAACCGGCCGTCGTTGTGGAGAAGATGGCACGACGTCCCCTCGTCCGAATCCGTGACGAACAGATCGTCGAGGCCGTCGTTGTCGTAGTCCCCGACGGCCACGGCCGAGCCGCCCGAGGTGAACATGCCCAGCACGTCGCCGTGCTCCCCCTTGAACACGCGGGTGTGATGACGCACACGTGCGCCCGCGTTCGCGCCGACTTCGACGAACCTGATCGAGCCGCCCCCAGGGGTCGCGACGCCGGCTGCGGTCATGACGGCCGCGAGCAGGAGCGCGGCCGGCGGCCAGGCCCGCGTCACTTGGTCCACAGCTCGTCGAGGTTCGTGTCCACGCGGCGCTCGGGGTCGTACGTCTCGCCGATGATCGCCGCGAGCTGCTTCCCGGTCGCCGCGAGCCGCGCCCGCAGCGGCGCGTTGCCGGGGAATTCCTTCAGCCCCTCGCGCCACATCGCTTTGGCCTTGACGACCTCGGACACCTTCCAGTAGCCGTCGCCGAGCGCGATGAAGGTGCGGACGTGATAGGCGTGTTTCTGGTCGGCCCGCTGGACACGCATCGCTTCCTCGAGATCGGCGATGCCCAGGCGCGTCCGGTTGAAGATCCGAGGCCAGAACAGATAGCTGTTTCCCCGCGCATAGTAGCCGAGCCAGGTCGGGCGCAGCTCGAGCGCGCGCGAGAACTCGTTCAGCGCGTTGTTCGCCAGGATCACGCGCGTGATCGCGCCGGCGGCGGGGATCTTGTCGACGTAGGCGAACGCGTAATTCATGTGCGCGTTCGCGGCCCCCGGGTGGCCGGCGACGAGCGCCGCGAAGAACGCCAGCGCGCGGTCGTACTGCGCGGCGCGCACGATCGCGATCCGGTAGTCGTTGCCGGCGCGCAGGTTGTCCGGATCGGCGGTCAGCGCGGCTTCGAGCCGTGCCAGCGGATCGTGATCGAGAATCGCGGGCGTCTGCGCGGATGCGGCCGGCCACAACGCGATCACGCCGAGCGAGGCCAACACGAGTCGCGTCATCGGCCGGCTGCGCGCGGACTGGTTGTGTGGGGAGCGAACGGCAACGGCGCGCCACGGCCCTCAACGAGGCGCATCGTGCGGTCCACGACCGGCACGGTGAACGTCTCGCGACCTCCCGAGGGCCAGCGCACCTCGAGCCGATCGATGCGCGTCGCCGCCCCCAATCCGAAATGAATCCTTGCGCTGCTCTGGGCGGCGAAGCCGTTGCCGCCGTCCACGAACCGCAGATACGTGCGGCCCGCCGCCGTCGCCCGCACCTGCGCGCCCACGGCGCCGCGATTGCCGCCGGTCCCCTCGAGCACGAACGTCGCCCAGTGCCGTCCTGTCGGCATGACGTTGCGGTAGAGGCGTGGCGCGCCGTTCACGTTCGCGACGAACAGGTCCAGGCGCCCGTCGTTGTCGAAATCGGCGACCGCGACGCCGCGGCCGTCGTCCGTTGACGCGACACCGTGCCGCGCCGCTTCGTCCACGAAGGCGTGCCCGCCGAGGTTGTGCAGCAGTTTCTTCTTCTCGAACCCGCTCAGGCTCTTGCCGCCCATCGGCGGCCAGTTGCGTACGTCGGCGAGATCGACGCCGGGGCGCACGATCAGTTGAAAGATGTCCGGCACGTAGCTCTCCGGGCCGGCCGAGACCCACCCGTTCGTCACGTACAGATCGAGCCAGCCGTCGTTGTCGTAGTCGAAGAACCTGGCGCCCCAGCCCCAGCCCGTGTCGTAGGCGCCCATCTCGCGCGCGACGTCGGTGAACGTGAGGTCGCCGTTGTTGCGCCAGAGGAAATTCCCCTCGCGCATGTACTCGTCGGTGATGTTGGTGACGAAGATGTCGAGGAGGCCGTCGTTGTCGAAATCCCCCCACTCCGCGTTCATCCCCTTCTTGGTGTCGATGCCGATCGCGGCCGCGGTCCGGTCCGTGAACGTGCCGTTCCCGTTGTTCACGAAGAAGCGATCGGTCCCGAAATCGGCGGCGACATACAGATCGTCATAGCCGTCGTTGTTCGCGTCGCCGTGCCCCAGGTCCAGCGTCCACCCGCTCGTGCGCAGGCCGATCCGATCGGTGACCTCGTCGAACCCGCCGTGCCGGTTGTTGTGAAACGCCAGCACGCCGCCGCCGTTGTCCGCCTTCTCGAAGCTGTTGGGGAAGAAGCGCGGCGTGCCGGGGTTGAAGATGTCGACCGCGGAAAAGTAGCAGCCCACGAACAGATCGACGAAGCCGTCGCGATCGTAATCGAACGCGATCGCGCCGATCGCATTCGCGTACCGGTCGAGCCCTGCCTCTTTCGTCACATCCGCGAAGCGCCCGTCGCCGATGTTGTGGAACAGCCGATTGTGCCCGAACCGCACGAGCAGCAGATCGGGACGGCCGTCGTTGTCGTAATCGAGCCAGAGCGAATCGGCCGACGCGTTCGCGGCGTCGTTGCCGGCGGCGACGCCCGCCTGCTCCGCGACGTCCGTGAAGGTGAAATCGCCGTTGTTCCGGTACAAGTGATTGCGGCCGTCGCGCGACGAGTCGGTGACGAAGATGTCCTCGAAGCCGTCGCCGTCGTAGTCCGCCACCGACGCCGACGCGCCGAGCGCCGTGTACCCGGCCATGATGCTCGCGTACTGATTGTCGAACTGCCGATTGTGATGGGGCCGATCCACGCCCGCACGATGCGTCACGTCCGCGAACCACGGACCGGTCGCACGCGCGGGACCGGCCGCGGTGAGCGACAGGAGGGCGCCCGCAACCGCCGAAGCCGACCACAGCCGCCGTGTCCGATCGAACTCGCGTCCCCAGGGCCCGCAGCGCACGACGGGCGTTAGTTTACCGCAGGGCCGCGCACGGAGTGCGCAATGCCCCCGCCGTCGCCCGCTCGAACGATCGCGAGCGGGCTATGGCGGGCCTCGCCGAAGCCCCTTCGCGCGAAGGCGGGAAAAGCGTCCTGACTCCGACGAAGGTGAGAGAGATCAAAACCAATGAATCTCCGTGAACTCTGCGACCTCTGTGGTGAGATCGAGAGAGCCAATCTCTGTTCACTCGGCGCGCAGCGCCTCGATGACGTCGATGCGCGAGGCGCGCGCGGCGGGCACCAGCGACGCCACGATGGCGGCGGCGATCAGGATGACGGCGGCGCCGGCGATCGTCAGCGCGCCCGGCATGCGCGTTCCCTGGATGTAGCCGGCGGCGAACCGCGCGAGGACGAACCCGGCCACCGCGCCGGAGACGACCCCGAGTCCCGCCATCGCCGCGCCTTCACCGAGGACGCGGGTCAGCAGGTGGCGCGGCTGCGACCCGATCGCGAGCCGGATCCCGAACTCCCGCGTGCGCCCGCTCACCGAGAACGCGAGCACCCCGGCCACGCCGACGATCGCGATCATCAGCGCGACCCCGGCGAAGCCGCCGAACACCAGCGTGTTCAGCCGATCCGGCGCGAGGACCTCCGCCCGCACGTCCGCGAGCGTCGCCGGACGCTCGATCGGCTGATCCGCCGAGAGGGTTCGAATGATCTTGATGATCGGCGAGACCAGCGCGTACGGATCCGTCCGCGCGTGGACGAAGAGCCGTCCGCCTCCGATCTCCTGATCGAAAGGGTGGTACACGCTGAACGCCGGGCCCGGCACCACGTTCTCGTCGTCCACGTCGGCGACGACGCCCACGATGCGGCGCGGCCTGGTGCTGACGTCGATGAACTTCATCACGGGATCGGTCCACATCAGGTGACGGTTGACCGCGTCCTGGTTCGGGAACATCCGCTGCGCGAGGCTCTGGCTCACGATGACGACGGGTTCGCCGCCGCGGCGGTCGGCGTCGTTGAAGTCGCGGCCCGCGATGAACGGGACGCCGAGCGCGGCGAAGAACGCCGGCGAGATCGTCCGGAACCGTGCCCGCGGATCCTCCTCGCCGGGGGCGCGCACGTGTCCGTCCGCCGAGAACTGGAATCCCGGGCCGAACCCGCCCGCGTCGCGCCAGGGCACGACCGTCCCCACGGCGACGCGCTCGACCCCCGGCAGCTCCGCGATCCGGCGCATCACCTCTTTATAGAAGCCGACGATCTGATCCGGCGTGCGGCCGTACTCCATTACGGGACGTCGATTGCGAGCACGCGGCGCATGTCGAACCCCGTTTGCGTCGCCTGCAGCGACATCAGCGTCGCCAGCAGCATCCCGGCGCCCGCGAGCAGCACGAACGACGCCGCGATCTGCGTAACGGCGAAGGCGCGCAGCCGCCGGTTGGTGCCGGACGTGATCCGGAGGCTTCCGCTCGACAGGCCGAAGCCGTGCGACGCGTGGGCCGAGGGGAGCCGCGGCACGAACGCGAGGAGCACGGCGGCGACGATCGCGAGCGCGACGCCAACCCAGAGCACGCTCAGGTCGACCGTGAGGTCGAGCGCGCGCACCGAGAAGCGCGCCGCGTACCGCGCGAGGATCGCGACCATGGGCCACGCGATCAGCACGCCGAGCGCCGCGCCGGCGCCGCAGAGCAGCAGGCTCTCGGCGAGCAGCGTCCGCCGCAGCACGCCCGTGCCGGCGCCGAGGGCCGCGCGGATCGCCAGCTCCCCTTCACGGCGGACCGAGCGGGCGAGGATCAGGTTCGCGACGTTCGAGCACGCGATCACGCGCGTTCGACGTGATCTGATCGCGCAGCCGGACCGCCTCGATCCGGAACTCGGCCTTCGGCGAATACGACTCCGGATGCTCGCGAAGCATCGCGCCGTGCACCGTCCGCAGCTCCGCGCGCGCCGCGTCGAGGTCCGCGCCGGGCGCGAGCCGTCCGAACAGCTCCGTCATCCGATGCACGCGCCCGGTGACCATCGTCGCGGACAGGTGATGCGGGCTCGTCACGACGTTGGCGATGATCTCCGTTTCCGCCGGGTAGGGCACCGACGGCTCGAGCACGCCGACGATCGTCGCCGACCTCGTGTCGAGCCGCACGGTCTTGCCGATGACCGACGGGTCGCGTTCGAGCGCCGTGCTCCAGAACCGGTACGTCAGCACCGCCGCCCCGGCGGCCTTCGGTCCATCGTCTCCCGCGTCGAGCAGGCGGCCGATCACGGGGTGCAATCCCATGACCGAAAAGTACGAGCCGCCGACGACACCGGCGCGGACGACGCGCGGTTCGCCGAGGCCGACCATCGTGAATCCGATCGTGGAGAAGTCGCCGAACGCGGAGACGGTGGTCACCCGCTCGCGCAGGTCCTGAATCTCCGGGACGGAAAACGTCGTGTTGTCGGTCCCCAGACCTTTCGCGCTCTGGCGGATGTAGATCAGGCGATCCTCGTCGCGGTTGACGAGCGGCCGCAGCAGGACGCCGCGGACGACGCTGAAGATGGCCGCGTTCGCGCCGATGCCGAGCGCGAGCGTGAGCACGACCGTGACGGCGAGCCCTTTCACCCGCGCCAGCGATCGCAGCGCGAACTTCAGATCGGTCGTGAACGTCATCGCACGTCCTCCACGGTCATGGCATCGGCGACGGCGCCGCGCCGCTCGTCAGGCGCCGCAGCTTGTTGACGTCTCCGACGATCTCGACGAGGCCGCAATCGCGGCACATCATCGCCTTCGTCATGACGTCGCCGGTCTCGAACGTCATGAACTTCGAATCCTGAGGGCGGAACGACAGGCGCACCGCCGCATACAGAGCTCCCGGCGCCACCATCGCGCCGCCGCACCGGCCGCACTTTCGCGTCGGCTCCATGAGCACGCTCCGAGGAAAGGAGAAAGGTTAGGATCCACGGATGGCGTCGAACGCCGACAGTATTGTAGTGAACGCCGCCGGGCGCGACGTCGCAATCTCCAATCCGGGGAAGGTGCTCTTTCCGGGCACCGGGCACACGAAGCTCGACCTGGCGCGGTATTACGTCGCGGTCGCCGAGGGGGCGCTCGGCGGCGCCGGCGGCCGCCCGAACGTCCTCGTCAGATATCCGAACGGCGTCGGCGGCGAGTTCTTCTATCAGAAGCGTGCGCCGCACTCGCGGCCTGACTGGATCGAGGTCGTCGCGCTCAGCTTTCCGTCGGGCCGGATCGCGGAGGAAGTCGTGCCGCGCGAGGCGGCGGCGCTCGTGTGGATGGCGAACCTCGCGTGCCTGGAGCTGCACCCGCATCCCGTCCGCGCGGACGATCTCGACCATCCGGACGAACTGCGCGTCGATCTCGATCCGGTCCCGGGCGTCACGTGGGGACAGGTCCGCGAAGTCGCCGGCGTCGTGCGCGCGGCGCTGCAGGATTTCGGCCTCGTCGGCTGGCCGAAGACGTCCGGGTCGCGCGGCATGCACGTCTACGTCCGCATCGAGCGGCGCTGGACGTTCAGCGAGGTGCGCCGCGCCGCGCTCGCTTTCGCGCGCGAGGTCGAGCGGCGCGCCCCGGCGGTCGCGACCAGCAAGTGGTGGAAGGAAGAGCGGCACGGCGTCTTCCTCGATTACAACCAGAACGCGAAGGACCGCACGATCGCGGCGGCATACTCCGTCCGCCCGACTCCCGATGCGCGCGTGTCGGCGCCGCTGGCGTGGGACGAGATCGACGCGTGCGACCCTCGTGACTTCACGCTCGCGACGATGCCGTCGCGGTTCGCCGCGGTGGGCGATCGTCACGCGGCGATGGACGCGCAGCCGTGCTCGCTCGCGACGCTGCTCGACCTTTCCGCGCGGCAGGAGCGCGACGGGCTCGGCGACGCGCCGTGGCCGCCGCATTTCCGGAAGCAGGCCGGCGAGCCGCCGCGCGTGCAGCCGTCGCGGCGTGCGCCAGCGAGAAGTCCGCGGCCGTCCCCGGCCCTCCGCGGCTCCGGCGATCGGCGGCCCGCCGCGGCGCGCCGCATCTCCAGGTATCCGCTGATCGAGGTCTCGCGCGGACAACGGAAGGAGGACGCGCTCGCCGGGCTCGAGCGGTGGCGGTCGCGGCATCCGGACGCGGCGGCGCATCTCGCGCCCGCCGACGTCCTCGTGGACGCCATGCGCGGCCGGTTCGCCACGTGGACGCGCGTCCGCGTCAACCTTCAGCACGTCCCCGAGGCGCTGCGCCCCGCGCAGGAGCCGATCGATCCCGGCGATCCGCGCCGAATACCTTCTCGATCTCGTAAGGAGTCGTGATCTCGAGCTGATCGTAGCGGCAGTCCTCGGGGCGCTTGTCGGGACGCCATCGCAAGAAGACCGCGGCATGGCGGAAGCGCGGGCCCTGCATGTGATCGTACTTGACCTCGCAGACGCGCTCGATCCGCAGCGGCTCCCACGACAAATCCTTGCCCGCACTCCAGCGGCTCTGCCCGCCCGGCATCCGCGTCGTCTCGCCGCCCTCGGGATCCGCCCATTCGCGCCACGGGTGCGCGTCGAGCGCGTGGTCGCGCAGCGGCGCGAGTTCTTCCGCGAGCTGCTTGCGCTTCTCCATCGTGAAAGACGACGTCACGCCGACGTGATGCAGCGATCCGTGCTCGTCGTAGAGTCCGAGCAGCAGCGAGCCCACCCGCTCGTTCCTGCCCGCCTTGTGCCAGCGAAACCCGGCGACGACGCACTCGGCGGTGCGCGCGTGCTTGACCTTGATCATCGCGCGCTTGCCCGGCTCGTACTTCCCCTGCTCCGGCTTGACGACGACGCCGTCGAGGCCCGCGCCTTCGAAGCGGGCGAGCCAGTCGCGCGCGACGGCGGGATCGCGCGTCATCGGCGTCAGATGGATCGGCGGCTTCGCGGTCGCGAGCGTGCGCTCGAGGAGCGCGCGGCGCTCGGACTGCGGCAGCCCGCGCAGATCGCGGCCGTCGAGCGCGAGGAGGTCGAACGCGACGAACGCCGCGGGCGATTCCCTTGCGAGCTTCGCGACGCGCGACGCCGCCGGATGGAGGCGCAGCTGCAGCGCGTCGAAGTCGAGCCCGTGCGGCGTCACGATGACGATCTCGCCGTCCACGACGCAGCCGGCCGGCAGGCGCTCGAGCAGGACGTCGTGCAGCTCCGGGAAGTAGCGATCGAGCGGCCGCAGGTCGCGGCTCTGAATGTAGACGTCGTCGTTGCCGCGAAACACGATCGCGCGGAAGCCGTCCCACTTCGGCTCGTACAGGAATGCGCCGCCCGCCGGCAGATCGTCCGCGAGCTTCGCGAGCATCGGCTCGATGGGCGGCGCGACCCCGGCGTCGGTCACTTCTTGCCCGATCCGATGATGCTGAGCAGCCCCTGCTCTACGAGCTCCTTCAGGACGTCTTCCTTCGCCCAGTCTTCCGCGTTCGGGTTGCGAAGCGTCGACTGGCGGATGAACTCGCGTATGGCGTCGAAGCCGCCCTTCTGGTCGCCGCGGCCGAATGCGTCGGCGGATTTCGCCATCGCCTGCTTCATGGCGTCGGGCCCCTCTCCCGCGTCGCTGCCACCGCCTGGCGCGCGCTCCGTCTTTGCCAGCGCATTCGCGGGTTGCTGTTCCGTCCGCGCGTACTGATTCGCGCCTGCCTGAGTCTTCCCCAGTTCGTCCACTTGCGTCTTTCCAAGCGGATCCGCGCCGCCGCGTCCGCCGCCGCCGCCGCGTCCGCCGCCACCGCCGCCGCCGCCCGGACCTTCGCCGCCGCCCCCGCCGCCGCCGCCTGGCCCTTCGCCACCTCCGCCGCCGCCGGAGCCGCCGCCGCTGCCGCCGGAGCCGCCACCCGAGCCGCCGCCGCCGCGCCCTCCGCCCGATCCGCCACTGCCTCTCGCGCCGCCGCCGGTCGCGCCGCCCAACGCGCCCCCGACGGCCGCGGCGAACGCGGCCCAGATCGCAGTCCAGAGACAGGCGCTGCCCTGCGCGTGAACGGGCACGACGACGGCCTCCAGGAGCGGAATCCGGCGATCCTGCAGCGACGGATCGCACGCGCGCGCGGACGTTCCGCCGTTTCGCTCGGGCGCAACGCCGCCGCACCACAGGTACTCGAACAGGAACGCCGTCGCCGCCGCGGTGCCGATGGTCATCAGCAGCGTCGAGTACTCGGGCATGTCGGTTCCCCAACCGGTCGGGCCCATGCCCAGCGTGTGGCCGGTGACCGGATCGACGCGCCACCATCCGGCGAACGTCGCTTGTCCGATCGGCACCGGCCTTGGCGGCGCGACGACGACGAATCCATCCGCCAGATCCCCGCCGATCCGGCGCCGCACGTCATCGGGAAGCTGAAGGCCGGCAAGCCGCGCGTCTGCCGCCGACGACAGCGTCGTCCACCCGGTTGCGCCCTCGAATGTCCAACCGACGTTCGAGCTCTGCGGCTGATCGGATCCGAGAATCGCTTCGGCATTCGTGTCGAGCACGCCCTGCTCGAGCCGCACGGCGAAGGGATCGCGCGCGAGCAGATCGACGCCGACGTCGTTCGCCACGATGTCCGTCGCGAGGTTCAGGGCGAAGCCTTTCTGGCCCGGAGAGAGAAAGACGTGACGGCTGAGGATGTTCACGCGATCGATGTAGATGTCGTCCGCGAAGCGGCTCCACTCGAATCGGGCGCGCGCGAGCCCGTACAGTGACGACGGCAGCGGCGCGAGGCGCTTCGCGACGTCTTGCGCGTGGGCGACGTCGTCGGGAACATCGCCTCGCGCGAGCGCCGTCAGAAGATCGCGATTGGCCAGGATGCCTTCGGCGGCGAGGTGAGCCACGAACTGCGGCGCCACGCGGCACACGATCGGCAGAATCTCCGTCGTCATCGTCAGCGCGAGGCTGCGCGTCAGCGTCGCCGTGTCGTCGAGATGCGGGGCGCTGGACTGACCCGCGGCGCGGCCGGACGGACCAATCAAATCGAAGATCGTCCGTCGAACCTTCTGCGGCGGCGCATCGGGCGTCCGAATCTCGTAATCGATCCAGGCTGCGGTCAGGATCTTCGACGGCGCCGTCGCCGGCGGCGCTCCGGCCCGCGGTCCCCCGAAGGCGTCCGCCGCGGATTTCGCGAACGACGCGGTGTCCCGTCCGGACTGGCGAACGATTTCTTCCGCCCCGGGCTTCGCGAGATCGCCCGTCTCGAGAATGGCCGACTGGACGGCGGGCGTCGAGCCGACCATCAGCACCGGAAGCCATTCGCGCGCGCTCAGCGCGGCGGTCCTCAATCCTTCTTTCGAGCTCAGATCGGCGGGTCCCTGCGTCGGCGCGCGCAGCGGCGCGAACTGCAGCGCGATGGGTGCACCGAGCAGCTGCGCCGGGTCCAGCGGCCGCTCGAGCGCGATGCGCTCGGTCAACGCGCCCGCGGCCCATTGCTCCGCGACGACGCGCACGATCACCTGGTGACGCAGATTCGCGGGAAGCGCGTCGACGTCGAACGTCTCGACCGGCGCCGCGAGCGCCGCGCCCGTCGGCGCCAACAGGTCGTAGTCCTTCCACGCGTCGCCCTCGCGGACCTGGACCCACCAATGATCCTGGAGCGCGCCGATGGTGCGCTCGAAGGCTGCGTCCGTGAGATCCGCCGGGCGCTGGCCGAGCGCTGCCGCGAGACGCTGCGTCTGATCCGGCACGCGCGCGTCGAGCCGCGTCCGCCGTGCGGCCTGCCTCGTCGTCTGTGCATTGACCGTCGTTCGCAGCGACGCCTCGTCCAGCTGATATTTCGCCGCGACGGTGGCGATCATGCCGTCGACGTCCGGCGCGCCCGGCGGCGCCGTCCGGTGGCGCGCCACGAGAAGTTCCGGCAGCAGCGTGTTCACCCGCTCGCGCTCCAACGATCCATGCGCGAGGCGGACCGTGCGGTTCTCCTCCCTCAGCACGGCCGCGAGCAGCAGCGCGCGATCGAGGCTGTTGCCCTGACGATCCATGAGCACGCCGGCGGGACCGCGCAGGACGCCGCGGTACGGGATCCAGAAGGTGTTGCCGCGGATCCAGTCGAAGGCGCGCGCCGGATCTCCGCCGAAGCGGGCCGCGACGTAGGCCGGATCCCAGCGGTCGCGAGGCGCCTGCCGCTCCGCATCCTCGACTGCGCGCAGGCCGTTCGCGAGCGCGGTCGCGCGCTCCGCCGGCGTCAACGTCTGAGTGGATCCGGTGAGACCGACCGCGGAGGCGGCGCCTCCTGCCGCACCGGGGAACCGCGTCCGAATCGCCTGCGGCATCGGCAGCGCCGCCAGCACGATGGCGACGCTGGTCGCGATCGCCGTCAATCTCCAGACGTCCGCGTGCGCCGACGACGCGCGCGGGCGCCTGAGACCGCCGCGCACGATCGCGATGACGAGGCCGATCGGCAGCGCGATGACGCCGCCGACGAACGCGCCCTGGAGGATGGCCGGAAGACGCTGCCACACGCTCGGGCCCGCGAGCAACGCGGCGAGCGGCGTGGCCGCGATCGCGCCGGCGGCAAACGCGACGGTCCCGTACGCGGCCAGCGCGGCGAGCGCGATCCGCGCGATCAGCGGCAGCCGCGAGGCGCGCAGGATCGCGGAGCACGCGGCCGCGAGACCGAGCGCGACGACCGCGGCCAGGATTCTCGGCGTGGATTGACCGAAGAGTCGAATGCCGGCGATCAACCCGGCCGGGAGCCAGGCCGTCACGGCCACGAGCCCCAGCACGATCGGCAGCGCGATGCTGACGCGTCCGCGCCAGCCAATCCGCGTGCGCCACGTCGCCGCGGTGATGATGACGTAGAGTGCGGCTGCCGCAAGCGCCGACGTGCGGATGGACGATCCCGTCGCGAGCGTTTCGATGACGGCATCCGCCAGCAGCGCCGCGGCGGCGACCGCGACCACATATCCGAGCGCGGACGAAGATGGACTGTCCGAGACCCCGCTGTTGGCGGGCGGCACCGTCGCTGTACTGCTCATGGGCGTCCTCTGTCTGGGGGTTGCGCTAACGATAGACGGTCGTCCCGGCGGGCGCAAGCCGGCGAACGGTCCCCGTCACGGCTTCGACGCCGCGGCCGTCGCGCAATCCGGCAGATGTGAAAACGGCTCCCTGATCCGCGCGCGTTCGGCCGGCGCCGGCTGCAGCTTCTCCATCAACCGGCACACCTGCTGCCACGTGGACTTGTGCGAGCCCGTCTCGCTGGGCGCCATCGACACGGCCGCCTCGTACAGCCGGGCCGCATCGTCGAACATGCGGCGGATCAGAAACACTTCTCCGACCGTGGCCGTCCACCAGTAGTCGTTCGCCTTCGGCGTCTCTCCGACGATCTTCTGAACGCGCGCGGCGTACTCCGCCGCCTTCGCCAGATCCGCCGGCGTGCCGAGGAACACGCTTTTGGCGGCGGCGTTGATCCCGGTGTAGTAATCGTCCGGCGCGCCCTCGAAGGCTTCCGCGTACAGATCGCGCGATCGTTTGAGCTGCGCCGTGTCGCCCGACTTCGTGTAGCGATCCATCCACGTTCGCGCGAAGATGCCGAGCGTCTCGGGGTCCTTCTCGCCCTTCTGCACGAGCACGCCGAGGATTTCCTGCGCCTTCTCGAGATCGCCGTCGCCTCCGCGCCGCGCGAGCGCCAGCGCGCGCAACTGTTGCGGACGAATCGCCTTCGGGAACTGCTGGCCGATCTTCTCGAGGATGTCGATCGCGCCGGCGTTGTCGCCGAGCTTCGTCAGGCCTTCGGCGGCGCGCGCGGCCAGGACGGCGGACGTTCGCCACGACGGCCCGCCGGCCGCGAACAGCTCCTTGAGCCGCGGCGCGTTGCCGACGTCGATCGCGGCGCGGATTTTCGTGAGCTCGTCGGCGGCGATCTCGTCCTGGTCGCTCGCGAACCGTGCGGCGTCTGGGCTGAGCGGCTGACCGACCAGCCCGTGCAGCAGGCGGATCAGTTCGCCGCCGTTCGGCCCATCGGGGTACGAGCTGAAGTCGAGGAAAATGCGGTTCGCCGCGAACAACTCCAGATCCGCGTCGTCAAGCCGGAGCGGGACGAACTGGAATCCCGGTTTCTTGCTCGCCAGGGTCTCCATCGTCTCGTACTCGCGCTGGACCCAGTCCGAGTCCGCCGTTTTCTTCGACCACACCAGCACGCCCGACTGGCTCGCCTGCAGGCCGGCCTGCAGCTCCTTGATCAGGCGATCGCCCGGTTTCAACCGGACCTGATCGAGGAAGACGGCGTAGCCCAACTCGCGGAGCGTGTCGTAGAGGTTGAGCACCCACGGCCGGTTCACCGACCGGTACGACAGGAAGACGTGGTACTTGTCCGAGCCGGTCAGCGGACGCGGGGGCGGAGCGAACTTCAGCCACTCTGCTGGCGCGGGCATGGGTCCCTCCCGGGAGAATCTGGGAAGGGCCGATTATCGCGCGACTCGTACCTGAGCGCCACCGGCGTGAAAGCCATGACCCGCCTCGGACGTTGCGTGCGATCTTGACCCACCGCATCGTCTCGGCTACAACTCGGTCTCGGGTGAACTGGACCGACATCCCCGGCTGGTTTCAGTGGCGATCGGCGCAGGAGGAGGCGGCGCTTCGATTCCCTGACGGCAGCCGATTCCTCGAGGTCGGCAACTTCCTCGGCCGCAGCCTGTGCTCGCTCGGCGACGTCGTGCAGCGCAGCGGCAAGCGCATCACCGTCATCGGC
Source organism: Acidobacteriota bacterium (assembly GCA_003223835.1). Lineage (GTDB taxonomy): Bacteria > Acidobacteriota > Vicinamibacteria > Vicinamibacterales > 2-12-FULL-66-21 > Gp6-AA38. Next base: position 6,728 of record QHWR01000039.1, on the reverse strand, counting down.
GTCGACACCTGCCGGGGCAGCGGCGTCGAAGGCGTGCGCGGCAAGGACTATCACGGGACGGCGGTCGAGGAGGGCGGCGGCACGTTCGCGGGCACGCTCCACCGAAACCTCATCGAGTGCGGTTACGCCGATTCGATCTCGCTGATCGTGGCGGACTCGCTGACGGCGTCCACGTTCTTCGCCGACCGCTCGATCGACTGGGTCCACCTCGACGCGCGTCACGATCGCGATCACGTGAAGGCGGACATCATCGCCTGGCTGCCGAAGATCAGAGTCGACGGCTGGCTGTCGGGCGACGACTACGACGAAATCAAATGGCCCGAAGTGGTGAGCGCGGTGAACGAGGTGCTGCCGGACGCCCGGCCCTGGTCCACGAGCCAGTGGCGGTGGGTGGCGCGGCCGGTGTGAGGCGCGTGTCGGTCTGCCTCTGCACGCTCGCGATTCACGCGCCGTATCGCAAGCGCGCGCGGCTGCTCTGCGCCGATGGGGCGCGCGCTCCCTGGATCGTTTTGACGGACGATCCGGCCGACTTCGCCGACCTGCCCGTTCGTGCCATCCGCCACGCGCCCACCGGCCCGATGGCGATCGATTATCTGCAGCGTCTCGGGCCGACCGGCAACAACAACGGCGCGGCCGCGTATCACGACAAGCGATTCGTGCTTCAGGCCGCGCTGCGCGACTTCGAGACCGCGATCTTCCTCGATGCGGACTCGCGCATCGACCTGCTGCCGCCGATCGACGTCTTCCCCGCCGGCCTCGCCGTCGTGCCCGTCGTGCGGAAGAGCGTCGCCGCCCATCTCGAGACGTGCGGGTCGTGGCGTCTTCCCGCGTTCGTGGAACTGGCGCGCGAGCTCGCGGGAGATCCGGACGCCCTCCACCGCGCGCGGTGGTGCCATGAGACCTGTTACGCCGTCACGCGAGACGGAAACGAGGGTCGTTTCTTCGCGGCGTGGGCGCGCGCCGCGGATTTTCTCCAGGGTCGCGGTATCTATTCGGGAGAAGGCGGGGTCATGGGACTGGCGGCGGTCTGCGCCGGATGGGCGACGGACTATGACGCGCTTGCGCCTCTCGTCCCGTCGATTCAGCACGAGGGCGGGGGCCCGAAGGACGCGTGAGCCACACTGATGCGCTGACCTTCGTCCTCTGCATCGAAAACAACGCGATCCGGGCGCAGGCGCTGCTCCTGTGCGAGAGCATCCGTCAGTTCGGCGGCCGTTACCGTTGCGCGCCGATCCTCGCGGTGGCGCCTCGCGCAGGCCTCGGGATCGATGCGGACACGCGCAGGCGGCTGGACCTCCTCGACGTCGAGTATGTCGAGGAGCCCCTCAATCGCGTCTGTCTCGAATATGGTTCCGCGAACCGCGTGTTCGCGGCGGCGTGGGCCGAGGCGCGCGCGCGCTCCGAGTGGATCGTCGTCCTCGACAGCGACACGTTGTTCCTGGACGAACTCGACCTGCCGGACGGCGTCGACGTCGGGGTGCGCCCCGTCGATCTCAAAGGCACCGCCACCGAAGGGCCGTGCGATCCGTTCGACGACTACTGGACGCAGCTGGCCGAGATCAAAGGCGTCTCGCTCGATTGTCTGCCGTTCGTCCGCACCACGGTCTGCGATCGCCGTGTCCGGGCGGCCTACAACGGCGGCCTCATCGTCGTCCGCAGGGAACGCGGCATCCTGCGCGTGTGGGCGGACCTGTTCGCCCGCTCCGTCGCCGCGGGCCTGAGGCCGTTACGCGGCCGCGACCTGAACATCCGCGCCTCGACGGGCTTCGTCGGAGCCGAGGCCAGCGAGTACTGGGGATCGAACCAGGCCGCGGCGGCGCTGGCGATCTGGAGCACGACGACGCGAGTCGTGGAGTACCCGGATACGTACAACGTGCCGCTGCACCTGTTGATGGAGCGTCCGGATCTGACGACGCGCCCGCGGACGTCGCCTGTCGTTCACGTCCACTATCACTGGTTGTTCACAGCTCCGTATTACGAGTCCGCGCTCGCGACGTTGCGGGACCTCGGGACCGAACCGGAGCGTCTCGAGTGGCTGCGCGCGCGTCTGCCGCTGACGTCGTAGCGCAGCCCGTCAGGGCGGCTCGTGACGATGGCGGTCGCGCGGATCACGAGCAGGGCTAAAGCCCTGCGCTACGAACGGTGACGTCGTAGCGCAGCCCTTTCAGGGCGGATCGTGACGACGGCGGTCGCGCGGATCACGTTTACAGGAAATGTTTCACGCGAACGTGCGGCGGGAACGCGGCCGCGACGTCGGCGGTCACTCCCGGCATGCCGCCAACGCTCACCTCCCGCAAGCGAGGCAGACGCGCCAACGCCGCGATGCCTGTGTTCGTGAGGCCGGCGCACGAATCGAACGTGACCTCCTCGAGCGACGGCATCCCGCTCAGGATCTCGGGTGTGCGGTCGGTGATGCGGTTGTAGCTCGCGAAGTACTTCTTCAGCGCCGGGAGCGCCGCGATGTGCCCCGTCGCGACGTCCGTGGTGTCGCGGCAATACATCAGCACCAGCGACTCCAGCCGCTCGCATCGGCCGATGTGACGATAACCCGCGTCGGGCACGTCCATCGGCATCAACTCTCTCAGCGCCGGAAAGCGCGGCAGCGCCGACACGCCCACGTCGTCGACGTTCTTGCAGCTCACCGACAGATACCGCAGCGCCGGCATGTCCGCGAGCGCGATGAACCCGCGGCGCCGCAGATTGTGGCACCGGCGCCCCCAGATGTGCTCGATGGAGCGCGATCGGCTGAGCGCGACGAATCCGTCATCGCCGGCGACGGTGTCCTGGCACATCAGGAAACGGAGATGCGGAAGCGCCGCGATGTGCGGCATCGATTCGTCTCTCGCGTCGAACGCGAGCCACGTGAGATGTGCCAGGCTCACGAGCGGATCCAGTCCGGCGCCCGTGATGACGAGCCGATCGTTGTCGACGTCCAACGCGAACAGGCCGTCGAGGCCGACGAGTTGCGCCATCCCCTCGTCACTGAAGGGACCGCGAAGCGCGAGAAAGTTGGGCCGCGCGTCGGGACTCGTCAGTCCCATGCGCGCTTCGCCTCCCTGCCACGTCTTGAAGACCGGCAGATCGTGCAGAAAGGCGAGCCCCGCGTCGGTGACGCCGTTCCCGGACCTGAAATCGTATAACCGCGTCTTGCCGGCGAGCGCGCGAATCGCGCCGTCGCCCGAGGGCGTGCCGGTGAGGTCGACGGTGCAAAGGTTGTCGCACGCCGCAAGGTGTGCGGCTCCGGCGTCGGTGATCGATGTCCAGGTGAGCACGAGCGTCTCGAGCGCGGGGAGACGTCGAAGCACCTCGAGCCCGCGGTCGCTGATGCCGCAGCCCATCAGGTTCAGATGCCGCAGCCGCGGCAGCCGCGCGAGATGACGCAGTCCATCGTCGCCGAGGTGCTTCGATCCGTCGAGGTCGAGCGCGGTGATGTGATCGACGCGCGTGACGCGCTCGAGCAGCGCGTCCGTCATCTGTCCGCTGGCGTGCAGTCCGGGCAGCCGCCGCTGTCGCATGACGTCGATCGCCTCGTCCCAATCGCGCGAGCGCATGGCAATCTGCCTGGATTCCGCATCATCGAATGAGTAGAGAGCGACCGCCTTTGCCGCGATCGTCTTTCCCGGCGGCACGGAGGCCGCGAACGCGGCCAGCGATTCCCAGCTGTCGAAGCCCTGCGCGCGCGCCACGAGGTATCGCGCTTCGGCGAGCGTGATCGTGTCGTCCTCGGGGTTCTGCGGCTGCTCGGTCTTGCCGAGATCGAGGCGGACGTACCGCCGCATCGCATCCCATGCGCGCATGTGGCCGAAGTATTCCCAGACGATTCGGATCGCGGCCTCGTCGCGCGAGTGATACGCCGTCACCAGCGCGTCGGCCACTCGTTCGTAGCGCCGGATCGGCGCGTCGGCGGCGAGCCGGTTCTTGAGCGCGGTCCATCCGGGCAACCCGTGCTCGAGCGCGAGCGCATGTTGCACATCGCGAAGCGTCGGAGCCGCGGGCGCGTCGGGCAGCGCACGACGCAGACGAGTGCGCGCGTCCACGGCATTCGCCTGAAGCGCTTTCAACCAGCGCTTCGCTTCCCGCTTCAGGTTCTCGAGGGTCGTGCGGGGCGTGATCTGTCTAGGCATGAAACCTTCCTCCCGATACGCCTGTCGTCCGCTGAATGCCAGGCTGGAAGAAGGTTCGATGACGCGGTCACGAACCAATTGGGTGGGAGTGGTCCCCCTTGCTGCGGACTGGAGGCGCCCCAACGCGCGCTGAGGGAGAGTCTTCCCGGTTCGGGCGGTGGTTGTCAACGGCGACGCTCACGTGCCCGTCGCGCTATAGAATTCGTCTCGATCACAGCCGGACATTCTCATGGAAGCGCCACCAGACCCCAACGAGTCGCGCGATGTCGACGTCTACGATCGATGGCTCGCCGGGTACACGGTTCGGCGGCAGGAGTTTCACCGCGAAATCATCACGGTGAGCGAGGAACTGTGTCAGGCAGCCTTCAGGGATATGGGGGATTCGCTTACGCTGCCTGCGTTGACGGCTTACGCGCGGCAGAGGCGCCCCACGCTGACGCACAAGTTCTGCATGCTGTTGTGGTCGCGCCGCTTCGACGAGTCGCTGTTCAAGGAATTCGCGAAGGGTGAAGACCTCGGGCCCAGCGATGAGGATGCAGCGCGCTTCATGCGCAGCAAGGAGGAGAACTTCCGGCCGCGGATCGCGAGGCTCACCGTGCGCCTCGATCTCGCGGGTTACTTCGCGCTGATGCTGTATCCCGAGGGAAAGGAAGGCGCGCCGCCCGAACCGCTGGTGCTCGAAGCGCCCGCTCCACCGCCGGAGCTGCAATCTCCCTGGCCGGTGGACATGTGGTTCTTTCTCTTGACCGGGTTCATCGAGCTTGCGCAGGCGATCGTCATCGAAGCGAACTACGGCCGTGGGCTTGCGCAGGAGATGCAGCACATCGCCCGCCGTGGCCTCGCGGATCGCGTGCTCCGGTTCGACGTTCACGACGAGCTGTACACGTTCGATGAGAGCCGTCATTGGGCGCTCGAGCGGATCGGCGAGGCCGTGGCGTACGCCGCCGCGCGGGCGGCGGGTTAGCCCCCTCGGCAGCAGCTTGATGAACCGATCGACGCGTGAGACGCAGCGCCGGAGGTTTCATTCGGCGCGGAGCGCGCTGACCGGATCGATCCGCATCGCCCGGCGAGCCGGCGTCCATGCGGCGGCGACGCTGACCAGCGCGAGCACGGCAGCCGTCGCGGCAAAGGCGACGGGATCGCTCGCGCTCAATCCGGAGACGAGGAACATCGTCAAGGGACGCGTTACGAGCGCCGCGATCACGAGTCCAATCGCGATCCCGATGCCGGCCAGGAGCGCCACGTCGCTGAGGACCAGACGCAGGACGGCGGATCGCGACGCTCCCAGCGCGATGCGGATGCCGATCTCGGCCGTCCGGCGGCTCACCGCGTACGCGACGACGGCGTAGAGTCCCACCATCGCGAGCGCGAGGCCCAGCGCACCGAGCGTCCCGAGGAGTGCTGCGCCCAGCCTGCTCGGCAGGAACGCGAATGCGAGCACGGATCGCATGGGCCGCACTTCGACGGCGGCGGTCGGATCCATCTGCTCGAGGATCCGCTGCACACCGCGCACGAACGGCTCGGGCCGTTCCTTCGTCCGCACGAGAATGTGGACGACGCGCCCCCGGCTGATGCGCTGCAGAAAGCACTCGTACACCGCCGCCTGCTGTGCTTCCCCAATCGTCCGGTGTTTGCTGTTGCTCACGACGCCGATGATTTCGACGGAGTACGAAGTTCCTGCGCCGGGCAGCAGCAGATGGCGGCCGAGCGGATCGCGGCCGCCAAAATGGCGCGCGGCGAATTCCTCGTTGATAATCGCCACCGCCGGGGTACCGCGGCGATCCGTGTTCCGGAACTCGCGTCCCGTCAGCACGCGAATGCCCATCGTCTCGAAGTACTGCGGCCCGACGAGGTTGACTTCATATCGGGCGTGGAACTCCTCGCCCCTCTCCGCGATCCTCAGAGGCGCGCCCGTCGTCATGCCGCTGCGGATCGTGAGCGGCACGGCGGAGGAGTACGTCGCCGCCTCGATGCCGGGCAGTGCCCGCAGCCGCGTGACCGCTGCGTCGAGGAACGACGCTCGGCCGTCCGGGGTGTAGCGGCCTTCCACGACGCTGACCTGCGCGACCAGCGTGCGGGCCGTATCGAATCCGGGATCGACGTCGTGGGCCCGGGCAAGATTCCGGAGGAAGAGCAGCGCGCTGACGAGGAGGACCAGCGCGACGGCGACCTGACCGACGACGAGAAGATTGCGAAGCGTCCAGCGGCGGTGGGCGTATCGCGGTTCTTCCTGCTTCAGAGCCGGGACAAGCGAAGGCCGCGTCGCCTGAAGAGCGGGCGCGAGCGCGCACAGCACGGCGGTGAGCGCGAGAAGACCAACCGAGTAGATCAGCAATCGAACGTCGAATCTCCAGTGAAACTCGATCGGGACCGGCAGGGGGAGCGACGTTCGGGACAGCACGTCCACGAGGATGAACGAGAGCAGCAGGCCGCTGACCGTGCCGAAGAGCGCGAGCCACAGCCCTTCGGTCAGGAGCTGCTGCACGAGACGCGCGCGACTCGCACCGAGCGCGACGCGGACGGCGATTTCCCGGCGCCGAACGGTGCCGCGCGCGAGCAACAGGCCCGCGACGTTCGCGCACGCGATGGCAAGGACGAGGCCGA
>QHWR01000187.1 GCA_003223835.1 Acidobacteriota bacterium | reverse complement strand
GGCGCGACGACCGGTCCGCGCGGCGCGATCGACCTGCGGCATCTCTTCGCGCGCCAGCTCTCCTTGCTGGGATCGTACATGGGCACGTTCGCCGACCTGCGTGCCGTCGCGGCGCTGTTCTTCGACGGCCGGATCGCCCCCGTCATCGACAGCGTCTTCCCGCTGGCGCACGCCGCCGACGCGCAGCGGCGCCTCGAGGACCGGCAGCAGTTCGGGAAAATCGTGCTCGAGATCTCGTCGCCAGCGCGCGAATCTCGACCACAGGGCTAACAGAGATCACAGAGGGCGAGACCCTCTGTGTCCGCGCTCCTATCGGAACCGCCAGCGCGGCCGGTGCGTCCAACTGACAGACGTGCGGTCCCGGTTGTAGACTTGGACCGAACGGCTATGACTTTCACCCGGATCAGCCTGAGCCTCGCCGGTGTCGTCGGGGTCCTGGCGGCCGCGCTGGCAGGGGCGACGATTTGGCTGATCATGACCCAGCCGGTCACCGTCGCCGATGCCGTCGCGACGGGTGAAGTGTCTCCCCTCGTGAAGGCGCTCGCGGGCGTCCTCTACAACGCCCTTCAGGGCATCATCAAGTATCTCTGACCTTTCCGATGGGAGGCGCGCTACCTACGCGAAGAGGTGGCTGACGCCGCGAACTCGTGCGGGTATTCTTACCGGCCTGGGGCGAACGCTCACGACTGCCCTGGAAGGAGCGACCGATGTTTCCCACCACCGAATTGCAGTTCCCGCAGGACGGGGTTCGCTTGCACCTCCCCGATGTCACGCTCGTTCAGCGGATCACGGGCCTGACGATCACCGCCACGCCGGAGTCCGCCCACGTCCATTTCAACACCAACCGGCCAGCGATGAGCATTCTGGAGATCTTCTATTACCGGACCGGCAACGTGTACGAGGACTCGATGCCGGAGAATCTGGTCGGCAGCCGTCTCGAGCTGTTGATCGGGCCCGGTCTGCGGCATGAGTTCGAGGTTGACGGCCTCCCTCAGGACACGCGGTTGTGGTTCCGCGTCACGGCGACGAGCCCGGATCCGAGCGTCCCCCGCGCGTATGCGATCGGGCAGTTCTTCACGCTGAGCCGAACGGCGCAGGTCTGGTTCGACAATCTGATCGTCTACCGATCCGGCGATTCCAACAGCCCGGGCGAGATGATCTTCCGAGGCGCCGCCTACGATTACGCGACCAAGACAATGTTTTCGGGTCCGTTCCGGCGCCCCGCCACAGGTTCGTCCGAAAGCATTAGCAGCGCGCTGGTCACGCTGTGGGTCGAAGGATCGGACGACGACAGATACGACATCCCGCTGCCGCTCACGGGTCTTAACATCACCGGCGAGGCGCTGCCGAAGGACAGCATTCCCGGCGTCGGCCACGGAGAAGAGGAGTACAAGGTCTGGGCGTCCGCCGCCGACGACGTGGCGCTGCCGGCCACCGTCGGGGACTTTACCCTTCCGTTCAAGCTCGACTCGGGCAACTGGGGGGTGGCGTGGGTGATGTTCGGGCGGATCATCGGGAACGTCAGCTCGCGGAACATCAGCTTGCCCCCACCGCTCGTGTGGACCGCCGTCCACAGCACGCCTGCGATGAGCGTGGATGCGCCGGTGACCCGCAGTACCGTCACGCGTCCGTTTCTGATCGGCGGCTGGGCGATCGACCGCGACGCGCCGTCGGGCACCGGCATCGATGCCGTCCACATTTACGCGTACCGCGACGGCGATCCGAGCCAGGGACAATTCATCGGCTGGGCGCTCCTGGGCTTCTCTCGGCCCGATGTCGCTGCGGCGTTCGGCAACGCGCAGTTCACTCAGTCGGGATTCAACCTCTGGATGTCCGACTCGACGCTGACGCCGGGGAACTACCGGTTCGACGTGTACGCCCACAGCACCGTCGTCAACACGTTCGCGCTCGGACGATCGTTCGAGGTGACCGTCGTATAAGGAAGATCGGTCAGACGTGGAGCGCTTTGTTCAGGAAGCGGCACAGCGCGATCGCGTCGAGCCACTTGAACGGCGTGACGCCCGTGCTGTAGTGGCCGCAGGGAAGCACGGCCAACTCGTGCGCGACCTCCAGGCGTTCGAATTCGATCACCAGCTTGCGCGACAGGTCGACCGGGAACGTGAGGTCGTAGCGCGCATACACGAGCAGCACCGAACGATCGCGCATCCGTGAGATGAACGGCCACGGGCTGATCGGCAGCCACATCCGCCGCAGCTCCTCGACCGTGACGTGGCCGTCGAGTCCCTGACGCACGTGCGCGGTCGAGAGTCCGTGCCAGACGACGTCGGCGAAAAACGGGGAGACGTGATTGAGCGCCGCCGCGCGCAGCAGCGGCTCGTGCGCCGCCGTCAGCATCGAGAGACACGACCCGAGGCTCGTGCCGAGGATGCCGATGGATTCATATCCGCGCGAGTGCAGCCACGCGATCGCGCGGCGCGCATCCAGCACCGCCTGGCGGCACACCTGCGCGGTCCGGCCCACGTTCGAGCTGACGATGTAGTCCGCGCGCGTCAACTCCGGCGGCATTCGATCGTCGTGATACGGAAGCGAGAGCCGCAGCGCCGTCAGGCCGAAACGATTCAGGAGACGGCACAGCCCGACGTGGCCTCCGCGATCGGCGTTCCACTGCGGCAGCACGAGAACGGCGCGGGTGCGCCCGCGCCGCGACGGATCGGCGAAGAAGCGGGCGCGCACGACATTGTTCTCGTCGTGCGGCGTCCGGATCGCGCTCGTGAACGTCAGGACGTCGCCGTCGAGGCGATAGTCATCCGCCGGCGTAACGGCGTAGAACGCGTCGCTCGCGGCGACGGTCCGTTCTCCCCACGACTGCAGCGCCGTCGAGGGATTGCCGGCCGCGCGGACCTGCGGATCGTCGATCCACTCGACGCCCCAGTCGAACGGCCTGACGACGCGATTGGTGGCGGTCGATGCGAGCCGGCGCTCCCACCGGTGAAACACACGCGCGAGCACGCGTCAGCGCGCCTTTCCCTGCACGCGCGCGCGCAACGCGTCATACGTGCGCGACTCGTCGGCCTGGGTTTCGACGGGCAGTCCCGCCTGCGCCCACCCGGGATCCCCGTGAGGCGACCCACCGAACCCACCGGCCACGTTCGTGATGTTGGTGTATCCCGCCGATGCGAGCAGCTGACACGCCTGCAACGATCGCGCGCCGGCCTGACAGGCGACCAGCAGTTTGGCGTCGGCCGGGAAATTCGCCTTCACGACGTCGATGAAGTCGGGATTCGGCGTCATCTGGCGTGTCGCGGGATTGAGATGGAGCAGCGGAATGTTGTACGCGTCAGCCGCGTGCGCCCGATCGAACTCCGGAGCGGACCGCACGTCGAGGTAGGTGCCCCCCGCGCGCTGCTGCTGATGGGCTTCATGTACGGTGATGGATTTAATCATGTCTATGTCTCTGTTCGTGCTGGGGGCTGGGTGCTGTCCCAGCCCCAGCCCCCCGCACCCGACGGCGCGTCCATTGCACGCCGCGTCATTATGATTGAACAGCCTCCGAAACCTGACGTGCCGAAGGCGCCCGACGTCGTCAATCAGCCGCCGCCGGTGAACCGGCCGGTGCCGCCCGGGGAACCCGAGGACGATCGTCCCGACATTCATCCGGTGCCGCCGCCGACGGACCCCGCGCCGCCCGTGATCTGACGCTCGACGGCACGCGCGACCTCGAGCAGGCGATCGGTCGCGCCGCGGTGCCCGACCAGCTGCAGCCCGCGCGGCAGGCCGTCGCGTCCGATTCCCATCGGCAACGCGATCGCCGGATGACCGGTGATGTTGAAGAGCTGCGTCAGCCGCAGCATCAGCGCGCGCACCGGATGTCGTGTGTCGCCGACCACGACGCTCGCGGCGCCGATCGGCGGCGCCGCGATGGCGAGCGCCGGCAGCAGCAACGCGTCGGCTCCTTCGAGCGCGCGATCGACCGCCGTGCGCAACGCCGACCGCGCGTGCATCGCCCGCACGTAGTCCTCGGCTTGAATGTACCTCCCCATTTCGAGACGCAACCGGACCGGCGGCGTGTAGCGATCCGCGTACTGCGCCAGCAGCGGCGCGTGATACCAGGCCGCTTCCGACAGCGAGATGTGCAGGTAGACGTCGGCAATCCGCTCGACGTGCGCGACCGCGACGTCCTCCACGGTATGACCGGCCTTCTGTAAGCGTCGAATCGTCTCCGCCATCAACTCGCGGACGTCGTCGTCCAGGACGTCGAAGAAGTAGCGGCGCGGGGTCGAAATCCACAAACTCTCGGCCGGCTGTGGGGGACGCGGCGGCCGTCCCATCATCGCGTGCCAGAGCAGGGCGGCGTCCGTCACCGTGCGCGTGAGCGGACCGACGTGATCGAGCGTCTCGCTCAACGGCACGACCCCCTCGCACGACACTTCTCCCAGCGTCCCCTTCAGCCCGGTGATTCCGCAGGCGGCGGACGGAATCCTGACCGATCCGCCGGTGTCCGTTCCAATCGATCCGAAGCACATGCCTTCGACAATGGCCACGGCGGCGCCGCCGCTCGAGCCGCCCGCCGACCGCGACGGATCAATCGGATGACGCACCGGTCCGTAGGCGGAATCCTCGCTCGTCGTGCCGAACGCGAACTCGTGCAGGTTCGTCTTGCCGATGATGATCGCGCCCGCGCGGCGCAGGTGTGCGACGACGGGAGCATCGTGCGTGGGATTGCGCGGCGGCACCGCCGACCCGGACGTCGTCAGCGCGCCGGCGACGTCGACGAGATCCTTCACCGAGATCGGAATGCCGTGGAGCGGCCCGCGGTACCGTCCGTTCTGAATCTCGGATTCGGCACGCTTGGCCTGCGCCGTCGCTTCCCGATCGAAGACGGCGATGAATGCGTTGAGCGCGGCGCTTCGCGCGGCCACGCGATCGAGACAGCCCTTGACCAGTTCGACGGGGGACAGCTCACGCCGCTCGACCGCGGAGGCAGCCGTCGCAAGATCGGGCAGCGCCGCCGGGGTCATGGGCGGGGCTCCGCCGTCGGGTCGCTGTCGTTGTCTTTCTGCGCACCGGCTCCGGCAGGATGCCCGAACTCCGCGTCGGCGTCGCGCAGCGCCTGTGTCGATCGCGCCAGCGTTTCGAGGAGCGGCTTCAGCTCCGGCAGGCCGCGCGCCTCGGCATCGGCGAGCGCGGCGGCGAGCCAGGCGTCAACGTCCATCAAAACGTCACCATGGCGCGCACCGTCACCGGAATCGCGACGACGCGGTGCTCGACAGGGATCGGCAGGTTGGTCTGCGAGTACTTGACCGCGATCTCGACGCCGAAGGGGCCCGACGTGATCGCGCCGCCGGCCTCCGCGAAGTAACGGCGTCCGCTGGCCTCGTCGCTGGCCGCGTGGCCAATCCCGCCGATCACGAACGCATAGCTGCCGAGACCCCACCCGGCCGAGAGGTCGCCGGTCGTCACGCCGGCGCCCAAATCGTACGCGCGCCCGCCCGTCAGCGTGTACGACGGCGACGGCGCGGGGCCTTCGAACGACAGCCGAATCGTGGGAAGCTGCAGGACGCTGCCGCGGACGGTCAGCGCCGCGCCGCTGCTGAGGCCGAACGGATATACCGTGACGCTGGCGCCCTGGCCCGGGTGGCTGAACTCGAGCACGTGCACGAGCGTCTCGCCGTCGCGGGTGCGGTAGTCGTACGGCTGCAGGTGCGCCTCCGAGACGGGACGCCCGAGCAAATCGGCGAGCGGGTGGTTCTCGAAGTCGAGCGCATTCGTGTGATGCCAGTCGTAGCTGATCGTGACGAAATGTTTCCGCGCGCGATGCGGCTGGTACACGGTCGATTGCGCGCGGGCGGCGGTCGCCGTCGCGGCCAGCAGCACGAAGCCGAGCAGCGTTCGCGTGAGCATTGTGGAAAGATTAGGGTAACGTACTCACGTGAGCGCACGCATCCTCGCGGCCGTCATGTCCGCGCCGCGGCGGCCGATCGAGGTCCGCGAGTTTCCTCGTCCCGATCTGCCTGCCGGCGCCGTCCTGGTGCGCACGGCCTGCTCCGAAGTGTGCGGCACCGACGTCCACCTCTGGCACGGACGGCTCGCCGGCGTGCCATATCCAATCATTCCCGGCCACGTGTCCGCCGGGACGATCGACGCGACACGAGGGCCCGTCGCCGGCATCGACGGCTCGTCGCTTCGCGAAGGGGACCGCATCGTCTTCTTCGACGTGCATCGTACGTGCGGCCGCTGCCGCGCCTGCACGGTGCACCGGACGCCGACGCGCTGCACGGCACGCCGCGTCTACGGCATCACGGACTCCGCCGCCGACGGACTCTACGGCGGCTGGTCGCAGGCGATCTATCTCGAGCCCGGCGTGGCCGTCGCGCGGCTTCCCGACGCGGTGAGCTTCGAGGACTACATCGGCGCCGGCTGCGGCCTGATCACGGCGATGCACGTTCTCGATCGCGCGGAGATTCACGCCGGCGACACCGTAGTGGTCCAGGGCACCGGCGCGGTCGGGCTCAGCGTCGTGGCGCTCGCGCGTCTGGCCGGCGCGTCGCGCATCGTCGCGATCGGCGCCCCCGCATCGCGGCTGACGCTCGCGCGGATGATGGGAGCCGACGAGGCGTTCGACGTGACGGCGACGGCTCCGTCGGAGCGTGCCGAGCGGATTCGGGCCGAGACGCACGACGAAGGGGCCGACGTCGTCATCGAAGCGGCGGGCTCGCCGCGCGCGGTCGAAGAGGGCCTGTCGCTCGCGCGCGATGGCGGACGCTACGTCATCGCCGGCCATTACACCGACGTGGGCGACAGCGCCGTCAACGCGCACCGCGACATCAACCGCAAGCACCTCGAGATCCGCGGCTGCTGGGGCAGCGAGGCGCGTCATTTCCTGCGCGCGCTGTCGATCCTGGAGCGTCAGGCCGCCTCGGTGCCCTGGCGGTCGATCGGCGAGCGCCGCTACGGCCTGCACGCGCTCAACGAGGCCCTGGCGGACGCGGAGGCGATGCGGATCACGAAGGCGATCGTGGATCCGTGGTCATAGAGAATGCGCCACACCAAAATCATCGCAACGCTCGGTCCCGCGAGCAGCGCGCCGTCCACGCTGGATGCGCTGATCGCGGCGGGCGCTGACGTCTTCCGTCTCAACTTCTCGCACGGCACGCACGAAACGCACGGCGCGATGTTCGAGCAGGTTCGAAAGGCGGCCGGGCGCGCGGGCCGGCACGTCGCGATCCTGCAGGATCTCAGCGGTCCCAAGATCCGCACCGGGCCGTTGACGGGAGGACAGCCGGTGACGCTCGCGGAAGGCGCCGAGCTGCGCGTCGCCGCCGGGGACGCCGCGGGCGACGCGCGGCGCGTCTTCACGCCGTACGCGCCGCTCGTCACGTCGGCGCGCCCCGGGGACAGATTGCTGCTCGACGACGGGCGCATCGAGCTGCGCGTGACGGCGAAGGACGGCGGGGAACTGACGACCGTCGTCCTCAACGGCGGCACGCTGGGGGAGCACAAGGGAATCAATGCGCCCGGCGTGCCGCTCCCGGCGTCGGCGATCACCGCGAAAGACGAGGCGGACCTGCGGTTCGGCATCGCGCTCGGCGTGGATCTCGTCGCGCTGAGCTTCGTGCAGACCGCCGAAGACGTGACGCGCGCGCGCAGCATCGCGAAGGACGCCGGACGCGACATGTCGTTCATCGCGAAGATCGAGCGGCCGCACGCGATGGAGAATCTGGACGCCATTCTCGGCCTCTGCAACGGCGTGATGGTCGCGCGCGGCGATCTCGGCCTCGAGATGCCGCTCGAGCAGGTGCCGCGCGCGCAGAAGCAGATCGTGCGGCGTGCGCGATCGCTCGGCCGGCCCGTGATCGTCGCGACGCAGGTGCTCGAATCGATGCGCTCGGAGCCCCGGCCCACGCGCGCCGAGGTCAGCGACGCCGCGAACGCGGTCGACGAAGGGGTGGACGCCATCATGCTCGCCGGCGAGACGGCAGCCGGCGCGTACCCCGTCCGCGCCGTGCAGACGTTGGACGCGATCATCTCCGACGCCGAGACGCTGCCCCCTTCCGACCACCTCGTCCCCGCCGTCGATCCCGCGGGACGTCCACACTGGCGCGCGTTGTGCGAGGCGGCGATCACGCTGGCGACGTCCGGGCAGGCGGACGCGATCGTTGCGATTACCCGCGTCGGCAGAACGGCGGAGCTGCTGGCGTCGCTGCGGCCCCGCGCGCCGGTCTACGCCGTGACGCCGAGCGACAGCGTCGCGCGCCGCCTCTCGCTCAACTGGGGCGTGACGGCGCTCGTGTCGGAGGATCGAGACGCACCGTCGGTCGAGCGCGCGCTCATCGCGCGGCGCTGCCTGCCCGCGGCATGCGTCGTGGTGTTCGTCAACGTGAGCGCGGACCTGAGCCGTCCCGACGGCAATTTCCTGAACGTCCAGCGCCTCGGTGGGTGAGAGAGGCAGCAGAGCGGTTAGATTCTCTTGCGGCCTCTTACGACGTAGAACATCAGCCCGATGCCAATCATCACGACGGCCTGCACGACGAGACTTACCTCGAACGTCAGCGCGTTGGAGCCCGGCGGCGGCACGAACGTCAGCGCCAGCGCCACGGCGGTCGCGGCGAAGCCGACGGCTGCGACGACCCACAGACCCGGCGTGCCACCCGGGATTCGGATCTCGATCGACTGCGCGGGGCCGGCGGGCCGCAACCGGACGAGCGCGGCAAACAAGTAGAGATACGGCACGAAGTAAATCAGGATCGTGAGATTGACGAGGATGTCGTACGCCTCCTGCAGCGACGTCGTCCGCCCCGCGACGGTGAAGACCAGGCTCGCGAGAAACACCGCCGACGCCGCGAGCGCCTGGACGATGAGCGCGACGTGCGGGGTCCGGTAGCGCGGGTGCAGCCGGCCGAATGACCTTGGCAGCGCTTCGTCCACGCCGGCGGCGAACGGAACGCGCGCCGAGCCCGCCGTCCACGACGTCGTCCCCGCGAGCGCGTTGAGCGCCAGCAGACCGCCCGTCAACGCGCCAAGGCCCGTGATCCCCACGCGTCCCGCGACGAGCCGGACCGCGTCGGTAATCCCGCTCAACTCGCGCAGCGACGACACCGGCACCGCGACGAGGACCGACACGGATCCCGCGATGTAGAAGATCGTCGTCGCCACGCCCGCGATGATCACGCCGCGCGGAATCGTCCGCTGCGGATCCCGGACCTCCTGGCCGATGAATGACGTGATCTCGAAGCCGGAGAACGCGAAGCACATCGCCGACCAGAGGCCGATCGTGTCGAGCAGCGCGCCGTGCGGCACCATGGATTCCGAGGTGAACGGCGTCGCGGATCCGAACCGCGCGAGTGCCACCGCGCCGCAGGCGATCAGCAGCCCGGCGGGAATCCAGACGCCCGCGCTCCCCGCGTTCTGCAGCCACTTCCCGGTGCGCAGGCCGACGACGTTGACAACCGCCGCGATCCAGATGCCGGCGAGCACGAACGCGACGGCGTAGAGACGGCTCGTCGCGAGCCATTGCCACCGATCGCCGCCGATCGCGATGGCGTTCTCGGCGCCGAACAGCAGCAGCGAGGGAAAATAAAAAAGGTTGTTGACCCACAGGCACCAGCCGCAGATGAACCCATGGCCGGCGCCGAATGCGCGCCGCACCCACGCGTAGACGCCTCCCTGATCAGGGTAGCGGCTCGCAAGCTCCGCGACCGCGGCGGCGAGCGGCACGAAGAACGCGACGCAGGCGAGCACCCACAAGGTCACCGACGCGGGGCCGGTCCTCGCGCCGCGCGCGATCCACCGCAGACCGACGACCGCGACGATGTTCATCAGGACGACGTCGCCGAGGCCGAGCGCCCTGATGAACCCGGGACCGCCGTCGCCGGGAGGCCGGCCGTCCGTCATGCGTTTTCCACGAACTGCTTCAGCTCGGCGAGCGAGAGCTGCCAGCCGCGCGCGATGACCGCGTAGTAGCGGCGCCAGCGCACGTTCTCGTCGAACCCGGTCTGGCGCACGCGGAGCCGGCAGGCGGGCCCGTCCATCGCGCAGCTCACCTCGAGCGACATCGGACCGATCGGGTCGCCGTCCGGCGGAAGCCACCACGCATCGGCGACGAAGAACTCGCGGCCCGCGAGGTACTCCATCACCGTGCCGTGAAAGACGCCGCCGAGCCGTCCCAGGACTTCGTCCGCGTCCGGCGTCGGATCCCACTCGACGGCGTAGATGCCGAGCGGCCGGGGCGTCGTCACCGATCGCACCGTCTGCCACCACGCGGCGAGCGCGTGCGGATCGAAGAAGGCGGCCATCACGCGCGTGGGAGCGGCGTTGATGAGGAGCGAGTGTTCGAACTCGGGGGTCGTCAAGTTTCGCGAGAGCTTACCAAAACGGCGACGGCGCGCGGTAGGATCGTGGGATGGCGAGCCCCGACATCCTTCAGCCGGACGAGAGTTGGAACGAGCATTACGCCGACGAGAAGGACGCGGCGTTTCTCTACCGCGAGCTCGCCGCCGCGGACACGGATCAGAACCGCCGCGACCTGTTCCTGCGGCTGGCGGCGGTCGAGGACCGGCACGTCGAGCGTTGGGCGGATCTCTTCCGGCAGGCGGCGCGGCCGCTTCCGAAATACACGACGTCGCGCCGCACGCGGCTGCTCGCGTGGGTCGGGCGGCGGTTCGGCCCGTCGACGATCCTGCCGTTGATTCTCGCGGAAGAAGGGCGCGAGGTGCAGGCGTACCTCGGGCTGGCGCGCGCCTCGACGAACCGGGAGACGCACAGGGCGGCGGTGGACATCGCCGCGGAATCCGCCATCCACGCACGCGAGCTCTCCGAAGTGATGGGACGCGAAGGGGAGCCGTGGCACGTCGGCGGCGCCGGCGGCGTGCTGCGGTCGGTCGTGTACGGATTCAACGACGGCCTGACGGCGAACTTCGGTCTCGTGGCGGGCGTCATCGGCGCGAGCGTGACGCCGCACGTCGTGATCATCAGCGGCATCGCCGGCGCGATCGCCGACGCGCTCTCGATGGGGTCGAGCGGCTATCTGGCGGCCAAGAGCGAGGCGGAGGTGCAGGCGCACCAGATCGAGATGGAGCGGCACGAGATGCGGCTGATGCCGGACCTCGAGGAGGACGAACTCGCGCTCATCTACGAAGCGAAAGGCCTGACGAAGGAGCGCGCGCGCGAAACCGCGAAGACGATGATGCAGGATCCGGCGCGCGCGCTCGAGACCCAGGTGCGGGAAGAATTGAACATCCATCCCGCGGAGCTCGCGCCGCTCAAGGACGGCCTCGTCACCGGGTCGGCGACGGCCGTCGGCGCGTTCATCCCGATCATCCCGTTTCTCCTGATGAACCACGGGCCGGCGGTGTGGGTGTCGCTGACGATCAGCATGCTCGCGCACTTTGCGATTGGCGCCGCGCGGAGCATGTTCACCGGGCGCGGCAGCTGGGCGAGCGGCCGCGACATGTTCCTCGTCGGCTTCGGCGTCGCGGGCGTCGGCTATTTGATCGGCGAGCTGGTGGTGAAATTTCTCTGATTGACGACCAGCGACGAGCGACCAGCGACCAGCGACGAGGATGGCTGCCGCAGCGTCTGCACGAAGCTGACGATGTGCCACACCTGATCCTTCGTCAGCTTGTCCTTGAACGCGGGCATCTTCGGCTTCTGGCGGCCGTTCCATACTTTGTAGAACACGACGCCGTCGGGATTGCGCGCCGCGCGCTTCGGATTCGTGAGATCCATGTCCTGCTCGTTGTCGGGATCCGCGTCCGGACCGTCGCCCTTGCCGCCCGGACCGTGGCACCGTTGACAATTCGACTTGAACAGCTGCCGTCCGGCCGGCACGGCGCTCGCGTCCGCGGCGAGCGGATTCTTCTCGGCCTCGGCGTCCGCCGGAATCGTCCATCCGCTGCCCGCCGCCTTCGGCTTGTCCTGCGGCGCCGATGATTGCGCGCCGACACCGATCGCGCCGATCAGCATCAGCGCTGCCGCCGCGATCGACACGTGTGCCCGTCCCGCCATGGATGAGTCCTCCGCTCGCGAAAAACGACCGGCATCGATGATGATACAGTCTTTTCGAGTATGAACAATCAGCCGCTCGCGTACCACGATGGCGAGTTTCTCGAGAGCGACGAAGCCAGGCCGATCCGAATCCTCGCCGAATACCTCGAACCGCTGCGGCGGTTCCGCGAGCAGAACATTCAGGACACCGTCGTGTTCTTCGGATCGGCCCGGGTTCACAGCCGGCTGCACGCGGAGCGCGCGCTCGCGAGGCTGAGGCTCCGCAAACGCAGCAACGACTACCCGACCGCGCTCAAACGCAGCCGCAAGGCGCTCGAATGGTCGCGCTACTACGAGGACGCGCGCGAGCTGGCGAAGCAGTTGACCGAGTGGAGCCTCTCGCTCGAGTCGCCGCGCCACCGGTTCGTCGTCTGCTCCGGCGGCGGCCCCGGGGTGATGGAGGCCGCGAACCGCGGCGCGCGCGAAGCCGGCGGCAAGACGATCGGGCTCAACATCCGGCTGCCGTTCGAGCAGGGGGCGAACCGCTACATCACCGACGGGCTGCACTTCGAGTTCCACTACTTCTTCATGCGCAAGTTCTGGTTCGCGTATCTCGCGAAGGCGCTCGTGATCTTCCCGGGCGGTTTCGGCACGCTCGACGAAATGTTCGAGATCCTGACGCTCGCCCAGACGAAGAAGCTGTCGAAGCAACTCTGCGTCATCCTGTACGGGGTCACCTACTGGCGTCAGGTGTTCGACCTCGAACCGCTCGTCGAATGGGGCGCCATCGCGAAGAAGGATCTGAACCTGCTGCAGTGGGTCGATACGCCGCGCGAGGCGTTCGAGAAGCTCCGGGATCATCTCGTCACGCATCATCTGGTGCCCGAAACCGCGCAGGAGAATCTGGCGCCCGGAATCGCGAAGACGCTCGGATAAACGAGGAGATCGTCATGACTCGGGAAGAACGCGAAGCGTTGGTCGACCAGTACAAGGACGGCTATCGCGTCGTCGCCGAGGCGCTCCTGAAGGCGACGCCGGAGGAGCTCGAGGCGAAGCCGTCGGCGGCGGCGTGGTCGGCTCGCGAGATCGTGCACCATCTCGCCGACAGCGAGATGATTGCCGCCGTCCGGTTCCGCCGGCTGCTCGCGGAGGAGCGCCCGACGTTCGAGCCGCGCGACCAGGACGTGTTCGCGCGCCGGCTGCACTACGACCGTCCGCACGAACTGTCGCTCGAGCTGTTCAAAGCGGCGCGCGAGAGCACCGGCGAGCTGATGAACTGCCTGAGCGAGGCAGAGTGGCTGCGCGAAGGCACCCACACGAAATTCGGCCGCCTCGGGCTCGACACGTGGCTGACGATCTACGGCCCGCACGCGCACCGGCACGCGGCGCAGATCCGCGTCGCGCGGAAACGGCGCGCGCAGCTCCCGGAACGCGTCCTCCTCGGCGGGCCAGCCCGCCGCCAGCCGCGCCGCGTCGCCGCCGTCGTCGAGCGTCCTGCGCAGACGATCGGAGCCATAGAGGACGTCGATCGGGCGCTTTTCCTGCTCGTATTCGTACGGCGGGTCGCGCCACATGATCCGTTCCGGCGCCTCGCGCTTGAACTCCGCCAGCATCTCCACCGCCGCGCGATAGGGCCGGAAGGCGCCGCGATCGGTGACGTGAATCTGACAGCCGCCGCACGGCGTCTTCGCGTGCTTGTGGAACGTGGGTTCGAAGAACACCGGCCGGAAGAACACGCCCCCGAGACCGCGCGCGTTCATCGCGCCGGCGAACCGATCGCCGTCAATCCACGGCGCGCCGACGATCTCGAACGGCTTGTTGGTTCCGCGTCCCTCGGATAGCTGCGTGCCCTCGAACAGCACGGTGCCCGGATACACGGTGGCGCTGTCGAGGGTGGGGATATTGGGCGACGGCAGGATCCACGGCAGCCCCGTCTCGTCGAAATACATCGACCGCCGCCAGCCCTCCATCCACACGACGTCAACCGCGGCGGCGATGCCGAAGCGATCGTTGAAGAGACGCGCCAGCTCGCCGATCGTCATGCCGTGCCGCATCGGGATCGGAAACTGTCCGACGAACGAGGCGTACGCCGGATCGAGCCGGTTCCCCTCGATCTGCTCGCCGCCGATCGGATTCGGCCGATCGCAGACGACGACGCGGATGCCGTGCCGCCGCGCGGCGCGCAGGCAGTTGGCCATCGTGTAGATGTAGGTGTAGATGCGCGTGCCCACGTCCTGCAGATCGACGACGAGGACGTCCAGGTCGCGGAGCATCTCGTCGAGCGGTTCGCGGGTGTCGCTGTAGAGCGAGTACACCGGGACGCGGCGCCGCGCGTCCTGCGCGTGCGGCGTCTCGATCATGTTCTCCTGCAAATCGGAGCGGAACCCGTGCTGCGGCCCGAAGATGGCCGTCAGCCGCCAGTCGCCGCCCTCCGCGAGGCGGTCGGCGATGTGGCGGAACCGTCCGTCGACCGATGCGGGGTTGCAGACGACCCCGATGCGCTGCCCTTCGATCAGACGGCGGTCGGGGCCGTCGATCAGACGTTCGCTGCCGAGCGCGATGGCCATCGCCGGATTATAGCGGCCGCCGCCGCGACGCGCGGAGGCGGCGCGCGACGAACTCCGCCGTCAGCGCATCCGAATACGTGTTGCAGCGGAAGCGGAACAGCGCCTGCTGGTCCGCGCGGATGATGACGAGATCGCGGTCCCTCCGCATGACGTCGGCGGCGGCGTGCCACGGGATCGAGATCGCCTTCGGGCCGCCGATGAAAATCGCGCGGGACGAGGTCATCAGCAGCCGTCCGCTCGGCTGCGCCGGATCCTCGGGCATCGACACCGGGGCGGTGAAATGGCAGACCTCGGCGCCGATAACGCGATGCGTCGTGGCGACGACGGGCAGTCCGTCGGCCGCCAGCTGATCCATCAGCGCGAGCAGCGTTTCGAGCGCATCGAGCATCTCCTGCTCGACCTCGACGTCTTCGGCCGAGCCGGCGAGCGCGCCGAGGCGCTCGCGAAGGTGCGCGTGCGCCGCCGCGTCGGGGCGTCCGATCGCCGCCTCACAGTCGCGCCGCCAGTTTCGAAGGGGGTCGTCCGCGCGGGATCGGCGCGTCAGCCAGCCGAAGAGTGCCATGCCGAAGAGTCAGGAATCAGAACTGGGCTCCGCTGGCCGAGTTTGATTCGGCCTCGGCGGCGGCGTCAAGGCGCGCGCGTTTCGGCCATGTTCTGCCTGATGCGCCCAGCGTCGCTGGCGTCTGCATTGCAAGTCAAGCGCGCCCTGAGCAGTTTGACAGCATTCACCGCGGCGGCAAGCGAAGGTCTGCCTGATTTGGGATAGAATGCCTGAAAAATTGCCCATAACGCTCGCCGTCATCAATACGAAGGGAGGTGTGGGCAAGACGACCACCGCCGTCAACCTCGCGGCCGCGCTCGCCGCCCCCAATCGCCGCGTCCTCTTGATCGACCTCGACAGTCAGGCCTCGGCGTCGGGCTGGTTGGGCGTGCCGCGCAGCCGGCTGAATCCCTCGTCGGCCAACTGGCTTCTCAGCCACGCGCCGCTGCGCAAGGTCATCCGCGCCACCTCGACGCCGAACCTGGACCTCGTCACCGCCTCGCTGGACCTCGCGAGCGCGGACGTCACGCTGTGCGACGTGCGCGGACGCGAAGTCGTGCTGCGCGGCCGCCTCGAGGAGGTGCCCGCGCGATACGACTTCGTCATGCTCGACTGCCCGCCGGGGCTCTCGCTGCTGGGCATCAACGCCCTGATCGCCGCGGACGCGCTGATGGTGCCGGTCGCGTGCCGCCCGCTGTGCCTC
>QHWR01000038.1 GCA_003223835.1 Acidobacteriota bacterium | reverse complement strand
TCAATCAGCGGTGCAGCGTGTCGAGTACTCGCTCGACGCGAGCCGCTGGCGGGTGGTGTTCCCCGTCGACGGGATTCCGGACTCGAAGCGGGAAGAGTTCGAGATCAAGCTGGACGACGCCGACAACGGCGCGAGAAGCGTGATCATCCGCGCATCCGACGCGATGAACAACGTCGCGACCGCGGTCGCGGAGATCAAGAAGTAAGCGTGACGACTATCCTCGCTGCTTCCCCTTCACCGTCATGTGCTCCACCAACCACACGAGGTTGACGGCCACGGGATCGGCGCCGTAGCGGGCGGGCTCCAGTTGCGCGCGCGAGATGGCGTCGAGCAACTGCGACACGTGACCGCGGTCGCGGTCGTTGGCGAGAACCTCGAGGCCGTGGATCCGTCCCTCGCGCGTGACGACGGCCGACAGCGTCAGCGCGAGCTCTCCCTGTGAGCCGGAGCGCTCGAGGCTGGCGGAGACGACGCCGTCCAGCGGGACGGTCGGCACCTGAATGCGGCCGTCGAGGCTTGCCGGATTCAGATCCGATCCGGAGGGAGCGCCGATCGCGGCGATCATGGCGGCCAGCGAGTCGCCGCGCTCCGGGGACGCGAAATGCAGCATCCCGAGCACGATGGCGCCGCAGACGACCGTCGCCGCCGTGGACGCGAACGCGATCCACACCAGGTGCATGTCGTCGAAGAGGCGCCTCGCGCGCGCGGTCCACGACTCGTGCGCTTCCGCTTTCATCCGGCTGATGACGCCCGGCTGCAGCCCCGTCCAGTCGTCGGCCGGCCCCGGCGCGGCGGCGAGGCGCAGCGCGTCGCCGACGGATTGCAGCACGCGCGCTTCGGTCAGGCACGGCGGGCACTGGTCGAGGTGATTCTGGATCGCGATCTGCTCGCGGACTTCCAACTCGTCGTCGTGGAACGCCGGCAGACGACGCCGCACTACGCCGCAGGTGAGCCCCGTCATACGTCCCTCAATTCAGCGCGCAAAGCCTCGCGGGCGCGCGCCAGCCGCGACTTGACGGTTCCGACCGCGATCCCGAGCGAGAACCCGATTTCGTCGTAGCTGAGCCCGTCGATTTCGCGGAGCACCAGCGCCGTCTTCTGATCGAACGGCAGCTTGTCCAGCGCGACCCGAATGCGCTCGGCGAGCTGTTTCTGCCCCAGCAGCCGATCCGGTCCGACGCCGTCGGACTCCGGCAGATCGCCGTGATTCTGGATGTGCTGGTCGAGCGAGACCTGCTGCGCGCGGTGGCGCCGCCGCCACCAACGCTGGCGGTTGCGCGCCTGATTGATCACGATGCGGTAGATCCAGGTGCGCAGCGCCGACTGTCCGCGGAAGGCATGAATCGTACGGAAAACCCGCAGGAAGACTTCCTGCGAGAGATCGAGCGCCTCGTTGTGGTCGTTGAGGAGGTTCAGCGAGAGCTGATAGACCATCCGCTGGTGTTCGCTGACCAGCTCGGCGCAGGCGTCTTCGTCGCGAGCCGCGCATCGTTGGATCAGGGAGGCTTCGCGGCCGCCGGTCTCCGTCCAAGTGATGGCACGAACGGGCTTCACGGAGAGTTCCTCACCCATTTTAACACTCCGGTTCACCGCAAGACGCCTGACTCCTTAGATCCCGGGTCGGGTAAAAGGTTCCGGACGGGCGCTTTCGGATTTACGATTGGGACGCTGTGAAAAGACTCCTGGCCGGGGTGCTGCTGCTCGCGATGGCGGCGGCCGTCGCGTACGGCTACGCGGCGACGCGGCGCGAGCATGCCTACAGGGTGTATATCGCCCAGGGGGACGCCGCCCTGGCCCAGGACAATACCTTTGCCGCCATCGAAGCCTTCAGCGGCGCCATCGCCGTCAAGGAACACTCGATGCTCGGCTACCTCAAGCGCGGCGAAGTCTACCGGCGGCGCGGCGAGTTCGAGGCGGCGCTGCGGGATCTGCTCCGCGCGTCGGACCTGGACCCGACGGCGCCGCGTCCGCTGGAGCTGCTCGGCGACAGCAATTACGCCCTCAAACGGTACGCGAGGGCGGCGGAACGCTATCGCGCGTACGTTCAAATCGACGATCGGTCTCCCCGCGTCCTCTACAAGCTCGCGCTCGCGCAGTACGCCCTCGGCCAGACGACGCCCGCCATCGACGCGCTCCAACAGGCGGTGTTGCTCGACGAACGGTTCGCCGAGGCGTATTACCTCCTGGGTCTGTGCCTCCGTGACGGACAAAAGCTCGAGGGGGCGCGCGCGGCGCTCGAGAAGTCCATCGCGCTCGAGCCGGCGATGCTGCACCCGCGCGAGGAGCTGGCCGATCTGGATCGAGCGCTCGGCCGGACCGAGGATCGCCTCGCGCAACTCGAGGCGTTGTCCGCGCTGGATCCCAGCGCGTCCCGCCAGGTGACGCTCGGGCTGGCGTACGCCGCGGCGGGTCAACCCGATCGCGCCATCCTGACGCTCGGCGAGACCGCCAAGCGATACCCCGATCACGGATACGCCTATGTCGCGCTCGGCCGCGTGTGGCTGGAGCGCGCGCAACAGCGCGGCGACCGGGTCGATCTGAGCAAGGCGCTGGGCGCGCTCGAAGGGGCGCTCGGGACTGACGACAGCAGCGAGGCGTTGACGTTGTTCGGCCGCGCGCTCCTGCTGACGGCGGATGAGGAGTCCGCCGAGCGCATGCTGCAGGAGGCGACGCAGAAGGAACCCGCCGATCCGCAGGCCTTCTTTTATCTGGCCGAGGTGGCCGAACGGCTGCGCGACTACGACGTCGCGCGGCGCGCGCTCATCGACTACGACGCGCTGAAAGGACCGGACGCCGATTCGCACCGCCGCGCCGCGCACGCGACACGTCTCGGGGATCTGTCGCTGCGCGTGAACGACCCCGCGGTCGCGATTACGTACTATCGCGCCGCGCTCGACGCGGACGCCGCCGACGTGCCGGTGCTCGCGCGACTCGCCGATGCGCAGTGGCGCGCCGGCGACAAGGACGCCGCCCGCGCGACGCTCACGAAAGCGCTCCAGCAGGAACCCCGCAACGCGCAGGCCCTGGCCCTGCGTCGCCGATTCGAGCGGTAGCTCACGCGGGAACGAGCCTCTCACGCGGAGACGCCGCGGGAAGCCTCACGCGGGGACGCAGGGGACGCAGAGAGAATTCCGTTTTGCAGCATGTCTCTGCGCGCTCTGCGCCCCTGCGTGAGCCCGCGCTGCGCCTCCGCGTGAGCTCCCTCTCGGCGTGAGATCTCGGCCAACGGTCGTCGGTCAGCGGTCCTCGGATCTCAATCCTTCTTCGGATCAATCCGATCCCTCAACCCGTCGCCGACGAAATTGAAGCCGAGCACGAGCAGCGCAATCGCCACGCCCGGGACGATCGTGAGGTGAGGCGCATCGAACAGGTGCGAGCGCCCGGCATCGAGCATCGTTCCCCAGCTCGGTGTCGGCGGCTGGACGCCGAGGCCGAGGAAGCTCAGCGACGCTTCGGCGATGATCGCGCCCGCCATGCCGAGCGTGGCCTGGACGACGACGGCGGGAATGGCGGTGGGGAGAACGTGCCGCAGCACGACGCGCCCCGGCCCGGCGCCGAGCGCTCTCGCCGCCTGCACGTACTCGAACTCGCGCGCGCGCAGCGCCTGACCGCGCACGAGCCGCGCGTAGCCGACCCATCCAATCACGCAGAGCGCGAGCACGACGTTGGTCAGGCTCGGGCCGAGCACCGCGACGAGCGCGATCGCGAGCAGGATCCCCGGGAACGCCATCAGCACGTCGATGACGCGGCTGATCGCGTCGTCGACGACACCGCCGAAATAACCCGCGATGGATCCCAACGTCATGCCAATCGCCGACGAGACGCCGACCACGACGACGCCGACCAGGAACGAGATGCGCGCGCCGGCGAGCAGGCGCGCCAGGATGTCGCGCCCCAGCTCGTCGAGGCCCAACGGATGCGCCAGGCTCGGACCCTGCAGGCGGAGCGCGAGCGCCTGCGCGGACGGATCGTACGGCGTCAGCAGCGGTCCGACGAGCGCGGCGAGCGCCGCGACGGCCACGATGACGGCGCCCACGCGAATCATTCGTAGCGGATCCTCGGATCGAGCCAGCCGTACGTCAGGTCGGTCATCAGGTTCATCGCAACGTAGGTGATCGAGATGAACAGAATGCAGCCCTGCACGAGCGGATAGTCGCGGAAGTTGATTGCCTGGATCAGCAGCCGGCCGACGCCGGGCCACGCGAATATCGTCTCCGTGATGATCGTGCCGGTCAGCACCGCGCCGAACTGCAGCCCGATGATCGTGACGACGGGGATCAGGCTGTTGCGGAAGGCGTGACGCAGGATCGCGCGCACGCGCGACAGCCCTCGCGCCCGTGCCGCCAGGACGTACAGCTCCCGTAGTTCTTCGAGGAGCGACGCCCGCGTCATGCGCGCGAGAATCGCGGCGAGCGCGGCGCCGAGCGTCGCAGCGGGCAGAACGAGATGCCACGCTGTTCCGCTCCCGGCCACCGGCAGCCATCCGAGCTTCACGGCAAACAGAATCGCCAGAAGCGGCCCGAGCCAGAAGTTCGGCATCGAGATGCCCGCGAGGGCGACGGTCATCGCCGCGTGATCGACGAACGTCCCGCGGAACATCGCCGCGATGATGCCGAGGGGAATGGCGAACACGATCGCCGCGGCCATCGCGCAGACCGCGAGCAGCGCCGTGTCGGGCGCCCGCTGACGGATTTCGCGCGCGACGGGCGTCCCGTAGCGAAACGACGTCCCGAGATCGCCGTGCGCCACGCCTTTCACGAACCCGACGTACTGCTCGAGCAGCGGCTTGTCGAGTCCGAGCTGCGTGCGCAGGCGCGCGACTTCTTCAGGGGCCGCCGATTCGCCGAGCATCGTCTGCGCAGGATCGCCGGGCACGAGATGGATCAGCGCGAACACCAGGGTCGCGACGCCGAGGAGCACGGGCACCGTGAGGAGCAGCCTGCGCATGAGGTAGCGCGCCATGGCGTGAATTCTACAATCTTGACGATCTCGCGCGCTTACCCTAGACTTCTAGGTAATGCTGCGCCGGGCGAAGAAACCGGACGCCCTTCAGGGCACGCTGGATCTCCTCGTGCTGAAGACCCTCAGCCGCGGTTCGCAGCACGGATACGGGATCGCGACCCACATCACGACGGTGTCCGACGACGTCCTGCACGTCGAAGAAGGATCCCTTTACCCGGCGCTTCACCGGATGGAGCAGGCCGGGTGGATCGCCGCGGAATGGCGCATCACCGCCAACAATCGACGTGCCCGCCTCTATCGTTTGACCCGCGCGGGCCAGAAACATCTCGACGAAGAACAAGAGAAGTGGGACCGGCTGAGCAAAGCGGTCGGAAAGGTCTTGCGCTTCGCGTAGGAGGTTCCGGTGGGATGGCTTCGCCGCCTTGGCAGCACGGTCGTCGGGAAGCGGCTCGAACGGACGCTCGACGAGGAAATGCGCTTTCACGTGGACGAGCGCACCGACGAATACGTCCGCGCCGGCATGACGCGCGAGGAGGCCCGCCGCGCCGCGCTGCGCCGATTCGGCAACGTGACGCTCGCGAAGGAGCGCGCCCGCGACGTCGATACCGTTCGCTGGCTCGCGGATCTCGGCCGTGACGTGCGATACGCGATCCGCGCGTTGCGAAAGAGCCCGGAATTCGCGTTGGCGGCCGTGCTGTCGCTCGCGCTCGGCATAGGAGCCAACGCCGCCGTTTTTTCGCTCGTCAACACCGTCCTCCTGCGCGCCCTTCCGGTCCCCGAGGCCGGGCGCCTCGTGGCGATGTCCGGCGCCGGATTCAACGGAGGATCGACGTGGACGTACGCGATTTGGAATGAGGTGCGGCAGCGCGCGCACCTGTTCGACGGGGCGCTCGCGTGCTCCGACCCGCAGCGATTCACGCTGACGCAGCCCGGCGGCGAGACGCAGACGGTTGACGCCTTGTTCGTCAGCGGCGACTTCTTCAAGACGCTCGGCGTGCCGCCGCTCATCGGCCGGACGTTCGCGCCGGCCGACGATGTGCGTGGACGTGAGCCTGTCGCGATCATCAGCAACGGTCTGTGGCGAACGCATTTCGGAGGAGCGGCAAACATCCTTGGCACCCCGGTCGTCGTCGAAGGTGTCCCGTTTACCATCATCGGCGTCACGCCACCCGAATTCTTCGGCGTCGAGGTGGGGCGGACCTTCGACGTGGCGATCCCCATCAACGCGGAGCCGTTGATCCGCGGCAGGGATAGCAGGCTGGACCGTCGAGGATCCTCGTTCCTGCAGATCATGCTGCGGCTGAAGCCGGGGCAGTCGATCGACGCCGGCACGAGGGCGCTGCGTGGCGAGCAACCGCGGATCCGCGCGCTGGCGATGCCGGAGGACTGGCCGGCGCACTTTCAGCAACAATTCCTCAAGGAACTGCTGACGCTCGTCCCCGCCGGCGCCGGCTCGTCGGGACTGCGCCAGCAGTACGGCCGGCCGCTGGTGATCATCCTGGCGGTGACCGTCGTGGTCCTGCTGATCGCGTGCGCCAACATCGCGAACCTCATGCTCGCGCGAACGATCGGCCGTCAGCATGAACTGAGCGTGCGGCGTGCGCTTGGGGCCACTCGATGGCGCGTCGCGCGACAGCTGGTCGTGGAGAGCCTGGTGCTGGCCGGTGCCGGCGCCGCCGTGGGCCTGTCAATCGCCGTCTGGGCCAGCCGCGCGATCGCGGCGCAGGTCTCCACGTCGATCACGCGGGTCTTTCTCGATCTCTCGCTCGACTGGCGCGTCACGGCGTTCACGGCCGCCGTCACGATGGCGACCGTCCTGCTGTTTGGCGTTGCTCCAGCGTTCCGCGCGAGCCGGATGGAACCGATCGACGCGATGAAGCAGCGCGGGGACGGGGGCGGCAGGTCGAATCTGTCGAGCGGCCTCGTCGTCGCCCAGGTGGCGCTCTCGCTCGTCCTGGTCGCCGCGGCGGGCCTCTTCATCCGCACGTTCGAGCGGCTTGCGCACGTGCCGCTCGGCTTCGACCGCGATCGCGTCCTGGTCGTCAACGTGAACGTCGCCCGCGTGCGCGCCGATGCCGCCGACCGCATCCTTCTCTATCGCCGGCTGATCGACACCGTCGCCGCCGTTTCCGGCGTGGCGCACGCGGCCGCCTCCCTCGTCACGCCCGTCGGCGGCAACGCCCTGATCGACGTGGTCAATCCGGCCGGCGTCGAGCCGACCGTGAAATTGTTCGATGCGCCCGGTCGTCCGGGCGATCGGACCGCGCTGGTGAATCTCGTCACCCCGGGATGGTTCGCCACGTACGGTACGGCCATTCACTCCGGCCGCGACATCGACGAGAAGGACACACAGAATGCGCCGCCCGTCGTGCTGGTCAACGAGACCTTCGCGCGGAGATTCTTCCCGAATCGAGACGCGCTCGGCGAGAGGTTCGGCGGGCTCACGCCGCCGGGAGAGCGTCCGGTGCAAAAAACAATCGTCGGCGTCGTCGGCGATTCGGTCTATGCGTCGCTCCGCGACGCGGTCCCGCCGACGATGTACGTGCCGCTCGCCCAGGCCAGGTCCTGGGCGCCGTCCGACGTCAGCATCGGCGTCCGGTCGTCCGCCGGGTCGCCCGTCCGGCTCGCGCCTGCTGTCGCGGCCGCGTTGAAGACCGTCGATCGCGACGTCACCTTCAGCTTCCGCGCGCTCGCGGATCAGGTGGACGCTTCGATCGTGCGCGAGCGTCTCGTCGCCATCCTGTCGGCCTTCTTTGGGGTGTTGGCGCTGCTGCTCGCGGGAGTAGGGCTTTACGGCGTCACCGCGTACACCGTTGGCCGGCGACGACTCGAGATGGGCATCCGCACCGCTCTCGGCGCCCGGCCTGCCGACATCCTCCGGCTCGTCGCAGTGCGCATCTGCGTCCTCGTGGCGCTCGGCATTCTCATGGGCGGGGTCGTCAGCCTTTGGGCGTCGCGCTTCGTCGCCGCGCTTCTGTACGGCCTCGAACCGCGCGATCTGACGACGCTTGGGGCGGCCGCGGCTGTTCTCGCGGCAGTTGGGATCGCGGCGGCCTGGCTGCCCGCGTGGCGCGCTTCCCGAGTGGACGCCGCCGAGGTCCTGCGCAACGTCTAGTCGCGCGTCGTGACAAACTGCAGCTCCAACTCCACGGCCACGTCAGGATTGCCGCGTGCGCGATTGTGACGGCCGAGGACGCCGTGTTCGACGGGCGGTCGTATGAGTTCGATCTGAGCGGGCCCGCCCACATGAAGCTGACGCATGGCGTCGATCGGCTGTCCGTCATGAAATGACGGAGATGCCCAGGCGCTTCATCATCTTCGCGAGTCCCTGACGCGTGACGCCGAGCTGCGCGGCCGCCGCGGCCCGCTGACCGCCGGCACGCGCGAGTGCCGCCCGCACGAACCGGCGCTCGAACTCGGCGCGCGCGTCTTCGAACCGCTCTGCCGTGCGCGCCACGAGCCCCGCGAGATGCGCGGGCAGCGCCGACGCGGCGACGCGTCCGCGCCGGGGTCCATGGACCGCGAGCGCGGCGATCACGTTCTGCAGTTCGCGGACGTTGCCGGGCCAGTCGTACCGCGCGAGCGCGGCGATCAGTTCGGGGGACAGCGTCGCGCGCGTCCCCACACGCTCCGCCGCGTCCGCCCAGAACCGCTGCGCCAGCCACGGCACGTCGTCGGGCCGATCGCGCAGTGGCGGAAGGACGACGCGGACGACGTCGAGACGGAACCGGAGATCCGGACGAAACCGTCCGGCGGCCACTTCGGCCGCGAGCGGACGGTTCGTCGCGCCGATGACGCGGACGTCGGTCCGGCGGGGGAGGTTCTCGCCGACCCGGCGTACTTCTCCTTCCTGCAGGACGCGCAGCAGCTTCGCCTGCGCGCGTGGCGACAGCTCCGATACTTCGTCGAGAAACAGCGTGCCGCCGTCGGCTTCCTCGAACAACCCCGGACGTTCCGCGACGGCGCCCGTGAACGCGCCTTTCGCATGCCCGAACAGCTCCGCTTCGACGAGATCGTCGGTCAGCGCCGCGCAGTTGACGGCGCAGAAGCGGCGCACGCGTCGCGCGCTGCGGACGTGAATGGCGCGCGCGGCGAGTTCCTTGCCGCTGCCGCTCTCTCCTTCGATCAGGACGGGATACGGCGCCAGCGCGGCGCGGCGGATCGCTTCGCGGACGGCGCACGCCAGCGGTCCCGGACCGAGGAGGTCGTCGGGATGTTGCGCGGCAGTCACCGGGATGGCGGGGCGGTCGAGCCAGGCGCGCAGCAGCGGCGCGCACGCCGCGGCGGCGAGCCGGAGCTGCTGGCGCGCGCGCGCCGCCGGCACAATCGTCCCGGGCGCCCACCGCACGACGATGGCCCCCACCGTGGACCCGCCGTAACGAACCGGCTCCCCCGCTTCGCGCGTCGCGCGTTCGCACAAGACGGTCTGGCCGCCGTCGATGACGCGCGACGCCAGATCGAGGTCGCCGCGACACGATGGTCCCGACGCGGCGACGGCGCCCGGCGGCGAGCCGCCGTAGACGATGGCCGTCGCGGCACGGAGCGCGCCGCGCGCGTGGATCGTGACCGCTTCCAGCGCCGCCCCTTCGTCGGGCGCGCCGTAGACGCGGTCCCGCAACTCCTCGAGCGCATCGGTCGCGGTGATCGGCGCCGTGCACGGCAGCAGCGCCACTGCGCCGGTTTCGCGCACGAAACGGGTGAGATTCTCGTCAACGAGCCCGAGCGCGGCGCGCAGCTCCATCTCCCGCAGCGGCGGCAGCCGCGAGGCCGCGCGCTCCAGCCGGCGGCGCCAGGCGGCGGACGAACCGCCGTTCATGTTGACCACCGCGCAGGTGCGAGCGGCGCGCGCCCGAAGGACGAGCATCGGCAACCGCGCCCGGCGCGCGTGCGTCAGCGCCGCGCGCGACAGCTCGTCGCTCGCCTCGACGTCGCCGCCCTCCTGATGCACCGTCCACACCGCGAGGCAGGCCTCTGCCGCGATGCGAGCGTCGGCGAGACGGTCGGTCGCGGCGAGGACTCCGGCGGCGCCACGCTGGGCCGCGACGAGGTCCCCCATCGCGCGGCGGCATCGCAGGGCGAGGACGTCGGCCTCCACGATCCAGGCCGGCGCCTCGATCCGATCGCGCCATGTGTTCAGCCACTCGATCGCTTCGTCGCACCGGCCCAGCCAGAGGAACGATTCCGCAAGCCCCAGGACGGCGGCTCCGGTCCACGGCGACAGTGCCCCGCCGGCGCATGCGGTCCGGAACGCAGCTTCCGCGTCGCTGAATCGGGCGCGATCGAGCGCCGCGCGCCCCGAGCCGATGAGCGCCCGCGACATCACCGTCTCGTCTTCCGACCACTGCCGCGCGTCGCCAAACGCGTCCGCCGCCCGGTCGACGCGGCCGGCTTCGAGGCGCGTCTCGCCGAGGACACAGGCCGCCCGCGCGGCGAGCTCGTGCATGCCACGGGCCGCGAGGGCTGCCGCACAGCGAGACAGCACGCGTTCCGCGGGACCCCGGCGGTGCAGCGACGCGAGCCGTTCGCCTCGCGCCAGCGCGCGTTCGAGCCGTGCCGATCCGACGAAATGTGCGCGACGTGACGGCGCGACGGCGACCGCCGTCGCGGGAATCGGCGAATACACGGGGCTGGTTTCGTGGACCCATCCAGCGCCGCGAGGCCCCGGCCGCATGCCGCTCAGCGCCTCCACGAACCGTCCGGGCAGTCCCTGAGCCGCATCGACCGCTTTCGCCACCTCCGCCGCCGATGGTCCGTAGTGGTCGTCGATGAACAACATGGCATGCATGGCATTTCTCCCAAGGCGATCGAGCGCGATGACGTCAGGCGCCGAGGACCCGCGACGCTGGAAGCGCACCCAGAGGTGACGCCGCGCGCTCGCCGCCGCGGCGCGGACCAGCGCCGCCGGCACACGGTCATCGTCCTGTTCGCGGCTGTCGAAAATGCAGACGTGCTGTCCCGCTGTAAATGCCGCGACCGCGGCCCAACCGCGCGCGACACCCCGATCGAGGACGACGTACCCGGCGAGTCGCGCGACGCGCGCGAGCTGCAGGCGCAACGTCGTCAGCCCGCTGCCGCGCGCGCCGGTCACGACCAGGCGGACGACGCCGGGCGGCCGCGGCGCGTCAATCGCCGCCCGTGCCTCTTCGATCGCCGCGCGCGCCTGCAGGCGGATGCCGAGCGGGCGCCAGCACGCCGCGGGACCGTCGATCGCCGGACGAATCACGCGCTCGGCGGCCGACGTGGTCAACGCGACGCTCTCCGCCGTCAGAAATCGGATCGCATGCAATGCGATGTCCGGAAGTTGACGCGCGGGAGCCCGAAGCGCCGGCCGCGACGGATAGGCTTCGAACCAGCGTCCCTCCTCGCAGCCGTAATCGAGGGGCGATAGCAGCAGCGGGTGCCTGAGCCCCGCCAGCCGATCGCAGAGTGCCGCGCGCGCGTGCTGCTCCGCCAAAGACGGCGGCGCCTCTGTCCACAACCTGACGACTTCACCGGTCGCGAGGTCGATCGCATCATCGCGATCGATCAGGAACCGGCGCGCAATCACTTGCATCGATGCGCGTCGCAAGTGCAAAACGAACGCCGTCGTCGAAAGAAGCGACTGTGCGCGCGGTATCGCGCGCCGGCGGCCTGAGCAGTGCAGAAACTTCGTATAGAATCGACGATCGATGCTGCGGTTTCTCACCGCTGGTGAATCACACGGCCGCGCGCTGGTCGTGATCCTCGAGGGCATGCCGGCGGGACTTCCCATCGATCTCGACGCCATCACGCGCGAACTGCGACGGCGGCAGGGCGGCTACGGCCGCGGACGCCGGATGGCGATCGAATCGGATCGCGCGGAGCCGATCTCCGGCATCCGCGCCGGCGAAACGCTCGGCGGTCCGATCGCGCTGATGATTGAGAACCGCGACTGGGTCAACTGGCAGCACACGATGCGCGTGACGGCAGAGGCGCCGGCCGACGCGGGCGGGGCGCATCGCCCGCCCGTCACGCGGCCGAGACCCGGCCACGCGGACCTGGCCGGCGGCGCGAAGTACCGGCGCACGGATCTCCGGGACGTTCTCGAGCGCGCGAGCGCGAGGGAAACGGCGGCGCGCGTCGCGGCAGGCGCCCTCGCCCGTCAGCTGCTCGCGCACGTGGGCGTTCGCATCGCGAGCCACGTCTTTACGATCGGGAGCGTCTCGATCGCAGATCCTGCCAGCGTCACGTACGAGCAGGCCGCCGCCTTGCCGGACGATTCGCCGCTGCGCTGCGTGGACGACGGCGTCAGCCAACGCATGATCGACGTCATCGATCGTGCGCGTGACGCCGGGGATACCGTCGGCGGCGCGTTCGAGATCATCGCGACCGGCGTTCCGATTGCGCTCGGCAGCTACGTGCAGTGGGATCGCAAGCTGGACGGACGGCTCGCGCAGGCGATGATGTCAATTCCTGCGATCAAGGCGGTGGGCATCGGCGCCGGGCCGCGCGTCGCGGAGCTGCCGGGATCGCGCGTCCACGACGAGATCCTGCCCCACGCCGGCGACGCCCGCGCGACGGCGATCGCGCGCCCCACGAACAACGCGGGCGGACTCGAGGGGGGCGTCACCAACGGCGAGGACGTCCGCGTCTCGGGCTATATGAAACCGATTTCGACGTTGATGAAGCCGCTCCGCTCCGTCGATCTCGCGACGATGACGGAATCGCCGGCCACGATCGAGCGCAGCGACGTCTGTGCCGTCCCGGCCGCCGCCGTCGTCGGCGAAGCGATGGTCGCGCTCGTGCTCGCCGATGCGGTGCTGGAACGGTTCGGCGGCGACTCGATAGCCGCTCTCGACCAGGCCATGCAGGCGTCGGACGCGGAGCTGCGCCGCCGGTTCCGAACCGGAGGTGAGTTGTGACGTGCTGAAGGTGCCAAGGGTGCTGGGGGTGCCAAAGGTGCTGGTACTGAGAGTGCTGGAGGTGCAAAAGGTGCGGGCCTCGAAATACGAACAGCGGTGCACCATTAGCACCCCGGCACCATTAGCACCAGCACCCTTAGCACCGTTAGCACCTTTAGCACCCTCAGCACCTCACGATTCGCTCCGATGATTCGTCCGATCCTGCGCTACGGCGAGCGCGGCCTGCACGGACGCGCCGCCGACGTCACCACGTTCGACGACGCCCTTCAGCGGGCCATCGACGACATGATCGAGACGATGTACGCCGCTCCCGGGATCGGCCTCGCCGCGCCGCAGATCGGCGTGCCGCTGCGCATCCTGTCCATCGACCTGTCGGTCGGCCGGACGACCGGCGACCTCATCATCATGATCAACCCCGTATTCCTCGAACGTGACGGAAGCCAGCTCGAGGAAGAGGGATGCCTGAGCGCGCCGGGGTTCAACGCGACCGTCCTCCGCCCCGCGCGGGTGGTCGTCAAAGGGCTCGACCGAGAAGGACGCGAGCAGACGCGCGAAGGGACCGGGCTCCTCGCCCGTGCGTTCCAGCACGAGATCGATCATCTCGACGGCACCGTCTTCATCGACCGGCTCCGCGGGATCAAGCGCGATCTGATGGTGCGGAAGATTCACAAGCTGAAAAAGACCGGGCAGTGGTAATCGTCTATTTCGGCACTCCCGCGTTCGCGGTCCCGCCGCTCGAAGCCTTGCTCGCGTCGGCGCACCCGGTGGCCGCCGTGGTGTCGCAGCCGGATCGGCCGCGCGGCCGGGGGCATCGACTGCAGCCCACGCCGACGAAACTCATCGCGCAGGGGCACGGCGTCCCCGTCCTGCAACCCGATCGCGTCCGCGACGACGCGTTTCTGCAGACGCTGCGGGACCTTCACCCGGACCTCGGCGTCGTCGCGGCATTCGGCCGGATGCTGCCCGACGCGCTCCTTGCGATTCCACGGCTGGGCCTGATCAACGTGCACGCGTCGCTCCTGCCGCGTTATCGCGGCGCGGCGCCGATCCAGCGAGCCGTCATGGCCGGTGAGAAGGAGACCGGCGTGACGATCATGCGCATCGTGAAGGAGCTGGACTCCGGCCCGACTTTCGCCAGCCGGACGATCCCCATTCCCGCCGGCGCGACGAGCGGGGACGTCGAGGCGGCGCTCGCGCCCGTCGGCGCGCGTCTGTTGATGGACGTCGTGGAACAGATCGCCGCCGGCCGCGCTGTCGAAACGCCGCAGGATCACGCGCGGGCGACCTACGCACCGAAAGTGACGAAGGAAGAAGGCGCGATCGACTGGACGCAGCCCGCGCAGCGCATCCACGACCTCGTCCGCGGGCTTCAGCCGTGGCCTCTGGCATCGACGACGCTGATCAGGGCCGACGCGGCCGCGGCGGCGGGCCGTTACGTCATCCGGCGTACGACGTTCGGCGAAGGCATGACGGACATGCCGCCCGGCACGATCACGCGCGCCGAGGCGGACGACCTGCGCGTCGCCGCCGGCGGCGGCAGCGTGCTGCGCATTCTGGAAATCCAGCTCGAGGGACGCCGGACCATGAACGTCCGCGAGTTTCTCGCGGGACACCGGCTTGGCGCCGGCGATCGATTCGGTCCATGATCGCGCCGGCCCGGCTCGCGGCCTACGACGCCCTTCAGGCCGTGGATGCCGGCCGCCTGGATCTGCCCGCCGCGCTCGCGCACGTGCGCGCACGGCTCCCCGACGAGCGGGACCGCGCGCTGGCCGGCGAGATCGCGACGGGCACGCTTCGGTGGCGCGGCGCGATCGATCAGGTCATCGCGCAGTTTGCGCGCCGCGAGCCCTCGCGGCTCGACGCCGAGGTCCTCACGATCCTCCGCCTCGGCATCTTTCAACTGCTCCACCTCGATCGCGTCCCCGCCGCGGCGGTTGTGGACGACGCAGTGGAGATGACGAGGAAGGCGGGCAAGCGGAGCGCGGCAGGTTTCGTGAATGCACTGCTGCGCCGCGCGTCGCGCGAACGCGAGAGCCTGCCACTGCCGCCGCGGCCTGGGCCGGGCGCCGATCGCGACGAACGGCTGACGTTCCTCTCCGTTACGGGGTCCCATCCACGCTGGCTCGTGGATCGATGGCTGGAACGACACGGGTTCGAAGAGGCCGACGCCTGGACGGCCTTCGATAACGCGCCCGCGCCGCTGACGCTCCGCGCGAATACGCTGCGCGTGACGCGCGATCAGCTCGCTGAGGAACTGGCACGTCACGGCATCGAGACGGCGCCCGCGGCCTTCGCTCCGGATGGGCTCAAGGTCATCGCCGGCAATCCCCTCCTGACGCCTCTCGCGCACACGGGACGGTTCGTCGTGCAGGACGAAGCGTCGCAGCTCGTGGGCGAGTTCGCCGCCGCGCAGCCCGGCACGGCAGCGCTGGACACGTGCGCGTCGCCCGGGGGCAAGACGCTGCAGATCGCGGCGGGGCCCGGCCGTCGCGTCGTCGCCTGCGACGTCCGCGGACGCCGCGTCGGGCTGCTCGCGCGCACGATCGCGGAAGCGGGGGCGGACGTCCGCATCGTGCAGGCCGACGCTCGCGGCGCGCTCCCCTTCCCGGCCGTCTTCGATCTGGTCCTCGTCGATGCGCCCTGCTCGGGGCTCGGCACGATCCGGCGGGACCCCGACATCAAATGGCGACGTCAGGCGGCCGACCTGCCGGGCCTGGCGTCGCAGCAGCGGGCCCTGCTCGCCGGCGCGGCCGCGATGGTGCGGCCCGGCGGCCGGCTGGTGTACGCGACGTGCTCCAGCGAGCCGGAGGAGAACGAGGCGGTCGTGGACGCCTTTCTGGATCGCCATGCCGGATGGGGACCCCCGGCCGACCCCGCGCCTTCATCCGCCGCCGCCGGGCTCAGCCGATTCATCGACGCGCGCGGTCATTTGCGGACGCTGCCGTTCCGCGACGGCCTCGAGGCGTTCTTCGCGGCCGCTTTGGTCAAGCGCGCCGATTTGCGGTAAACTCTTGAATTCATGGCCTTATCGACGCGCGTCTGGGGCGCGGGCAAGCTGCTCCTCCTCGGCGGCGCCCTGGTCCTGACGTACGTGCTGTTCGCGGCGGCGGCCATGCGGCTGGCGCTCCGGACCCGCGACGTCATCGTGCCGTCGCTGGACGGCCGGACCGTCAACGAGGCCAGCGCCTCGCTCGCGCAGGCCGGGCTGAACCTGAAGGTCGAGGAGGCGCGGCGGATTGACCCGAAGGTCCCCGCCGGCCACATCCTCGCGCAGGATCCGCAGGCCGGCGCGCACACGAGGCGCGAGCGCGGGGTGAAAGTCTGGGTCAGCGCCGGTCCGCGCGCCACGATGGTGCCGGCGCTCGTCGGCGAATCGCCGCGGACGGCGGAACTCGAGCTGCGACAGGACGGACTTCTGCTCGCCGGCGTCGTGGAATTTCGTTCCGCCGAATACGCGGCCGACGTCGTCGTCTCGCAGGAGCCGCCGGCCAAAACGAACAGCGCGCAGGTGGCGCTGCTGGTCAATCGCGGCGAGCGGGGCACGTCGTACGTGATGCCGGACCTGATTGGGGTCAACGGCGACCGTGCGGCCGATCTGCTGCGGTCGCGCGGCTTCCGGGTGTCGGTCGTCGGCGATCATCCGTATCCGGGAGTGCCCGCCGGCATCGTCCTCCGGCAGCGGCCCGCCGGAGGATTTCAGGTCGCGCCGGGGGATCCCATTTCGCTCGAGGTGAGCCGGTGACGCCGCGTCGCGATCGGGTGCAGATTGCTGCCTCGATCCTCGCGGCGGATTTCGCAGCGCTGGGGGCGGCGATCGCGACGGCGGAGCGCGGCGGCGCCGATCTGATCCACGTCGACGTCATGGACGGTCATTTCGTGCCGAACATCACGATTGGACCGCCCGTCGTCGCGGCGCTGAAACGGGTCGCGCGGCTTCCGCTCGACGTGCATCTGATGATCGAGGATCCGGATCGGTACATCCCGGCGTTCGCGGAGGCGGGCGCGGCGCGGCTGAACGTCCACGTCGAAGTGCTGCCGCACCTGCACCGGACGATTCAGTTCATCAAGACGTTCGGTGTGGAAGCGGGGGTGGCGATCAATCCGGGTACGCCGGTGGGCGCGCTCGAGGACATCGCCGCCGACGTCGATCAAGTGCTGGTGATGTCGGTCAACCCGGGGTTCGGGGGCCAGACTTTCATCGCGCGGTCCGAGTCTAAAGTGCGCGCGATCCGCGAGCTGCTCCGTCGCGAACAGAGCCGCGCGGTGATCTCCGTGGACGGCGGCGTCGAGCCGCACAACGCCGCGCAAATCGTGGCGGCGGGCGCCGACATCCTCGTCGCGGGGACGGCGATTTTCGGCCGCCCCGACCCGGCGCAGGCGATTCACGATCTCCGCGCGGCGGCGTCCGCGGCGGTCGCGTCCTGATGCCGTCGTCGGTCTCCATGCTGCGTGTGCGGTACGCCGAGACCGACAAGATGGGCGTCGTGTACTACGCGAACTACTTCGTCTGGTTCGAGGTTGGCCGCGCGGACCTGCTGCGGTCGCTCGGGTGGACGTACCGCGAGATGGAGCTCGCGGGCGTGTCGCTCCCGGTCATCGAGGCGCACTGCGAGTACCACCGGCCGGCACGGTACGACGACGAGCTGGAAGTGAGGACGGAAGGACGGATGCGGTCGCCCGTGCGGATGGAATTCAACTATGACGTCGTGCGGCGCGACGATCGGTCGCTGGCCGCCTCGGGCCGCACCGTGCACGCCGCGCTCGATCCGGGCGGGCGTCCCCGCCGATTGCCGGAGCGCATCCGCGAGGTGTTCGCGTGAAGGCGCTGGTCACCGGCGCGGCCGGGTTCATCGGCTCGCACCTCACGGCGGCGCTGCTCGACGGCGGCGCGCAGGTCGTGGGGATCGACTGCTTCACCGATTACTACGCGCGCAGCCTGAAGGAAGCGAACCTCGCGGAGAACAGGCTGCGGGATCGATTCCGCTTCGCGGAGACACGCATTCAGGACGCGGACCTGGCGGCGCTGCTCGACGGCGTCACGCACATCTTCCATCTGGCGGCGCAGGCGGGCGTCCGGAAGAGCTGGGGCAAGGATTTTC
Source organism: Acidobacteriota bacterium (assembly GCA_003223835.1). Lineage (GTDB taxonomy): Bacteria > Acidobacteriota > Vicinamibacteria > Vicinamibacterales > 2-12-FULL-66-21 > Gp6-AA38. The sequence goes on along the minus strand of QHWR01000038.1, from coordinate 3,199 downwards.
GCGTCTACACGGACAACAACATCGACGCGACGCAGGTGCTGCTCGAAGCGTGCGTCGGCCGTCCTTTGACGCGGTTCGTGTACGCGTCGAGTTCATCGGTGTACGGCGACGGCGTCGCGATCCCGATGCGGGAGGATGCGCTGCCGCGGCCGATCTCGCCGTACGGGGTGACGAAGCTCTCCGCGGAGCAGCTCTGTTACCTCTATCACGTCAACCATCGCGTGCCGGCCACGTCCGTGCGCTACTTCACCGTGTACGGGCCGCGTCAGCGCCCCGACATGGCGTTCCACCGGTTCATCACCGCGGCGCTCAAGAACTCGGAGATCGTGCTGTACGGGGATGGCGAGCAGACGCGCGACTTCACGTTTGTCAGCGACGCGGTCGCGGCCACGATCGCGGCGGGCGATCGCGGGGTGCCGGGACAGGTTTACAACGTCGGCGGCGGCTCGCGCGTCTCGATGAATGAGGTGCTGCGTCTCATCGAACGGGTCGCCGGGCATCCGCTGAGGGTGAAACGCGAGGCGGCGCAAAAGGGGGACATGCGCGACACGTACGCGGATACGTCGCGCGCCCGCGCCGATCTGGGGTTCGCGCCAACAGTGTCGCTCGAAGAAGGGATTCAGGCGGAATATCGATGGCTGTCTTCATCGCCGGTGGCCGCATGACGGGCCGGCTGGTTCGTCTCGCGCGCGTCGCGGCGGTCGTTGCCGCCGTCGTCTGGATTGGCGGGTGTGCCACGGGTGGTTCCAGGCGGCCGCCGACCGGCACGCCGGAGCCGGACAAGTTCCTGTTCGACCGCGGGAGCGAAGCGCTCGATCGCAAGCGATGGCTCGTGGGGCGCGAGTACTTTCGGCAGCTCGTGGACAGTTATCCGCAGAGCCCGTACCGCGCCGACGCGAAGCTCGGGGTCGGCGACACGTACCTGGGCGAAGGGACGGCGGAGTCCTTCGTCCTCGGCATCAACGAATTCCGCGAGTTCCTCAACTACTACCCGACGCATCCCCGTGCCGACTACGCGCAGTACAAGCTCGGCATGGCCCACTACTACCAGATGCGCGCGCCCGAGCGCGATCAGACGGAGACCCGCGACGCGATCCGCGAACTGGATACGTTCGTTCAGCGATATCCTGCGAGCGCGCTGCTGTCGGAGGGACAGACGCATCTGCGCGAAGCGCGCGATCGGCTCGACGACTCCGAGTACCGCGTCGGCTTGTTCTACTACCGCGTCAAGTGGTACCCGGGGTCCATCGATCGCTTCAGGGCGTTGTTGCAGCGCGACCCGGGGTACACCAACCGCGACGCCGTTTACTACCATCTCGCCGAATCGCTGGCCCGAGCTGGCCGTCCGGCCGAAGCGCTCCCCTACTTCGATCGGCTCGTGAAGGAATTCGAACAGAGCGAATACCTGGAGCTTGCGAAGAAGCGTGTCGAGGAGCTGAAGTCCTCGCTCGCGGTCAAAACTGGAGGAGATCGGCCATGAGACATTTCACAGTCGCCGTGCTCGCCTCTCTTGCGTTGCCCGCGTTCGGATCCGCGCAAACGCTCGTCGCGACCAGGCCGGCGCCGATGCCGGTCGTTGGCCCGCGGCTCACGTGCGCGCCGTCTACCTTGATGCTCCCGCCCGAGACGACGGTTCGCGTCGTCGCCGGCCAGGAACCGGGCCGGTGGCTGTTCGGCGAGCGTGAAGGCGTCATCGTCAACGCCGGCACGTCGCACGGCGTGCGCGTCGGCCAGCAGTTTTACGTCCGGCACATCGTCAGCGACCGCTACACGCCGTGGACGTCCCTGATGGGCCAGTACAGCATTCACACGTCAGGTGTGCTCACGATCGTGGAGACGCGCGACGACATGGCGATCGCCACCATCACCGAGATGTGCGACGGCGTGCTCGAGGGCGATTACCTCGAGCCGTTCACGCCTCCGGCCGCTCCGGCGGCGTCGGAGGAAGGCAAGCCGGACTTCAGCGCGCCGGCCCGCATCGTCATGGGGGACGAACGGCAGCAGACCGGCGCGTCAGGATCGCTGATGATCGTCAACCAGGGCAACGATCAGGGACTGCAGCCGGGGCAGGCGCTGACGATCTACCGTCAGACGCTGAGCGGCTCGGGGCCGATCCTGCGCATCGGCGACGCACGAGTCGTCGCGGTCCAGCAGTTCACCGCGCTCGTTCGCATCGGCAACACGCGCGACGCGATCTACGTGGGCGATCTCGTCGCGATTCATAGGTGACGCGAGGCGGCGGTGCTCGCACCCTTAGCACCTCTCAAAGGCCTTCAGCACATGGTTGAACCGCCGGTAGTAATCGACGCCGGAGGCGATCGCCGCGAACACGGCGATCCATAGCGCGACCTGGCCGACGACGAAGAACTCGCGGAGCTGTTCGCGGCCGAGGATCAGCGCGAGGATCGCGACGACCTCGGACAGCATCTTGAACTTGCCGAGCGGCGACGCCGGGATCGCGACGCCGCGGGCATGGGCGATGCTGCGCAGCACGGTGACCGCGAACTCGCGCCCGACGATGATCGCCACCATCCATGCGGGGGCGAGATCCATCTGCACGAGCGAGACGAGCGCGGCGGTGATCAGCAGCTTGTCGGCGAGCGGATCCATCAGTTGCCCGAGGGCGGTAATCTGCTTGCGGCGCCGCGCCAGGTAGCCGTCCAGCCAGTCCGTCAGCGACGCGAGCCCGAAGATCCCCGCGCCCACGAGCTCCTTCCGCACGCCCAGGATCAGATGTCCTTCGAACTTGGTCAGGAGCACGACGACGAGGAGCGGCACGAGAAAAATCCGGCCGACGGTCAACGCGTTCGGAAGATTCATGGAGGGCGTTCTGCCGGAATGTTAGCAGAACGGCGCAATGCTGCTTGTTGAATGCCGAATGCTGATGAAGATCGTCGAGAACCCAATTCCGCATTCAGCACTCAGAATTCAGCGATTCAGCGATACAATCATCGTTTGTCATGAAAGCGATTCTGCTGGCCGGTGGGAAAGGGACGCGGCTCCGGCCTCTGACCGTGCACACGCCGAAGCCGATCGTGCCGATTTTCAACCGGCCGTTTCTCTACTATCAGATCGATCTGCTCAAGCAGGTGCCGGAGATCGACGAAGCGATCCTGAGCCTCAATTACCAGCCGCGGCGGATCGAGGAAGTGTTCGGCGAAGGCGAGGGGCTCGGCCTCCGGTTGCGGTACGTCGTCGA
>QHWR01000186.1 GCA_003223835.1 Acidobacteriota bacterium | reverse complement strand
AGTCGTCATCGTTCCTCCTGACGTCCGTCAGATCATGTCGTAGCTAACGCAGACCGTTTCCGTCGCGCTCGTGCTGGTCGCCGGCCCGAACGTCCCGAGTCTTCTGCGTGATCTATGGCTAGTTGCAACTGCGTTCCTGGGTCCGTGCCCGTCCGTGTCATCCGTGGCCACTGGAGTTGTTCGTCGGTCCGTGGACATCCGTGTCATCCGTGGCCACTGGAGTTGCTCGTCGGTCCGTGGACATCCGTGTCATCCGTGGCCGACTGGAGTTGTCGTCGGTCCGTGGACATCCGTATCATCCGTGGCCACTGGAGTTGTTCGTCGGTCCGTAGACGTCCGTGTGATCCGCGGCCCTTGTATTTAGCCGGTCTGTGCGCGTCCGTGGCTATCACCGGCCGTGCCGGTCCGTGGCAGCAGCCGCTCGGCGACCAAAAAGTACGGGATCGCCAGCGCGGACAACGCGGCCGCGGCGCCGAACGCGGCGGCGAACCCATAGTGCTGGATGATCCAGCCCATCGTCGCGGACCCGGTGCCGACGCCCGTGTCGAACGCGGCGAGGATCGCGCCGAACGCCGCGCCGCGCCGATCCGGGCCGACGTGCTGCATCACGTATGCGACGAACACGGGATAGGCGGTGCCGAACCCGACGCCGAAGATCGCCGCCGACGTCAGCAGCCACCGAAGGCTGCCGCCCATCACGAGGCAGGCCAGCCCGATCGTGATCAGGATGAAGCACGGCACGAGGACGCGACGGTACCCATAGCGATCGCCCAGCCGGCCGGATAGGGGGCGCGTGATCAGAACGACGACGGCAAGCGCGGTCAGGTAGATGCCTTTCGGAGACACGCCCGAGGCGTCCGCGTAGAGCGCCGTGAAACTCGTCGTCCCGCCGTAGCCGAACGAGTACATGAACAGCGCGAGCGATACCACCAGAATCCGCCACTCGAGAAGTCCGCGCCCCTGATGCGCCTGCGCGCGCGTCTGCCGCGACGCCGCCGGCAGCCGCGCCGCGATCAACGCCATCACGACGTTCAACGCCGCTGCTTCGACGCACATCGTCGTCCAGCCGAAATGAAAGACCCAGAAGCCGATGAACGGCGCGACGGAGATCGCGGCGACCGACGACAAGCCCCAGTACGCGATCCCTTCGGCGCGGCGCCGCGCCGGCAGCATGTTCGTGAGGTAGGCGGCCGACGCGGACAGGAGGCCGGACCAGAACACGCCATGGACGATCACGAGCGCCAGGACGACGTGATAGTCCGTCAACACCGCGTAGGCCAGCGAGAAGCACGCGAGCGCGATGCTGGAGGCGAGCAGGATCGTCCGCGATCCGAGCCGATCCGCGAGCGCGCCGGTCGCGGGCGCCGAGAACGCGGACGCGTACGTCAGGAACCCGAGAAACAGCCCCGACGCGAACGTGCTGCCCCCGAGCGACAGGATCCGGAACGGCGCTGTCGGGAAGAGTTGGAACGCGGACAGGAAAACGGTGAAGGTGAAGCCGCACATCACGAAAAAGCGCGGCGTCAGCAGTCGATCGGTCAATGGGAATCCGCCGGTGATAGGATCTCCCCTCCCTCGAGATTTACGCAGGAGCCGCTCATGGTGAAGAGTCTCCGTTCAGTGACCACTCGGGCCGCCGTGGTATTGATCGCGCTGGCCATCTCTCTCGCGTCCGTCCGGCTGCTGTCCGCTCAGGCGCCGGCTGCCGGCACCGACGGCGGACTTCCGCCGATCATCGATCGCGACCTGTTTTTCGGCGACCCCGAAATCGCCGGCGCGCAGATTTCGCCCGACGGCCAGTTCATCGCGTTCCTCAAGCCGTTCAAGGGCACGCGCAACATCTGGGTCAAGGGGGCCGCGGAGCCGTTCGACAAGGCCCGCCCGATCACCGCCGATACGAAACGGCCGATCTCGGCGTACTTCTGGAGCCGCGACGCGAAATACATTCTGTACTCGCAGGACGCGGCCGGCGACGAGAACTTCAACGTCTATGCCGTCCGGCCGTCCGACACCCCCGCAGCCGGGAGCGACGTGCCCGCCGCGCGCAACATCACCGACGTCAAGGGCGTACGGGCGCAAATCTTCCTCGTGCCGAAGAGCGACCCCGACGCGATCTACGTCGGCCTCAACGACCGCGACAAAGCGTGGCACGACCTGTACAAGATTCGCATCTCGAGCGGCGAGCGCACGCTCGTCCGCAAGAACACCGAACGAGTGGTCGCGTGGCAGTTCGACCTCGCGGACAAGCTGCGGCTCGCGACGCGCGTCGACGAGAACGGCGACACCGAGGTGATGCGCGTCGACGACAACGGCTTCACGAAAGTGTATTCGTGCAACGTCTTCGAGTCCTGCGGGCCGAGTCACTTCGCGAAGGACGGCCGCCGTGTCTACATGGAAACGAACAAGGGCGTGGACCTCGTCCGCCTCACGCTGTTCGACCCGCAGACCGGCGCCGAACAGCTCGTCGAATCGGACCCGCAGAATCGTGTCGATCTCGGAGACGTGCTGTTTTCCGACGTCAGCGATGAGCTGATCGCGACCATCTACGTCGACGACAAGCCGCGTTATATCTGGAAGGACAAGGCGTTCGAGGCGGACTACGCGCTGCTCCAACAGACGCTGCCCGGCAAGGACCTCGCGTTCGGGTCGTCCACGAAAGACGAGCGTCTGTTCATCGTCAGCGCGCGCTCGGACGTGGATCCCGGCACGACGTATGTGTTCGATCGGCAATCGAAGCAGTTGACGCAGCAATACCGGATCCGCGAAAAGCTGCCGCGCGAATCGCTCGCGCACATGACGCCCATCCACTACAAATCGTCCGACGGCCTCGAGATTCCCGCGTACCTCACCGTTCCGAAGGGGGTCGCGCCGAAGGGGCTTCCGCTGATCGTGCTGCCGCACGGCGGCCCGTGGGCGCGCGATGTGTGGGGATACAGCGGGCTGGCGCAGTTTCTCGCGAATCGCGGCTACGCGGTCCTTCAGCCGAACTTCCGCGGGTCCACCGGGTACGGCAAGAAGTTTCTCGACGCGGGCAACAAACAATGGGGCGACAAGATGCAGGACGACCTGACGTGGGGCGTCAAGTACCTCGTCGCGCAGGGCACCGTCGATCCCAGGCGGGTCGGGATCCTCGGCGGATCCTACGGCGGATACGCGACGCTCGCGGGCGTGGCGTTCACGCCGGACCTGTACGCCGCCGCCGTCTCCATCGTCGGGCCGTCGAACCTGATCACGCTGCTCAATTCGATCCCGCCGTACTGGGAAGCGGGACGGAAGATTTTCTACGAGCGCATGGGCGATCCGTCGACGCCCGAAGGCAAGGTCCAGCTCGAACGGCAGTCGCCGCTCTCGGCGGCCGCGAAGATCAGGACGCCGCTGATGGTGATTCAGGGGGCCAACGACCCTCGCGTCAACCGCGCCGAGTCCGAGCAGATCGTCATCGCGCTTCGCGATCGCGGGTTCCCGGTCGAATACATCCTCGCGCCCGACGAAGGCCACGGGTTCGCGAGGCCGATCAACAACCTCGCGACGTTCGCCGCCGCGGAGAAATTCCTGTCGGGTCACCTGAAGGGCCGGTATCAGGAGTACCTCGGTCCCGAGGTGTCGGAGCGGCTCAAGGTGCTCACGGTGGATCCCAAAACCGTGACGCTGACAAAGAAGATCGATCCCGCGGCCGTCGGCGTGCCGAAGCCGGCGACGGAACTCCACGCCGGGACGGCGAACTACGCGGTCCGCATCGAAGTGGCCGGCCAGAAGATCGACCTCGCCACGACGAGCGAGATCAAAGAGGAGGGGGGCAACTGGGTCGTCACGGAGACGATGACGACGCCGATGGGCCCGGCCGTCGATCGCGGCGTGCTCGAGAAAGGCACCCTCGTCCTCCGCAAGCGTTCGATCACGCAGGGCCCCGTGTCGGTTGACTTCGAGAGCCGGGACGGCAAGGTCAAGGGGGAGATGAAGATGAACGGGCAGGCGCGCCCGATCGCGATCGACGCCGGCGGCGAATTGTTCGCCGATGGCCCCGGCGCGACCGACGTCGTCGCGACGCTGCCGCTCGCGGAAGGCTACTCGACGACGTTCCGTAACTTCGATGCGCAGGCGCAGCAGGTCAGGCCCGTGCAGCTCAAAGTCCTCGGGAGCGAGAAGGTGACCGTCCCCGCCGGCACGTTCGATGCGTTCAAGGTCGAGGTCGCCACGAGCGGCGGGCCGACCGCGACGCACTGGATCGCGAAGGATCCGCGCCGCGTCGTCAAAGTCGTGGCGGTGTTGCCGCAGATGAACGGCGCCACGATGACGATGGAGCTGCAAAAGTAATTGTCTACTCCGTTTTCAACGCCACCACCGGGTCCACGCGCGTCGCGCGCAGGGCGGGAACGAGGCTCGCGATGAGCGCGACGGCACAGAGGCCGGCGGCGACGGCGGCGTAGGTCGCCGGGTCCGCCGGCGTCACGCCGTGGAGCAATCCGCGCATGACCTGCGCGAGCGAAATGGCCGCCACGATCCCGATCGCGATGCCGGCCAGCGACAGCCTTAGCCCGCTCGCCAACACCATGCGGAGCACGCGTCCGCGGTCCGCGCCAATCGCGACGCGGATCCCAATCTCGCGCGTTCGCCTGTTGACCAGGTACGAGAGCACGCCGTAAATGCCCACGGCCGAGAGCGTCAGCGCGAGCGCCGCGAACATCGCGAGGAGGAGACTCGTGAAGCGCGGCGTCGACAGCGCCGCGCCGACGACGTCCGTCATCGAACGAACGTCGGCGACCGGCAGCGCCGGATCGATCTGACGCACCGCCGCGCGCACCGCGGGCACGAGCGTCGCGGGGTTGTCGCCGTCGCGGATCACGAGCGTCATGCCGCGCACCGGGAGTCCGACGGACTTGTGCCACTGCGTGTGCGGCACGTAGAACTTCTCCTTCACGACGTCCGTGATGCCGTTGTGACGCACGTTGCGCACGACGCCGACGACGGTCACCCAGGGCCGCTGGTTGCGGCGGCCGCCGCCGATCTGGAAGCGCCCTCCGAGCGGATCACGCCCGGCCCAATACCGCCGCACCATCTCCTCGTTGATCAACGCGACGAGCTGACTATCCGATGCGTCGGACGCGGCGATCGTTCGGCCGCGGACGATCTGTTCCCCCATCGCTTCAACGTAGCCGTCGGTGACGATCTCCCAGTCCCCCTTCGCGTTCGTGGCGGGCGGCGGCACGTAACCGTCCACGTTCAACCAGTAATCGCCGATCGTCGAGCCGAGCGGCAGCGCGCGGATCGCGCCCGCGCCGATCACACCGGGCAGCGACCGGACGCGCTCGAGCAGACGCCGATAGAACGCGACGACCTGTTCCGGCGAGCGATAGCTCGCCTCCGGGAGCGAGACCCGAAGCGTCAGCACGCCCGATGGGTTGAATCCGAGATCGATGCGCTGCAGCGACCACAGCGTCCGGAGCATCAGGCCGGCGCCCACGAGCAGGACGACCGCGAGCGCCATCTCGGCGACGACGAGAAGATTGCGAAACCGCTGGCGGCCGCTCCCCGTCGTGCTGTTCGCGGATCCTTCCTTCATCGATTCGGCGAGGTCCACCTTCCACGCGCGTACGGCGGGCGCGAGGCTGAACACGACCGTCGTCACGACGGCGAGAAGGGCGGTGAAGGCGAGGACGCGCGCATCCACCTCCGTGTCGCCGACGCGCGGGATGTTCGCCGGATTCCACCAGCCGAGCACTCGAACGCCCGCCCACGCCAGCGCGAGCCCGACCGCGCCGCTCGCCGCGGCGAGCACCAGGCTTTCGGTCAGCAGCTGACGCGTGAGACGCGCTCGCCCGGCGCCGAGCGCGGACCGCACGGCGATCTCGCGCTGCCGCGCCTCGGCGCGTGCGAGCAGCAGGTTCGCGACGTTCGCGCACGCGATCAGCAGGAGAAACGCGACCGCGCCAAACAGCAGCCACACCGATCGGCGCACGCCGCCGACCACCTCGTCGTGCAGGGACAGGACAACCGTGTCGAACTGCATCTGTGGAGGATAGAGTCCCTCAGCCGTCATCGCCTGCGCGATCCGATGGATGTCTTCGCGGGCCTGCGCGACCGTGACGCCGGGCTTCAACCGGCCGGCCGCGTAGAGGCCGTGCGACCCATGGTCCGTGCTCGCCGGATCGATCTGCAGCGGCAGCCACACCACGGTGGGACTCGGGTTCGCGAAGTCCGTCGGCAGCGCGAAGTCCGCGGGCATGATCCCGATCACCTCGAACGGCGCGCCGTTGATCTGAATCGAGCGGCCGACGATGGCGGGATCGCCGGCGTAGCGGCGCTGCCAGAGGCCGTAGCCGATCATCGCGAGGTTGGGACCGCGGGGCACGTCCTCCTGCGCGGTGAAGCTGCGTCCGCGAAGGGGCGCGACGCCGAGCGTCGAGAACACGTTCGCGCTGACGTAGCCGACCGGCACGCGCTCGGGCTCGCCGTCGCCCGTCAGGTTCGCCTGGCCATCGCCCCAGGCGGCAACTTCGGTCAGCGTCGTCGTCCGGCGGCGGTAGTCGAGGACTTCTCCCTCGGCGACCCACGTCTTG
>QHWR01000185.1 GCA_003223835.1 Acidobacteriota bacterium | reverse complement strand
GTTGCCGGAGTTGACGGTGATGAACGCGCGGTCGGACCGCGACGAATTCTGATGGAGCGACCTGGCCACGAGCTCTTTGCCGGTGCCGCTCTCCCCCGCGATGAGAATCGTCGTCCGGCTCGGCGCCGCCTGGATGATCAGGTCGAACACCTGACGCATGCGCGAGCTCTTGCCGATGATGTCGCCGAAATGGTTCGCGTGCGCCTGCAGGTTTTGGCGGAGCGCGCGGTTCTCCGCGACGAGCCGCCGCTGCGCGAGCGCGTTGCGCAGCACGACCAGCACCTCGTCGTTCTTGAACGGCTTCGTGATGTAGTCGAACGCCCCGCGCTTCATCGCCGCGATCGCGTTCTCGACCGAGGCGAACGCCGTGATCATCAGCACCGGCAGGTCGTCGTCGATCTTCTTGAACTCGTCGAGCGCGGTGATGCCGTCCATCCCGGGCAGCATGACGTCGACGATCGCCGCGTCGAACGGCATGGACCGGGCAAGGTCGAGGCCCTCCTGCGCGGTCGTCGCGAGCCGCACGTCGTAGTCCTCGCGCGTGAGGAGCGCCTCGAGGATCTCCCGCATGATTTCCTCGTCGTCGACGACCAGCACCGTTCCGTTGCGATTCATATGATTCTTTCGCGTAACGACCCGACGTTAACGTTCCGCGGCGCGCGGCGCGGCGGCCGAGAGCGGCAGCCGCAGCGCGAACCGCGTGCCCTGCCCCACCGCGCTGTCGCAGGTAATCGTGCCGCCGTGTTCCTGGACGATGCCGTAGGTGATCGAAAGGCCCAGTCCTGTTCCCTTGCCCAGCGCTTTCGTCGTGAAGAACGGATCGTAGATGCGCGACAGCTGCTCCGGAGGAATCCCGAGCCCCGTGTCCGCGATTTCGACGACGACGTCGCCGCCCTCCGCGCGCGTCACGACCGAGAGCCATCCGCCTTTCGGCATGGCGTCCCGCGCGTTCAGGAACAGGTTGAGGAAGACCTGCTGCAGCTTGTACTCGATCCCCTGAACGATCGGCGCGTTCTGCACCAGCTCCTTCCGGACCTGAATCTTTCCGGTGCGGAACTGATGATCGAGCAGCGCGAGCACGTCGTTGACGACGACGTTGACGTCCACGGCGCCGCTCTCCACCTGCGCCGGGCGCGCGAGGTTGAGCAGGCCGTTGACGATCTTGGCCGCGCGGAACGTCTGCCGCTCGATCTTCTCGAGCACCTTCGTCCGGGGATCGTCGGGGGCCGCGCCGTCGAGCAGCATCTGGGTGAAGCTCGAGATGCCGGTGAGCGGCGTGTTGACCTCGTGCGCGACCCCCGCCGCGAGAAGGCCGATGGACGCCATCTTCTCCGAAATCTGCAGCTGCTCCTCGAGCTGCACGCGCGTGGAAATGTCCTCGACCAGGACGATCGTGCCCGCGACCGCGCCGTCCGCGTCGCGCAGCGGCGTCGTCGCGAGGTTGACGAGGAGGCGCCGCGGCGGATCGTGGCGCGTCGTGAGGGGAACGCGATAGAACGCCGCCCCTTCGGTGGATTCCTTCGGCGACGTTCGAAGCATGTGCGCGACGCCGCCGTCGAACAGCTCGGCGAACCGGCGCCCGGCGGCGTCCTCGTGGCGCACGCCGTACAGCTCCTCGAGCTGCCGGTTCCATCGGACGACGCGGTCCTCGCGATCGAGCACCGCGAGGCCGTCGTTCAGCGACTCGAGGATGTTGTCGCTGAACTCACGGAGGCGATCCAGTTCCTCCGCCTTCGTCCGAAGCTGGCGGTACAGACGGCCGTTCTCGAGCGCCGTCGCGGCCTGGGCGGCGACCGCGGACAGCAGCGCCATGTCCTCGCTGCTGAGCGGCTCCGCGCTCGCCTTGCGTCCGAGCGCCATCACCGCAATCGTCCCGTCCTTGGAGACGCACGGCACGAAGTAGTGGATGCCCGCGTCGCGCCAGAAGTCCACCTCGCGCGCGTCGAGACGGCGCAGCGACAGGTTGTCGTCGAGCGCCAACGTGTGCCCCGAGATCAGCCGCGTGCCTACTTCGGACGTCCGCGGCAGGCGCGGCGGCTGATCGGCGAACCCCGCGTGAGCGATCGTGACGAACCCATGATCGTCGCCCGCCGGCGAAATCGGGGCCAGCATCAGCGCCATGCGATCCACGAGCAGCGTCTCGGTGACGCGGTGCACGAGACGCTCGCTGAGCCGCGCGAGATCCAGGTCGCTGTTGAGGTCGCGCGCGAAGCCGACGAGCGCGCGGCGGTAGTCGTAGCGATCGCGGTAGTACACGCGGTCGAGAGCGTTCTGGATCGCCGCGATGACGGGCCGCGACAGGAGCGCCACGACGAGCGCCGCGAGGAACGCGACGATCGGATTGCGCACGTCGGACTGCTCAAGGAAGACCGCGCCGGTGACCCGCAGGAACACCGCGAAAATCGCCGCGAACGCGGCGATCGCGGCGGCGTAGACGAGCCCGCGCTTGATGATCACCTCGACGTCCATCAGCCGGTAGCGCACGATGGCCGACGCGAACGCGAGGGGAATCAACCCGAGGAGGACCGCGCTGTATTCGAAGCCCGGAACCGGCGGGAAGCCGGCGCTCCAGGGGAGCGCGTAGCCGAACGCGAAGGGCATCGCGCCCAGCACCGTGCCCCACACGATCCAGCGAAGCTGGCGGCGCGCCGTCACGGACCGGACGCGGCGCAGCGCCCGCATCATGATCGCCATGCCGTGCACGAGGCTGACGGCGAGGTAGATCAACTGGCCGCGCTCGACGAACGGAATCACCCGCGTCAGCACGTCGGCGTGCGCCGCGCCGCTCACGATGCTCGCCACCTGCGCGCCGCCGAGCAGCAGCGCCGGCAGGTAAATCAGCGGCAGCAGGGTGCGGCCCGCGTCGCTCCGTACCCAGGCGTCCGGACGATCGGGAAAGACCAGCGCGAAGTGCAGGAAGAGCGGCGGCAGGAGCAGCATGCCCGCGACGTCGCCCCAGTAGAAGATCCAGTCGAGCGTGTCGAGCTTCCCGCTGAACGAAAAACACAGCACGCCGAAGAACGCGACCGTCAGCCAGAAGAAATGCAGCGTCGTTTGATGATCGGGGCGGCGCATCCGCACCGAGGCGCCCACCAGCAGCGAGAAGATGCCGACGCCGGCGAGCGCGACGTAGAGTCCGAAGGGACCGCCGGGGATTGGCGCGACGGCGATGTCGATCATCTGCCGCGATCGCTCGCGCAGCAGCGTGTAATGCAGCGTCCGTCCTGCGACGCTCGCGTGCAACGCCGCGGTCACGTCGTCGATCCGGTTGACCGGCTGGCGATCGATCGCGAGCAGGATGTCGCCCGCCTGCACGCCGGCGCGCCGGGCCGCGGTATCGGGCGCGATTTCGGCGGCGACGACGTCGGCGCCGTTCATCTTCCAGAGGACGCCGTCCTCCAGCTCGCTCCACGTCGCGCGCTGGGTCAGGTTCGCCGCGCCCAGGCACAGGAGCACGACCACGACGGCCAGATGCGCCATCAAGGTCGTCCACGGATTCCGCTGCCCTGGTCGGTTCATGAGTGTCCGGATGCGCTCAGCAACTCGAAGCAAAGCGCATTCCGCGAACGGCGCTTCGTTTCTCTCAACAAACTACTGACATAGAGGTACTTACGGTCTGAGGACGCGCCCCACACGCGTTCCCTTTCCAACCCTTCGGACTTTGGATTCAAAAAGATGAAGGGGTCAGAACCGGACCAGCACGCCGCCCACGAGCCGCTTCGGCGGCCGGACCACGAGCAGTTCGTCGTAGACGGATCCGAAATGCTCCGGATCGCGGAACAAGTTGCGAACCCCCACGAGGACTTCCCACTTCGTTCCGTTGATCGGCATGAACGGGAGGGCCTGATTGACCTGCACGTCGAAGCGTCCGTCGAAGGCGGGCCGCGTGTCGTTGGGCGCGCGCGTGAAACCGGAATCGACGCGATACAACATGAACACGCGCGTGGCGGTCTCCGGGATTTCCGTTTCGACGGTCGTCGTCAGGTCGTGGATATCCTCGACGCGCGGCCGGATCGCCGCGGGCGCCCAGACGGCGACGGCGCCCATGTCGCCGCGCGACGTCCATTCGGCGCGGGTGATGCTGTAGTCGAGCGAGCCGTGCACGCGCTGTCCGGGCGGCGTGCTCACCCGCACCGCCCAGCCGCTCGCGTCGACGTCGCCGGCGCTCGCGACCGAGTAATGACCCGCCGTCTGCGGGCTGCCGGGGATCGGCAGACCGAAGAGCGTAATGAGCTGCTCGTCAACGCTCTGGAAGAACCGGCGGACCCCGAGTACGTACGTCCCTTCGAATTCGTGTTCGACGTCGATGTCGAGGAACCGTCCGCGCTCGACGCGCAGGTCCTGGCCCGCGAGCGGCGCAAAGGTGCGCTCGGGCGGCAGCCACGGTCCCACGCTCGACGGCGCGAGGAATTCCTCGTTGCCCGGCGCGAGCATGCGCTGCGAGACGCCGACGCTGACGCGCGTGTTGTGGAACGTCTTCACGCTGATGCCGGCGTGCGGGCTCAACAGCCCGTGCTGCCGCAGGTAGTCGTACCGGCCGTAGCGGGCGCCGTAGTTCAGGCTCACGTTCGAGAACAGGCGCCAGCGATCGTCGCCGTACACCTCGCCGACGCTGCGGCTGCCGCTTCCGACGCCGAACAGGGCGCCGGGATTCCCTCCCTGGTATTGCTGCGTACTGTACGAGACGCCGAGATGATAGTCGTGGCTCGTCGACGCCCGCTTCGATGCGTACGACCCGGCGACGATCCAGGACGCGAGGTTCGCCTGGCTCATCGCCGCGCGAACCGTCCACTGACCGCTCGCGAGCGGCGCGCCGATGGAGACGTACGCCACGCCGCGCGGCAGGAAGTCGCCGGTGAACAGCTGCCCGGGCGCGAACGCCGACGTCGTCAGCAGGTTCACCTCGCCCGAGAACGGCAGATCGAACAGCGACGATGCGAGGCCGACGGCGCCGTCGAACGCGCGCCCGAGGATCGACGCGTTGGCCGGCTCCGGGGTGAACGCCTCGGTGACGGCGATGACGTTGCCCGCTTCATCCTTGAGCACGCTGCGCTTCAGGTGACGGAGGCGCCACGCGGTTTCGCCGTGCGGATGATCCTCGGTGCCCGCGGGGTCGGCGGTCGCGACCGTGTCGCCGCCACCGGGAAGATCGAATCCCGCGGCGAGAATCGGGCGCGTCGTCAGCGTTTCGCCGGCGGCGCGGCGCATCTGGAGCGCGCGCACGACGGGGTTCGTCGCGCCGACCCGAATCAGTTCACGCGGCGAGGAGATGAATCCCGGGAGGTGGACGCTGAGGACGTACTCGCCGACCGGCAGCTCGTTGACGACGAAGCGGCCGTGGACGTCCGTGACGGCCATCGCGGTGCGCGCGCCGAGCACGGAGACCATCGCGCCCGCAAGCGGGCCGCCGCGTTCGTCGCTGACGGTGCCCTCGATGCTCCCGAACATCATCCGCGCCGTCTGCACGACGGGCCGGTCGATCCTCTGGTGCACCGGCGTCTGCGCGTACGCCAGCGCGCTCGTCATCCCGACGACAGCCGCCGCTGCTACGACCGGGTTGAGGCGTCGCATGCTGTCCTCTTCTGCTTCATCACGCCGCGGTCTACGAGGTGACCGTGAACGCCACGTCGCGTGTGAGGGATTGGCCGGAAACCAAATCCGTCACCTTGATCTCGAGACGATAGTCCCCTTCGGGAAATCCGGCCAGCGGCACGGCCTGGCCGGCGACGAGCTGATGACCTGCCGACAGATCGACCTGGGGTCCGAGGACGGCGGGCGTGAACTTCTGCGGCTCGGTGCGGTTGAAGTACTTCTCGCCGTCGGGCGTCCTGCGATAGAACGCGTAATCCACCTGAAGATTGAACGACTTGTCGCTTCCGATCGCCGGGTTGTAAATGAGGAAGACGACCGACAGCTCTTCGCTCTTGCGGAACTTCGCGTCGGCGGCGACCTGGATGTCGGACTGGCCGATCGCGTACGGATGCTCGATCTGCTGCTCTCTCGAGAGCGGCGCGCTCAGCGTGTCCACGCGATCGGCGAGGATGACGCTGCTCGTCGTCAAATCGTTCGTCCAGAAGTTCGGGACCGTGACCGTCTGCTTCAACACGGACGCCTTCGGCGCCGCGCTCGGCGGCGGGTTCCGCTCGCGCAGGACGAGATACACGTCGTAGTCGCCGGCCGGCACCGCGAACGCGCGGCTGACGCGCGCGGGTTGCCCCGCCGCGGCGGGCGCGACCTCGAGGTAGTGAACGTCCTCGAACGCGTAGTTCGTCGGCATCGACGGCACGTCCTTGGCGTCCGCCTTCTTGTCTTTGTCTCTCTTGTCTTTCTTGTCCTTCTCGGACGCCGGAGCGGGAGGTGGCGTCGGCGCCGTCGTTCCTTTCGCGGCGACGCGGATGTACAGCGCGACGGAGGGGCTCGTCAGCTTCGACGCGTCGACCGTGAGGATGAACGGCACGTACGTGCGGTTCTCCTGCGCCTTCAGAAAGTCGGGCTGGAACTGCAACGGCACGTCCGCCGGCAACGGCTGGCCGGTCATCGCGTCGTCGGCGTATTTGACGAGGGACCCGGCTTCGCGGGCTGCTTGGGTGCCTGGCCGGACGCGCGCATCGACGCCGGCAGCGGAGCCGCCACGGCCGCTCCGCCAGCGAGGACGGCGGCCACCGTCAGGGCCACCGCGCTCCAGCCGAGCCCACGCCTGAACGACATCAACCTGACTCCCGCGTCCGCCCGCAAAGGGCCTGAAAATCCTGACTTATCCGTTCGATCATAAGGCAAATGGCGGGCAAGTGCCACTAAACAGCTGCCAGCTTCCAGGTCCCAGCTGAACCCGGGTGCGCCGAGCCAGACGGCTGGAAGCTGGAAGCTGACCACTGAAACCGATATCATCGCCCTTCTATGCCGCGCGCGTCCCGCCTGCTGGATGTGAGCGTCCTGCTCACGTCCGGCATGCCCGTCTATCCGGGAAACCCCGACGTCAGTATCCAGCCGGTTCTGCAGATCGCGCGGGGGGCCACCGCCAACGTATCGCGGCTCGACATGGGCAGCCACACGGGCACCCACGTCGACGCGCCGAAGCACTTCTTCGACGACCGTCCCGGCGTCGACTCGCTGCCGCTCGACCTGCTCGTCGGCCGGACCCGTGTCATCGACCTGCCGTACCGCGGCGGCATCACCGAGGAACACCTCTCGGCCGCGGGGCTGCGCGAAGACTTGCGCGTGCTGCTGCGCACGCCGAATTCGGCGTTGTGGAACTCGCCGGTGTTCCATCAGGACTACACGTACGTGACCGAAGCGGCGGCGAGGTATCTCGTCGATCAGGGCGTCAAGGTCGTGGGTGTCGATTACCTGTCGGTCGAACAGTTCAAGAAGCCCGGCGCTCCGGCGCACCATGCGCTGCTCGGCAATGGCGTCGTCATCATCGAAGGGCTGAACCTGTCGGACGCGGAGCCGGGCGTGTACGAGATGTACTGCCTGCCGCTGCGCATCGCCGGCGCCGACGGCGCGCCGGCGCGGGTCGTCCTGAAACGTTGAGGGGGCGTCGCCTTGCTGGATGATGTCCTCGTCATGGTGCTGGCGGGCGGCGTCGGCGAGCGGCTGTATCCGCTGACCCGGGAGCGCGCGAAGCCCGCCGTCTATTTCGGCGGCCCGTACCGCATCATCGACTTCACGCTCAGCAACTGCATCAACTCGGGCCTGCGGAAGATCTTCATCGCGCTGCAGTACAAATCGTTGTCCCTCACCCGCCATCTCCGCATGGGCTGGAATGTCGTCGCGGAGGAGCTTGGCGAGTTCGTCGAAGTGCTGCACCCGCAGAAACGCGTCGGTGAGCACTGGTACCTCGGCACCGCGGACGCGGTATACCAAAACCTCTATTCGATTCTTCGCGAGGATCCGCATCAGCTGATCGTGTTGTC
>QHWR01000176.1 GCA_003223835.1 Acidobacteriota bacterium | reverse complement strand
GTACACCGCCTACTTGCAGTTCTCGGGCTTCGACGTGGCGGAGGCGACCAACGGCATCGAAGCGATCGACAAGACGGTGGAGTTGCTGCCGGACATCATCCTGATGGATCTGGCGCTGCCACGGATGGACGGCTGGGAAGCGACGCGACGGCTCAAGACGGACGAACGCACGCGGCACATCCCGATTGTCGCGCTGACCGGTCACGCGCTCGCCGGGCACGCGGAAGGGGCGCGGCAGGCGGGATGCGACGCGTTCGTCACGAAGCCGTGCCTGCCGGACGCGCTCGTCGCCGAGATCAACCGTATGCTTGCACTGCGTGATGACGACAAAAACGGCCGCGGGTCGCGGTCCACGGGACGAACATCCTGAACCGCAGGTTGGGACGTATGGCCAAGACTGCTGCGAAGAAGCCCAGCAAATCGACGAAGCGGGAATTTGCCAGGAAGACGGCGGTTCCCGCCGGGCGGGATCGCGCCGGCGGCGGTCCCGTCGCCGCGCCGCGCGGCAAGCTCGAACGGGTCAAGGTGCCCGCGCCGGCGGCCGCGCCGCGCCCGGACTCCGAAGGCAAATACGTGTACTGCATCGTGCGGTCCGAGGAGCCCCTGAGCTTCGGCCCGCTCGGCCTCGGCCAGGAACCGGCCGACGTCCACACGGTGCACTACCGCGACATCGCCGCGGTCGTCTCGAACACGCCGATGGTCGTGCAGGACCCGACGCGCGAGAACGTGCTCGCCCACCAGCGCGTCAACGAAACGGTGATGCAGAAGCATACCGTCATCCCGATGTCGTTCGGGACCGTGTTCAAGACCCACGACGACATCATCGAGCTGCTGCGCTCGGCCTACGACGCGTTCAGCGACGTGCTGAGCAAGATGAAGGACAAGTTCGAGTTCGGTCTGAAGGTCCTGTGGGACCGGGATCAGATTGTCCGGGAGATCGAGGACGAGGACGAGGACATCCGCCGCCTCAAGAGCGAGATCAGCTCGCAGAAGGGCTCGACGTACTTCGCGCGCATGCAGTACGGCCGCCTGATCGACGCGGCGCTGCAGTCGCGGTCCGAGCGCTACGTCGCCGGGATCTTCAACGCGCTGCGCGACGTCTCGGTCGCGTCGCGATCGAACAAGCCGATCGGCGACCGGATGATCATGAACGCGGCGTTCCTCGTCGCGCGCGACAAGGAACAGGCGTTCGACTCGCGCGTCAAGGAAATCGGCCAGCAGTACGAGAAGCTGACGTTCAAGTACACCGGCCCGTGGCCGCCCTACAACTTCGTCAACATCCGGCTGAAGCTCGAGAGGGCGCATTGATGCGATGTTCATCCTCGACTCTCTCTTGATCGGCAGCATCCGGTTCGTGCTCGACAAGGTGGCGGCCGCGGCGGAGACCGAGCTGAATGACGACACCGCGCTGCGCGAGCAGCTCCTGGCGGCGCAGATGCGCGTGGAGCTGGGTGAAATGACGGAGGAGGAGTTCGCCGTCTTCGAGGAGGACATCGTCGCGCGCATCCGCGAGATCAAGGAGCGTCAGCGCGGCGGCGAGGCTGCCATTTCGCCAGGCGACTACCGGATCACCGGTGTCGATATCGACGTCGAGGAGTGACCACCTGGCAGTTCGTCTGCGGCAAGGGGGGCGTCGGAAAGACGACCTGTGCCGCGGCGCTCGCGCTCGAGTCCGCACGCGATTCCCCCACACTGCTCGTCTCGACGGATCCGGCCTCGTCGCTCGGTGACGCGCTCGACGTGCGCGTTCGGAGCCGGCCCGGCGCGGTCCGCGGCGCGCCGCGGCTGCACGCCGCGAACGTGGACGCCGCGTCGGCGTTCGGCGGTTGGCTGCGGTCGCGCCGCCCGCTTCTGGCGCGCATCGCCCTCCGCGGCAGCTACCTCGACGAAGAGGATGTCGGACGCCTGCTGCAGTTGTCGCTGCCGGGCATCGACGAAGTCATCGGGCTCATCGAGGTCGAACGCCTTTCTTCGTCGTACGGCCGCGTCGTCATCGACACGGCGCCGACGGGACATACGCTGCGTCTGCTCGCCTCGCCGGCGCTGCTCGGCCGCGTCGCCGGACTGCTCGACACGCTCCAGGCGCACCATCGCGCGGTCGTGAGCGCGCTGCGCGGGAGTTACGCGACCGACGAGACGGACGCGTTCATCGCGGAGCTGCGGGAGCAGGGAGAGCGTCTGGCCGGGCGTCTGCGGGATCGGCAAGCGACGCGCATCGTGTGGGTGGCGCTGCCGGAGCCGATGGCCCTCGAAGAGACCGCCGACGCGATCGGGGCGCTCGACGGTGCCGGCGTCCTCGTGAACGAGCTGCTGATCAACCGAGTGACGTTGCCGCCGCCGGATCCGTGCGGCTGGTGCGACGCTCGACGGCGGTTCGAAGCCCGAGCCGTCGCGCCGATGACGCGACGATTCCCGCACGTTCGTCTGTTGGGCGCGGAAGAACTGTCCGCCGAGCCGCGAGGCGTCGCCGCGCTTCGCGCGTTCGCGCGAACGTGGCGTCCCTGGACCCCGCCCCGCCGTGCGCCGGCGCTGCGGTCGCGGCTACGCGGCGAACCTGCCGTCGCGCGCCATCGTGCCGGCGCCGAGGCGCTGCCCGTGGACGGCGCGCGATGGGTACTCTTCGGCGGTAAAGGGGGCGTCGGCAAATCGACCTGCGCGGCCGCGTGGGCGCTGCAGGTTGCCGCTGCCCGCCGCGATCGCCGCGTGCTGCTGCTCTCGACCGACCCGGCGCCTTCGCTGGCGGACGCGTTCGGCCGCGCCGTCGGCGACGAGCCCGCGCGCGTGGCCGGCGGCCCGCGCAACCTCTTCGTGTGCGAAGTGAACGCGTCGCGCAGCCTCGATTCGTTTCGTGCGCGCTACCTGGAATCGGTCGATTCCGTCGTGTCGGGTATCACGCGCGGAAATCCCGACGACACCGCGGACGTCCACGCGTTCCGCGACCTGATCGACCTCGCGCCGCCGGGCATGGACGAGGTGATGGCGGTCGTGGACGTCGCGGGCCTGATTGAATCGTCCGGCGGCGCGGCCGAGTACGACACGATCGTCACCGATACGGCACCGACCGGCCACGCGCTGCGGCTGCTCGAGACACCCGGCGTGCTCCGCGACTGGGTGCGGGCGTTGATGGCGATTCTGTTGAAGTACCAGGCGATTGCCGGCGCCGGCGCGCTCGGGGAGCTGCTCGTCGGCCTCTCGCGGCGTCTTCGCCGGCTTCAGGCGATGCTGCAGGATCCGGCGGGCACGCGCTTCGTGCTCGTCACGCGCGCGGCGGCGCTGCCGCGCGAGGAGACGATCCGTCTCGAGCGGGCGCTCCGGCGTCTCCGCATCGCCGTGGCGGGCGTCATCATCAATTCAATCGGAGAGGGCACGTGCGCGCGCTGCATGACGCGGCGTCGCGTCGAAACGCGAGAGATCGATCGGCTGCGCGCCGCGCTCGGCCGCCGCGCCGGTTACGCTATCATCGTGAGTCCGGCCGAAGTGCCGCCGCCGCACGGGGCGGCCGCGCTGTCCCGATGGGCGTCGGCCTGGCGAAGCATCGACCGGTCATCGTGAGCGCCAACGCGACGTATCTCTATTGTGTGGTCCGCGCCCGGCGGCGTCCGGCCGCGACGAAGGTGCCGCCCGGCGTGCCGGACGGGACGGCGCCGGACGTCGTCGCGCTCGCGCCGTCGCTGTGGCTCGTCACGTCGCAGGTGCCGCTCGACGTCTACGGTTCGCCGCATCTCGACGCGCGGCTCCGCGATCTCGATTGGGTGTCCGACGCCGCCGTGGCGCACGAAGCGGTCGTCGAGCGGTTTGCCGCCGCGCCCGCCACGACCGTCGTTCCGATGAAACTCTTCACGATGTTCTCGTCGATCGATCGTGCGATCGAAGACGTGCGGGGGCGGCGCGCCGCCCTGCAACGCGTGCTGAAACGGATTGCCGGGTGCGAGGAATGGGGCATCCGGGTCACCCGATCCCGATCCCTCCCACCCCCGGTCGAGCCGGGACACGGCAAGACGAAGCGGGCCGCCGGCACCGTGCAGGCCTCGAGCGGCGTCGCGTTCCTGACCGCGCGGAAGAATGCGCGAGACGCGGCGCGGCAGCTCCGCGCCCGTGCGCTGGAGTGCGCCGACGCGGCATTCAAGCGGCTGCGGCGCATCGCGCGCGACGCCCGCCGGCGCGAAGCGCGATCCGAGCCGGGGACCAACCCGCCGATCCTCGAGGCGGCGTTTCTCGTTCCCGCCGCCGCGCGCGCGCGGTTCAAGGTGGAGGCGCGCCGGCTTGCGTCCGCGTGCGCCGCCGCCGGCGCCGACATGATGCTGACGGGTCCGTGGCCGGCCTACAACTTCGTGCAGGAGGAGGCGCGGACGTGAAACGACGCTCCGGACCGCTTCCGCCCGGGCACCTGCGGCGGCGTTCGACGGTTTCCCGACGGTCGTCGCACACGACGGTGCCGCCCAAGCCGCCGCCGCCGGTCACCAAGCCGCCGCGCCCGCGGATTCCACCGGTCGCGCAGACCGCCGCCGTCCATCGCGCCGTCGCCGGCGCCGTCTTGCCGCGACGACGGCGGAAGATTGGTTCCATCATCGACGCGGAAGAGGCGACGCTGCTCGACGTCATCGACAACCTCCTCAACAAGGGCGTCGTCATCAACGCGGACGTGATCCTCGCGCTCGCGAACGTGGATCTCGTCTACCTGCGCCTCTCGACGCTGCTGTGTGCCGCGGATCGCGTCCTGCCGGGCATCGAGGACCGCCGGCAGGCCGACGCCGAACGCCGCGGAACGCCGCCCGCCAAGCCCCGCTGATGTCTTGGTACGTCTTCGCGCTGGTCGACAGCCCTCCGCGGACCGCCGGTCGCGGTTTCACCTCCGCCGTCGTCTCGCACCCGGTCGGAGCGGTAGCCGTCATGGCGGAACGCCGCGCGGACGTGCCACCGCTGGAATTCGACGTGCTTCGGCAACACGCGCGCGTCGTCGAGCGCCTCGCGGCGCGAGTGCCGGCGATCCTCCCTGTCCGCTTCGGAACGCTCGTCACGCTCGAAGAACTTGAAGAGGCGCTTGGCGAACGCGACGAGGAGATGCTCGACGCGCTCGCCCTCGTCCGAGGCTGCGTCCAGATGACATGGCGTTCTCAATCGACGCCAGAGGGCAAAAGGCAGAGGGCAGAAGAGCGCCTGCGGCCCGGGCGAGGCGGCGGAGCGGACCGCGCCGGAGGCGCGGCGCCGAGCGAGAGCGAGCGGGGGTGGGGCCCCGCGAGCATTGAGAAGAGAAGGCAGGAGCCGGAGACATCGGACGTGGTCTCCACATCCGGGACCGACTACCTGCGCCGGCGTGCGGCGGCGGAGCAGCGCGCGCTGCCGGTTGTCATGCGTCCGCTGCGGACCGCTTTCGCTCGACTCGTCGTCGCGGAGCGTTTTCAGCCGGCGTCCGCGGCGATGCCCGACAGCCTGTATCACCTCGTGCCGAAGCGCCAGTTGATGGCGTATCGGCGCATTGCGGCGGGTCTTCCGCATTCTCCGCGAATGTCGCGCCTCACGGTCTCGGGCCCGTGGCCTCCTTACGCGTTCACGCCGGAGCTGCTGTGAAGAAGCGGCCTGCCCTGAGCGAGCGGCGCGAATCGAAGCGGCGCGAGTCGAAGGGACGCCGCCGTGTCTCTCGTTCCGGTCGCCGCCGCGCTTCCGTCGCCGTCGCCTCCGCCGCGCGGGAGATCGACTCGATCCGCGGCCGGATTCAGCGCGCGGCGCGTCCGCCGCGATGGAATGCGGATCCGGAGGAAGTGCGGCGCGCCGTGCTGAAGCTGGTGCTCACGCTCGTCGAGTTGATCCGTCAGCTCCTCGAGCGGCAGGCGATCCGCCGCATGGAGGCGGGAACGCTGACCGACGACGAGACCGAGTCCGTCGGGCTCGCGCTGATGCGGCTCCACGAGACGATCCAGGATCTCGCGCGCGACTTCGATATCTCGCCGGACGAACTGAATCTGGATCTCGGTCCGGCAGGCAAATTGATGTGAGCCTAGTGACGCCGTTTCCGCGGCGCGATCGAGAAGCCGGCGATGTCGAAGCCGCTCACGTTCGGTCCCGCCAGCGAGCCTTGCCCGACCGTCCAGCACTTCGTCACGTTCAGGAACAGCGTCGCGTTCTTTCCGAGCCCGGACCCGGGAAAATGAAAATCGGTGAGGCGCACGCTCATGCCCCACGTGTAGCCGGGGCGGAGCGTGCGGCTCCCGTAGCCGTCGGGAACGCTGAGCAGGATGACGCCGGGAGGCCCGAAAAACTGGACGCGCCCGATGTCGACGAGGCTGATGTGCGTTCCGATCAGCCCGTAGTAGCGGACGTCGCTCGACGTCGTGCTCCACAACCCGTCGAGATGCATGCGCGAGAAGAACGTGCCTTTCGTCGGAAGTTCCTTGTCGGCCTGCGTCGCCTGCGTTTGCTGCACGATCTCGGTGACCGCGAGATCTTCGGAAAGGCCGGCGAGCAGCCGGCACGCCTCGCCGACGCGCCCCGTCGCGGAGACGACTTCGCGCGCGGTCATCTGCGCGCAGACGTGCGCGACCCACGCGGGAGGTTCCGGCTGCGGTTTCCGCTCGACGATGCGTCCGGAAACGCCGTGCGCCGGCTCGTTGTGCCAGCGCTTCTCGAAGTGTCGCCACTTCTTCATGTCGGCGATCCAGCGCGCGAGTTCGTGCTGCTGCGACGGCGTGGTGCCGTCGCTCGCGATGACGAGCGCCATC
>QHWR01000175.1 GCA_003223835.1 Acidobacteriota bacterium | reverse complement strand
AATCGACATTCGGCATTCAACATTCCGTGTAATCGGCATTCAGCATTCGGCATTCGGTGTAATCGGCATTCAGCATTCAGCATTTCGTGTAATCGGCATTCGGCATTCAGCATTCGCCATTTAGCGTCTGTCCATCGCCCTTCCTTTCGCGGCTTCCGCCTCCGCTTCTCCATGACGGCCCAGCCGATGGTAGACGTCCGCCAGCACGTAGTGCCCGAGCGGCGCGTACGGCGAGCGCGGCGCCACGTCCAGGCCTTTTTTCGCGAGCATGACCGCCTCGTCGAAGCGGCGGCCCTGATCGAGATAGAGCTTCGCGAGGTAGAAATATCCCTCGCCGAACTGCGGATTGATGTCGATCGCGGAGCGGTAGGCCGCCTCCTGCGACGCCGCGTCCCCCATGCGCTCGTACAGCTTGCCCAGATTGAACGCGGCCTTGAAATTCTGCGCGTGCAGCTCCAGCTCGCGCTGGTACTCGGCGGCCGCGGCGCGGAGATCGCCTCGTTGTTCGGCCAGCAGCGCGAGGTTGAAATGCGCGAGCGCGACGTCGGGCTTCTCGTTCAGCGCCCGCTGGATCTCCGCCTCCGCATCGCGCAGATCGCCTTGTTTCAGCGCAACGACCCCGAGCGCGTTCCGCGCCGCCGCCATCGACGGTTGCAGCTCGAGCGCCCGCTGCAGCTCGGCGCGCGCCTCGGCGTACTGCGCGCGGTCGATCAGAATCTGCGCGATCTCGTAGCGCACCTGCGCGTTCTTCGGGTCGAGGTCGAGAAACCGCCGGTAGCCGACGAGCGCGTCGTCGTCGCGCCCGAGCCGCCGGTAGGCGTTCGCCATGTTGATGACCGCCATGTCGTCGTCCGGCTTCAGGGCGAGCGCGTTCTTGAAATACTCGATCGCCCGCTCGTGCTTCCCCGCTTTCGCGTACGTGTTCCCGAGCATGAACCACGCATCGATGACCTTCGGGTCCTCCCGCAGGACGTCGTCGAGCAAACCAACGACCGCGGCGAACGAGTTCTCGCTCTTCGTCAGGTCCCGCGCGTGCGTGATCAGGTTGAAGAGGCGAACCTTGTCCTTGGGATCCGCGAGTCCGGCGCGCGACTGGTCCGGGCCGACGGTCGCCACGAACGATCCGACGTAGCCGAGCGCCGCGAGCCGCGCGCGAGCATCGGGATCGACCTCGCTGGCCTGGCCCTTCGAAGCGCCAGCCTTCTCGAACCGCGACTCCATTTCGCCGAGACGTCCCAGCATCCGATCGCCGAGCGGCCGCCGATCCCCGAAAATGTTCTTCTGCTCCGCGGGATCCTCCTGCAGGTCGTACAGCTCGGGTCGCGGCGCCGCAATCAACTTGTAGCGTCCCTGACGCAGCGCGCGCAGATCGCTCCACCCGAAATGGTGCAGCGGGTACACGGCCTCGCCGTAGGCTTCCAGCCCGAGCTCGCTTCGCGCCCCGGCCATCAGCGGCGCGAGACTCTCGCCGTCCATCGTCACGCTGGGCTTCGGCACGCCGAGCAGATCGAGGACGGTCGGCATGACGTCAACGGACCGCACCGGGTCGGCCACGCGGCGGTGATGCATCGACGAAAACGGCGCGTGCACGACGAGCGGCACGCGCATCGTGCTCTCGTAGATGAAGAAGCCGTGCTGCGCTTCGCCGTGCTCGTCGAGGCTCTCACCGTGATCGCCGATCACCACGATGACGGTGCGGTCGAGCAGGCCGCGCGTCTCGAGCGATTGCACGACGCGCCCGACCTGCGCGTCGGCGAACGCAATCTCACCCTGATACGGTTGATTCGGATAGCGCCCGCGGTACGGCTCCGGCGGCTCGTACGGCGTGTGCGCGTCATAGAGGTGAATCCACGCGAAGAACGGCGCCGCGTCGTGCTCCTGAATCCACGGCAACGCGCGGTCGACGACCTCGTTTCCGGGACGCTGGATCGCGCCCATTGAAATCGCGCGGTACTTCGACAGATCGAAGTTGTCGAAGTACGTGTCGAACCCCTGGTTGATGCCCCACTTGCGGTCCAGCACGTACGCGGCGACGAATCCCGCCGTCGCATACCCGCGCCCCTTCAGCGTCTCGGCGAGCGTCTGCTCGCTCTCGTTCAAATAAAACCCGCCGTTGTCGCGGACGCCATGCTCGGGCGGAAACCGGCCGGTGAAGATCGTGGAGTGCGCCGGCAGGGTGAGCGGCGCGGCGGTGCTCGCGTGCTCGAAGAGGACCCCTTCGTCCGCGAGCCGATCGAAGGCGGGCGTGCCCGCGTTCGGGTAGCCGTACGCGCCAATCCGATCGGCGCGCGTCGTGTCCAGCGTGATGACGACGAGGTTCAGCGCGCCGCGGTCAACGCCGCGCGGCAGCGATCCGAAATCGATCGAGCCCGATCTGACGTGCCGCGGCCGCGCGAGCACCGCCCAAAGCGCCGCTCCGGCGATCAGGACGATCGCGAGAACCAGAGTGCGGCGACGCGCGGTTGAGGAAACGCCCGATGCCGAAGACAGCGGGTGCGATCCAGATCGATTCTTCTTCAATTCAACTAATTGGATTCCTGGGACGCGCGGCACCGAGCGAAGCGACGGTTAGTCATTCTAGCATGTGAACTTAGGCGGGCCGG
Source organism: Acidobacteriota bacterium (assembly GCA_003223835.1). GTDB lineage: Bacteria > Acidobacteriota > Vicinamibacteria > Vicinamibacterales > 2-12-FULL-66-21 > Gp6-AA38. The sequence continues at coordinate 8,272 of QHWR01000175.1, read as the reverse complement.
CCGCGCGTGTCATCCGCGGCATCGCGCTTGCTGCCTCGCGCGCGTTACCCTCTCTCTCCATTTCATCGCTCGAGAGCAGAAGGAGGAGGTGCACGTGAGACGGTACTTCACCCGAATGGCCGCCGGCGCGCTCGTCGCGAGCGCAGGGATAGGCGGAGTGACGCCCTGCTTTGCCGCCGGGCCCGGAGGCGGAAGCGCGGCCCCGTCGCTGACGCGGTTGTCGGCGGCGACGCAGAGCCTTCTCGAAAAAGCCGGCACGACCCAGGCCCGACTCGATCGACAGGAGCCCGCGGGCGGCGCGGAGTCGGGCAGTTTCCTGCACTCGAAACGCGGCGCGGTCGCGATCACGCTGATGGCCGTCGGCGCCGGCTTCACCATCTGGTCGGTGAATCACGACCGCAAGCCGGTCAAATCGCCGATTCGCTGAACGAATATCGCGTGAGTGACAACCAAGGAACGAGGAGAACACGCATGCCACGATGGTTCAGGACGGCCGCGGCGCTGCTGCTCGCAGCGTTCGTCGCGGCGCCCGCTTTCGCGCAGACTTTGACGGGGTCGATCACCGGCACCATCAAGGATCAGCAGGGGGCGGTCCTGCCGGGTGTAACAGTCACCTTGACCGGCAAGATGGGCGCCCAGACCCAGGTCACCGACGCCAACGGCGTCTATCGCTTTCCGGCGCTGGAGCCGGGCTCGTACGACATCGCAGCGGATCTCTCCGGCTTCGGCCCCACCGGGCAGAAGAATCTCGACATCACGCCGGGGAAGACGCTGACGATGGATCTCGCGCTCAGCGTCGCCGGCCGATCCGAGAACATTACGGTCGTCGGCGAGTCGCCGCTGGTGGACGTCAGCAGCAGCGCCACGGAGAACACCGTCTCGCAGACGCTGCTGTACTCCGCGCCGATCAGCCGCCTGAACGCGGCGACGGGGCTGCTCAACTATCTGCCGGGCGTCAACAATCAGTCGGCGTACGGCGGCGAAGGCAGCTCGGGCAACGCGCTGCTGATCGACGGCGTCGACACGCGCGATCCGTCCGGCGGCACCGCATGGACGTTCTACAACTACAACATCGTCGAAGAAGTCCAGGCGCAGGGGCTCGGCGCCCCCGCGGAATACGGCGGCTTCACGGGCGCGGTGATCAACACGATCACGAAGTCCGGCGGCAATCGCCTCTCGGGGCTGTTCGATTTCCTGGGCTCGAAGAGCAGCCTGGCCTCCAGGAATGTCCCGGCCGACATCGCCGCGAAAAACCCGAACCTCGCGGATCCGGCGAAGACGAAGAACTACGCCGACCTCACGACGCAGATCGGCGGGCCGATCGTGCCGAACAAGCTGTTCTTCTTCGCGAGCGCGCAGCGGTTCCTGCTCGAGACCGATCCGAGCGGCCCGGTCACGCGGCGTCACGAGGTGAGCCCGCGCCTCAACTTCAAGCTCACGTGGCAGCCGGACGCGAACAACAATTTCACCGGCCACCTGCAGTACGACGCCTACAACGTCATCGGACGTCCCGGCGTCTCGTCGCTCATCGCGAACGATTCGCTGACGAACCGCGAGGACGCGCCGGAGTACGTGTGGCTCACCCAGTACCGTCACCTCTTCAACTCGAGCACGTTCGCCGAGGTGAAGTACACGGGCTGGTGGGGCTTCTACGACCTGAATCCGGAGACGAAGGTGTCGAAGCACGTCAACGTCGACACCGGTCTCGTCACCGGATCGCAGGGCTGGTTCTACTACGGCGACCGCGGCCGCCATCAGGTGAACGCGAGCGTGACGCACTACGCCGACAAGTTCGGCCGCCACGACCTGAAGTTCGGGGCGGAGTTCGAGCGCAGCCGCACGCGCGACCGCTACGGCTACAACAACGGCGTCGTGTTCTACGAATACGGCCCGAACCAGCCGTATTACGCGTACAGCTACGGCTACGACATCTCGGCGCACAACCTCCGGCAATCGGTGTTCGCGCAGGATTCGTGGCACGCGAACAACCGCGTGACGGTGAACGCCGGGGTCCGCGGCGACATGATCCAGGGCTACGGCGACGGCACCCCCAGCGTGGGCAAGGTGTACAGCAGCGCCAACTGGGCGCCGCGCCTCGGCGTGGCGATCGACGTCGGCGGGGACAACAAGACCGTGCTGCGGGGCTCGTACGGCTGGTACTACGAGGGGGCGCAGACACAGTTGTTCACGCGCGCCGTCCCGGGCGTCAGCGACTACATCACGTACGCGTTCAACCCGGACTATTCGCTGGGGCCCATCGTCGACGACACCCCCGCGGTGCTCTATAAGGTCGCGAGCGGCATCAAGCACCCGCGCGTCGATGAAACCACCGCCGCCTTCGAACGGGTGCTCATGGGGAACATGCGGCTCTCGGTGACCGGCGTCTACCGCGAGAACAAGAACTTCGTGAACTCGGTCGCGCCGGACGCGCGCTGGACGCCGGTGACGGTGACCAACTCGGTGACGAACGCGCCGATGACGCTGTACCGGTGGGTGAACCGCACGACGTCCAACCAGAACTACGTCATCCAGAACGTCGCCGGCTTTCAGTACCGGGATCCGGGCGGCGGTCTGATAGGGACCGCCGATCCGTTCCGGAAGTACAAGGCGCTGTTCGTGGTCCTGAGCAAGCGGCTCTCGGACCGGTGGCAATCGCAGATCTCGTACGTCTTGTCGAAGGCCACGGGCAATGTCGACAACACGTCCGGGGCGCAGGTCGCCACGCGTCAGTTCGAGACCCCGAACCTCGCCCTCGTCAATGCCGAGGGGAATCTGACGAACGATCGCCGGCACGAGTTCAAAGTGCTCGCGTCGTATCAGATCCCGGTCATCGACGTGTCGCTGAACCCGTATCTGTTCGTCGCGAGCGGGCGGAACTACACCCCGTTCCAGCAGTTCTCGTCCTCGACGCTGAATACGACCGGACTCTCGTCCGCATACCGGCGGCCGCTGCTCGAGCCGCGCGGTTCGCGCCGGCTGCCCAACGAGGTGCAATTCGACCTCCAGCTGGAGAAGACGTTCACCTTCGCCGGGAACAACCGCATCGGGATCTACGGACAGATCCTGAACTTGACGAACCGCGGCGGGGTGATCAGCGTCCTGACGCGCGCGCCGTCGACGTCCGTGACGACGCAGACAGGGTCGGTTTCGCTTCCGTTCGAAACGCCGGGCACGATTCAGGGTCCGCGCCAGATCAACATCGGCGGGCGGTGGTCGTTCTAGGACGATAAAAGACGGAAGACGGAAGAAGGAAGACGGAAGGGGCCGGGCGTTGCCCGGCCCTTTTCTTCGTACGCTTCTTGATACAATTCGCTCGTGAACCGCCCGGGTCCCCCGCAGCGGGCCGAACCGCGGGAGATCGTCGAACTGCGGCGCCTCAAGGACGACCAACCCGACCTGGGGTCGGCGATCGATCTGCAGATCGCGCTGCTGCAGCTCCAGCGGCGCGTGCAGGCGCGCGTGCCGCTCCCTTCGATCAACCTCGAAGGCGCGGCGCTGGATGCCGCGCTCGCGGGCGGCAAGCCAATCCTGCGCTTCGAAGACGTCCCGATCGACTGGAGTGACGCCCGGTTCCTCGTCCGCGCGACGGCGGATGCGATGCGCGCGCACGAGGCGATCGAGCCCGAGGACTACCGCCGCGTCGAGACGCTCACGCGCGACTCGGCGCAGCTGCCGGCCGTCATTCGAAGCTGGTACGAATCGGGGCGCCCGGGTGCGGCGGATGCGACGCCGGAAGCGGCCGGCCTCGAACCGCTGCTGCAGCTCGCGATGCGGCCGTTCCTCTCGCGCTGTGCCGACGCCATCATGGCGCGCACGGTCTTTCAGAACTGGACCCGCGGGGTGTGTCCGCTGTGCGGCGGCGAGCCCGACTTCTCCCTCATCACGCCCGCCGCTGAACGCCTGTTGATCTGCGGGCGCTGCACCGCGCGGTGGCGCTATCACCAGCTCGCGTGTCCGTTCTGCGCGAACGCCGACCGCTCGCGCATCACCTCATTCGCGACTCGCGACGGCCTCTATCGGCTCTACGCCTGCGACGTGTGCCACCGTTATCTCAAAGCGTACGACGCGCGCCACGCGCAACGATCCGTCATGCCCGTGGTGGACACGATCGCGACGTTGCCTCTCGACGCTGCCGCGGTGCAGCGGGGCTACAAGTAAGGCAGAAGGCAGAAGGCAGAAGGCAGAAGGCAGAAGGCAGAGAAACGCTCGCGTACAAACAAAGGCCGGGTCGCTTGATCGCGCCCGGCTTCTACCTTCTACCTTCTGCCTTCTACCTTTATTGCTTATCCTGCTTCCCGATCAAATCGCCGGCTTTCTGCGACAGCCAGTTGAACAGATGGCGCGTTTCCCAGAAGCGCCCCGTGTTCGACTGCGCGCCGAGGACGACGACGGCGACCGAGTTGCCCTGAGGGAGACGAAGGAGCGTCGCCAGGCAGTAGCCGGCGCTGCGGATGAAGCCGGTCTTCCCGCCCATGACGTTCTCGGCGACGTCGCCGCTGAGCAGCAGGTGATTCGTGCTGTGAATCGGGATCTGGCGGCGGCTCGTCGTGACGGTGTAGGCCGGCGTCCGCATGATGGACGCGATCCGCTCGTCGCTCGCCGCGAAGGTGATCATCCGTGACAGATCGTATGCCGAGGACACATTGTCCGGATTCAGACCCGACGGGTCCGCGAAGCTCGTGCTCTGCAGCCCAAGCTCGAGCGCCTTTTCGTTCATGCGCTCGACGAAGGGGCCCATCCCGCCGTGCGACGTTCGCGCGAGCGCGCGCGCCGCCGCGTTGTCGGACGCGATCAGCAGCAGGTGCAGCAGCTCGCCCGCCGTCACGCGGTCGTTCGCTTTGAGGTACGTGGTCGAGGCGGCGTAGGCGTCGCTGCGCTGAACCGTGACGTCGGCGGTCAGGTCCGGGTTGTCCTCCAGGTAGACCAGCGCGGTCATCACCTTCGTGATGCTCGCAATGGACCGCTTGTCCTGTGAGTTCTCTTCGTAAAGAATCTGCCCCGTTTCCGGGTTGAAGACGATCGCGGCGGCCGCGCGGATGTCGGGGATGCTGCTTCCGCTGGCGTCCAGCTTGAAGCGCGGCGTCATCGCCTCCTGCAGCGCGCGGAGGCGGGCCTCTTCACGCGCACGGGCGACCGCGCGCGCCCGGGCCAGCCGGGCCTTGCGGGCGTTCGACGCGTGGGCCGAGTACGCCGGCTTCCGCTTTGTGGAAGCCGCAGTGTGTTTGGCAGCCTTGCGAGTGGCCGCGTCCGAGGTCGCGGGCAGACAGATGCCCAGGCCCAGCACCAACAGCATGAGACGAGGAAACACGGAACGGATCCGATGCACGTAGCCTCCGCTGACGGCCAAACGGCTTGCTGGGCGCAACCGAATGGAGATTTTAGGGAACGCCATGGAGTCTAGCAGTAAACCCCCGCTGCTGCAACGAGTTATCAACCTCGAGCGTTCGCCTCCCGAGTCGCCGTCCGAGTGCTCCTCCGCGACCGCGACTATACAAGACAAATGCCACCACTACTATATAGGACGCGCGTCGCAGAGCTTAGGGAAACTCGCACGCACGCCGCGTGTTGGCGCCGGCGCGACCGAAGAGGTTCGAGCACGAAAGGACATGACGAACAATTCTGTATTTCGGCCGCTCGCGCCTGGCGCATGAATCGCCGCGGCCCGCGCTGTGATATTTTCGGCACCGCCAATTTCTGATGGACGATTCGCGTCAGTCGGACACTTTCCGTCAGCAGGAAGAGTACGCGGCGCTGCGCGCGACCATCCGGGAGCGCGGCACCGTCCGGATGGTCCTGCTGCCCGCGACGCTGGCGGCCTGGGCGGCCGTCGCTATCGCCACGACCGCCGCGATTGCGTACCCGATCGCGGTCCTGCTCCCGCTCCTCGTCCTGACCGGCGGGTTCGAAGCGATCTACGCGCTGCACGTCAACGTCGAGCGCATCGGACGCTACATCCAGGTCTTCCACGAGCCGACGGGCGGCTGGGAACACACCGCGATGACGTTCGGCCAGCGCTTCCCCGGCCGCGGCGGGGACGGCCTGTTTTCCGGCGTGTTTCTGATGGCGACGGCGTTGAACTACCTTCCGATGGCGCTCGGCGGCACTACGCCGGAGCTCGTCGTCGCCGGCTTGCTGCACTTGCTGCTCGCGCTCCACATCGGCACCGCGCGACGCCGCGCGGCGCAGCTGCGGCGCAGCGATCTCGAACGCTTCGAGACGTTGCGAGACGACGCGACAATCTGATCCAAGCGATTGGTGTCAACGATTCAACAGCGAGACAGAATTTGACACACGCGCGTGCTGCCGCACGTTCGGCGCGCGTTCCGCCCTCGTGAGATCCTTAAGAAAAACGCGGCGACCATCGGACGCGCGAGAGCCCCGCTGGCGTCAGCTCTGCGGTACGAAACTTGCTCGACCATTCGTCGCCGGGGGGACAGTCATGATGAGTCTCGTTCGCCTGCTTGGCTTCACGACGCTAGGGTGTGGATGCGTCACGGGTCGCTACCGCGAGGTGGCGACGAATCGGGAGATCGTCTACGTCGAAGAAAAGGGACCGGGGTGCCTGCACCAGACGCACCGCCGCAACCACACGCTGGCGCCCGCTCGTCACGGCGCGATGTGACACGGCTCCCGATCCTGCCGGACTGTCTGCGCTGATGCCCCTTGCGTGGAAGTCGGCACCGCTTCCCAAACCTCATACCGAACTTCACACCGGCCACGGCACGCTGCGTTTCTACCACGCCGACTGTCTGGAAGTGCTTCGCGCGCTCGACGCCTCGGTCGTGTCGGCCATCGTCACCTCGCCGCCTTACAATCTTGGCGTCCGCTGGCGATGGACTAGTGGCCGCTCTTCGCTGAATCCCTACCAGACCGGGCGCCCGCCCCGCGCCACCCGCGCAGCCCGCGGCTGGTAGTGATTCAGCGGGTACGCCCGGATGGAGTTGAGCTCATGAATCGTGTTCTGACGTTTTCACGGTGACTTCGGGCTGTCTTAGCGGCGTCGACGGGCGTCCGCGGATTGGCAGCCGACAATCAGACCTTCATAGCGATCCCCTTGCCGGTCTCCGAAACAGGACGACTCGATTGGTGTTTGTTCCTCTCGCGTTGTTGGCGACTCCCCAGCAGTTCGCCGTTTTGGTGAATTTTTGATCATTAATTAGTACCAACATCGGTTCGAGGCCAGCGGCCAATCCGCACGGAATCACGTGTTCCTCCAAGCGCACTCGGCCACCTCGCAGTTCTCCGACTTCAAAAGCCAGATAGCCATTTGGTTTGAGAACACGCGCCAGCTCGTGAAATACGCCGGTCATCGCAAGCCGCCATTCCTCAACCTTTCGAAGGATCGTAAGGCGCACCGCCGCCGCATCGATTCCACAGAACCAGCAGCGCAACCAGTTGTCGCCGGCGTAATCGACTATGTCGAGGAAAGGCGGTGAAGTCACGACCAAGTCAACTGAGCCAGATTCAATCTCGGGAGTCTCGGCGGCTACAGCCGTCAACAGCTGACAGCCCTCTGCCGCTCTCCGAAGGCTCTCACGTATTGCATCGTTGCAATCCGATAGCAAACTGCGCGACTTCGCCAAGATCAATTCGGGTACATCACGGCGCAGTGGCACTTGGTTGAGCTGAGTGTTAATCTTCTTCTGCGACGCCACGGAAGCAGCCTGGTTCGGAGGCAGCGTATATACCGAAAAGAACCCTCGCGAGTGTCCTGTCAACCTGTTCACCGCCACCATACGAATCCACTGATCCACACTGTCGAGCAGACCCGCCGTTTCGCGCTGGGCCAGGAACCGCTTTAACGCACAAATCTCGCGCAGAGTTTCGGGGTGATAGAAGACGAGGAACTCTTCAGGGTGTTCCTCGCCGCCGCGCTGCCAGTCCACTTGTCTCAGCCTTGAAGCGATTTGCGTGAGGTGCGGCGGTGAAAGCCGCGGCAACACGAGAATGACGCTGAGCGGGTTGATGTCGCACCCGCGCACCGCACGTCCGAGTAGGGCCGCTTCCAAAAGTGTGGTCCCGCGACCCATGAACGGGTCGTAAACGACACCGCTAATTCTCGTCAGGCGCTCGATGAAGAAACGCGGGAGTTGCGGCTTGAAGCAAGCACGGTAAGAAATCTCGTGGAGACTATGAGCGACACGTTGGCGGCTTGTCCAAAACTCGTTGATGAACGTCTCAACAGAAATGTCGCCGCCGTGACTCAGCGGTACGCGAGTCTCGGCAACCGTGGTCTGCTTACCGTTCCAAGAGAAGGCACGAAGGTGCTGAT
>QHWR01000183.1 GCA_003223835.1 Acidobacteriota bacterium | reverse complement strand
CACCTCTCGCGCGGCGTTCGCGGCCTCACGAAACCGGCGGCGGCCCGCCGGGACGCCGACGAGGAAGTCCAGCACTTCTACGACGAGGCCATCGCCGCGTGGATCGCGCGCGGCCTTTCACCGGAAGAGGCGCGGCGCAGGGCGCGGCTGGAGTTGGGCAACATGACGGTCGTCCGCGAAGAGGTGCGCGCGTACGGGTGGGAGAACGCCATCGGCACGCTCTTCGGCGATCTGCGATATGCCGCGCGCCGCTTGCGCAGAAACCCGGGATTCGCCGCCGTCAGCGCCGTCACGCTGGCGCTGGGCATCGGCGCCAGCACCGCGATCTTCAGCGCCGTGAACCCGATTTTGTTTCAGCCGCTGCCTTATCCGCACGCCGGCCGCATCGTGACGATCTGGGACCGCGCGAACGACGGCTCCCGCGCCGACGTCACGTTCGGCACCTACCGCGAGCTTGCCGCGCGCAGTCACGCGTTCGAGGCGATCGCGGCCTTCAAGCCGTGGCAGCCTGCGATCGCCGGCGCCGCCGAGCCGGAGCGGCTCGATGGGCAGCGGGTCGCCGCCGGCTACTTCCGCGCGCTCGGTGTATCTCCCGTTCTGGGCAGGGACTTCGACGACTCCGACGATCGAGCGAACGGCCCCAACGTCGTGGTACTCGGCGACGGCCTCTGGCGACGGCGTTTCGGCGCCGACGCCTCGATTGTCGGGCGTCAGGTCAGGCTGAACGACAACGCCTTCACCGTCATCGGCGTGATGCCGCGCACGTTCGAGAACGTCCTCGCGCCGTCGGCGGACATTTGGGCGCCGCTCCAGTACGACGCGTCGCTGCCGCCCGATGGCCGCGAATGGGGGCATCACCTGCGCATGGTGGCTCGGCTCAGGCCCGGCGTCGCGGCCGCCGACGCGCGCCGCGAGATCGACGCGATCACGAGCGCGCCGGTGATGGAGTTTCAACGGCCTCGCTGGGCGGCCATGAAGGGCGGACTCCTCGTCGACCCGCTGCAGGACGACGTGACGCGCGGCGTCAGGCCTGCGCTCGTCGCCGTGCTGGGCGCCGTGATCCTGGTGCTCCTGATCGCGTGCGTGAACGTGACGAACCTCCTGCTGGCGCGCGGCGCCGAGCGCCGCGGCGAATTCGCCATGCGCGCCGCGCTCGGCGCCGGGCGCGCACGCCTCATCCGCCAACTCCTCACGGAAAGCCTGATGCTCGCCGTCATTGGCGGCGCGCTCGGTCTCGTCGTCGCGCGGCTTGGCGTCGGAACGTTGCTGGCGCTCGGTCCGCTCGGACTGCCGCGCGCGGGCGCGATCGGCGTCGACGCCGCCGCGTTTGCGTTCGCCCTGGGCGTCGCGACAGCGGTCGGCCTCGGCGTCGGGCTGATTCCGGCGGTGCACGCCTCTCGCGGAGATCTGCGCGGCGGATTGCAGCAAGCCTCCCGGCGGGCTGCCGGCGGACACCAGTGGACGCGTCAGGCGCTCGTCGTCGCGGAAGTGGCGCTCGCGCTCGTGCTCCTGGCCGGCGCGGGACTGCTCTTCCGCAGCCTGCAGCGGCTGTTCGCCGTCGACGCCGGGTTCGACGCCTCGCATGTGCTGACGATGCAGGTGCAGACGTCGGGTCACCGGTTCGACGACGACCGGGCGACGCACGAGTTCTTCGCGCAGGCGCTCGAAGCGGTCCGTCGCGTGCCGGGCGTGCGCGACGCGGCGTTCACGAGCCAGTTGCCGCTGACCGGCGACGTCGACACGTACGGCGTGCACTTCGAGTCGAGCCCCAACGACAACCCGCAGGAGGACCACGGCGCGTTCCGCTACGCGGTGACCCCCGGCTACGTCGAAACCATCGGCATCCCGCTGCGCCGGGGCCGCCTGCTGGACGCGCACGATGGCGCCGGCGCCCCGGGCGCCGTGCTGATCAATGAATCGTTCGCGCGGCGGAAGTTTCCCGGTGGCGATCCGATCGGCCAGCGCGTGCGCGTCGGGCCGAACGACGGCCCGTGGACGACCATCGTGGGCGTCGTGGGGGACGTCCGGCAGATGTCGCTGGACGTGAGCGCCGCGGATGCGGTGTACGTCACGACAGCGCAATGGCGGTTCGCCGATCGCGCGTTGTGGCTGGTGGTCCGGACGCTCGGAGACCATACCGCGCTTGCCCCTGCGATCAAGAACGCGATCTGGTCCGTCGACAAAGAACAGCCGATCGTTCGTGTCGCGTCGATGGACAGCCTGCTTGCGGCGTCGGCCGCCGAGCGGCGGTTCGCGCTCGTGCTGTTCGAGGCGTTCGCGCTGGTCGCGCTCGCGCTCGCCGCGACGGGAATCTACGGCGTCCTCTCCGGCAGCGTCGCCGAGCGCACGCGCGAAATCGGCGTGCGGTCGGCGCTGGGCGCTTCCCGCGCCGACATCCTCGCGCTCGTCGTCGGGCAGGGGATGACGCTCGCCGGTCTCGGTGCGCTGATCGGCCTCGGCGGGGCCGTCGCGGCGAGCGGTGCGCTCGTCACGCTGCTCTTCGGCGTCTCGCGTCTCGACCCGACGACGTACGCCGGCGTCGTGGCGCTGCTGCTGGCGGTATCGGGGATGGCGTGCGCGCTGCCCGCGTGGCGCGCGGCGCGGGTGGACCCGTCGATTACGCTGCGCGCGGAATAAGCGCCGGCAGCGACCGTCGCGGCTTCACGCCGGCGTGATCATCGCGATGAGCGTGTCGTCGACGACGCCGGTCGTCGGCAGTCCTTCACGGGTCTGGTACGCGAGGACGGCGGCGTGCGTCGAGGGGCCCACGACGCCGTCCACCGGCCCCGGCTTGAACCCCAGATAGCGCAGATACAACTGCGCGGCCCTGACGCGCAGGTCCGGCACGCCGTCGACGACGTAGCGTCGATACTCGTCGTCGAGCCGTTCGTCGTACCGGTTCCTCGCGTACGCAGGCCCGTTGTAGCGGCGCGCGAACGTGACCCAGTCGTGCGTGCGGAGCGCCTTGTCGAGGCCCGCCGACGTGATGAAGCGCGCGACGGCGGCCAGCTGCGCGTCTTCGGAATGGCTCATCGCGCGGACGAACGCGTCGACGTCGGCGAATCCGGCCATCTCGCAGTTCTTGCCGAGAATCTGTCCGAGACCCCACGACGCGCTCCGGAGCGCGGCCGCGCGACTGACTTCCATCGCCTGCGACAGGCGCGCGTATTGATGCGCGCCGCGGCGTCCGTACCCGCCCGGCCGCGGGTCGCTGATATCGCCGTCGTCGAAACGTCCGCGGGTCAGCGTGTGGAAGACGTGACGCTCGTAGAGGATTTGCGGCCGGCGGTCGTGGAAGAAACCGCAGCCGGGCGTTTCGACCGCGATCACCGCCCAGATTTCATGAACGGGCACCTCCATGCCGGCGGCCGCGGACGACACGCCGGCGTCCGTCAACGCGAGGCTGCTGCCCACAAATGGCTGCGACATGTCGCGCGTGGCCGGCGCACGCGCGCCGGTGAATTCCAAATCCCTTCTCCGGGCGATGGTCAGTGCGGATCCGGCGGGATGCCGGTCCCCGCCAACGCGCGCGGGAGCGCGTCGGCGGTCTCGTAGAACTCGGCATCGCCAAGGTCCGGTCGGATGTCCGCGAGCGACGCGTGGTCGCCGTACAGGACGTCGGTCACGCCGTACGGTTCGCCGTCGCCGTTGAACTCGAACACGTATCGGAGCTGGCCGTCCGCGTCCCAGTAGTACTTCGTAATCCGCGCGACGCGGTGTCGTTCGTCCATCTCGATCTGCATCAGCTCGCGCCGCTCGCGGTCGGCGAGAATCTTGCTGAAGGCAACCGGGGCGCCCGCCGCGTCATAGGAGCGGACGTATTTCCAGACATACTCCGGACTCTCGCCGAGCGTCGTCCAGATCGACAAGCGGATTCCTGGATATTCACGCGCGTGCGAGGCGACCGTCCGGTCCTCGTCTTCGGGGTCGTAGTAGTTGACCTCGATCGGCCTGCCGCCATCGTAGACTTCCGTCCTGGTCAGCGCGCCGTCGTCGCGGAACTGGGCCTTCGTGTAGGTGCGCAGCGCCGGCGCGTCGGCCGCCGGCACCTCGGCGTCCGCGCTCACGGCCGGCCCCCGATAGAATCTCTGCGTCATTTCACAGCTTCAGCGCGGGCGACAGCGCGAGTTTACTCGACGCCTTCATCACCGAGATGTCCGTCTCGACCTTGAATGGCACATCGAGGATCGCCTTGGCATCCTCGCCGAACGTGGCCGGCGCAAACGGTCTGTCGATGAAGAACTTGCTAATGTAGCCGTCGGCGATCTGTTTGTCGAGCGCCTCCAGCAGGTTCGCGCGCGCCTTGTCGCCGACCCGGCTCAGAAGGCCCGAGCGGCACTGTTCGGCGTATTTCGCGAACTCCGCGTCCGACACGAACAGCGCGATGTCCACGTCCTTCGCGAGCGGGGTTCTGAGCGAGGATCCCTGGAGGACGAGTTCGCCATCCGGCAGGCCGTACTTCTTCACGAGCCCCTTGACCGCTCCCTTGAATGACTCGAACCGCTCGAGGCTTTCGAAGAGATACGGATAGCCGCGCGGCTTCACGACGCTCGCCCAGTTCGTCATCTGTTCCTTGACCTGATCGGGCGTGAGCGGCACCTTCGGCGGCTTCTTCGCCGGTTTCGCGATCGACCCCGCTTCGAGGAAGTCGCCGATTTCCTTGTCGCTGTAGCCGAGCAGCTTGCCGTGCGCGGCGATGTCCTCGACCTCCGCCGACTTGTACACGTTCTTGATCTGCTCGGAGAGCTCCCCGTACTTGAGCAGGCCGGTCCTGCTCTTCTCGAGACCTTCCTCGAACGCTCGTTTGAGCAGCACCTGCGCCTCAGGCGAGAGCTCCGTCAGCTCGCCAATGAGCTTCTGCGCCTTGAGCTCGAGCAGGAACTTTTCGAAGGCGATGACGCCGCGCTTGGCCAGGTAGTACGCAACGCCGACGAGCTTCCCGAACTCCTCGGCGGGAATCAGGATCGAGTTCAGCCGGCCGCTCGTCGCGAGCAGGCCCTTGACGGCCTGGCGATATTGCAGCTCCGCGCGCGCGGCCTTGATGGCATTCGCCCGGAGCTTCTCGTCGATTTCCGCGATGGCCTTCAATTCCTTCTCGAACTTCGCGATGTCTCCCGTCGCATTGAACGCCTCGGCGGCGGGCCGGATCGCCTTGATCGCGGAGCCGGCGGCGGCGAGGTCGATTCCCGCGGAGACGATGGCCACGATCACCCAGGCAAACGACGGGTCGTCGGACAACAGCTGGGCGCCGTACGCCGAAGATTTGATCTCGTACTCGCGATACTCCTCGATCGCCTGATACGCGCTGATGCCGAACGCTCCGACCGCCGCCAGCACCGCTATCGTGCCGGTCCCGAAGCTCAGGATGCCGAGCGCGAGCGCGATCACGGCGATGACGATCTTCCAGATGATGTCGCTGATCGTGTCGTCGCGAATCCGGTCGCGGACGATGAGGTCGAAGATCGATCCGGGCGTGATCTCCTGGACCTGGTACGAGACCTTCAGCAGGTCATCCAGCCCGAAGATCATGTGCGGGGTCTTGGTGAGGTGCGCGCGCGTCCTGCCGATGTCGTCGCGGCGCGCGCGGATGTAATCCAGCAGGATCGACTGAACATCGCCCGCGCCCGCGCGCGTCAGTCCCTCTCGCGGGAAATCGCGGTTGGCCAGCAGCGGATGTCCGCTGGTCGCCCCCTTGAATTCCGCCTCGGCCTCGGCCCGGGCCGATCTGGCCAGGGCCTCTTCCTGCATTTTCATCTCGAATTCGCCGGCAAAGTAGCGATGCAGCTCCGGATCCGGCAGGATGTTCCGCGCGACCTCCTTGTGCTCGGCGGCCTCGCGGTATTTCTCTTTGGCTTTCGTCTGGCTCAGGCTCTGGAACAACGTCGTGACGTTGGCGGGATCCTGATAGCGCTTCTCCTCCTCGTAGAGGACGTGCTCGTAGCGGGCGAGCAGATCGAACGCGATGGCGACGGTCTCTTTCTGAAACGCCAGTTCGTAGTCCTGGATGTAGCGTTCGAACTCCGCGATGCCGCCGAACCCGTACCGCGGCAGCTCCGCCTCCAGCTCGGCTTCCATCCGGCGCAGCAGTGGCGCCAATCCGCCCTGGACAGCGCCCCCAGTGCCCAGGCTCGCGGCCGCGCCGACAACCGCGTTGAGGACCAGGCCCGTTCTGAGCGAACGGACGTCCCGGTACTTCCGATAGACATCCTCGACGCCGAACAGCTTGGTCTTGATCCGCTCGCGGTCCTTGCGGTCCTCGGCGCGCACGCGCTGGCCGATCTCATATCGCTCGAGCGAGTCCTGGAACTCCTTCCAGTCCGTGGTCTGGGTGTTGATCTTGGTCTTGTAGTCGGCGAGCTCCGCATCGGTGAAGCGTTCGAGCCGTCTGGCGATCCGCAGCGCGTCGGCGAAGTGCTCCGGATCGAGCGGAGGCCCGTCCTTCCTGAACAGAAACTCTTTGATGCGCGGCGGGAGCTCGTCGAGCTGGCGCTGCTGCTCGACGAACTCCTCGCGGATCTCCAGCCACTGCTGCGCCATCAGCTGATCGTCGGCGGACGATCCGAGCTGCTCGCCCGGCTTGTAGTTCCGCGTCTTCCAGAATTTCTTGTCGATCGCGGCGTTCAACCGCGCCTGTTCGCTGGCGGGAAGCGTCTTGAAGTACTTGCGCGCCTCTGCCCGCATGGCGGCGCCGCGGCCGGCGGCGTCGAGATCGGTGACGTGAAGGATCTTGTAGCCTTTCCGCGCGTCCGCG
>QHWR01000037.1:27366-29271 GCA_003223835.1 Acidobacteriota bacterium | reverse complement strand
GCCGTTTCCGCTTGGAACATGAGTTGTTCCATTCGGTCGCAGGACGTGAGCTCGGGCAAGCAGGCACCCTCAAGAGTAGCTGTCCCAGCGGGGAAGATGTAAGTAGCCGCGCGTCCGTCTAGTTGTTGGTCGCGCTCCACAGACCGCAAGAAACCTCGGTCGAAGCCGGCGCTGTCCAGACTCCGCGCGTCCTTGATGAATCCATAGGGTGTCACCGTACCTGCGGCAAGGGCATCCATCAAGGCGGTCGCGCGCGTCTCCGACACGGCACCGTAGGCAGCCAACGCGATTACTGCAGCGCCTGTCAGGCCCCCAAGAGCGTTGCCGACGGTGAACCGTCGCTGAGGTTGCCAGAGAACACCGCGGGCCGCGTTCCCTGCCTCGATCTGTTGTTGCAGGCGAACGATTGGAATAACCGACAGCAGTCCCAGAAAGAAGAAGGGCGACGGCAACCGGCCGAGCAACGACAACAAGAAGAAGGCGAGGGCCAATGCGCCCGCACTGTCTCGGACCTTCGTGTTCAGGCGGATGGACTCGCGTTCAATCGCCTTTGCCAGCGAGTAGAATGTCAGGACGCAAAAGATCGAACGCCAAAATGGCCAGAGCCGTTCGCCAGTGATCGCTCGTTCGAGTCGCCAGTTCCGATAGAACCAGACGATATCGTAGATGCCGAACGTTGCAAGCGCCATGACGATCAATTTCATCGTCCCCACTGAGACGAACGCAGGGCGCTCTGTTGACGGTTGTTCCGGAGCGGGAATGGCGCGAGTAGGTTCGCACGCGCAAGGACCTTCCGAAACAGCCCCGCACCGTGGACAGGTCGTGAGTCGCGATGCCACGACGGCCACGCCGCTTGCCGCAACGAGGAAGCGAGCGATGTCAGGGTTCGCCGCTCCGCACTGGCTGCAATACATAGGCACCTCGAAGAGCTCGCCAGCTACTCTGCGAACTGGAACCGGAAAGTACCTCCTCGCGCCGTGCCCTCGACTGAGTAGCTACCTGAGAAGAGACCGTCACCCGTAATCGGACCGCGGAGCGTAAAGGTGCCTGCCTTCACCTGAACAATGCCAGTGTCAAGCCTGACCGCGCTGGCCAAGACTTCTGGTGTGTCGGGCGCCGAGAACGACAGGACGCCAGTGATATAGGCGTCCGTGCGGTACGTCAGGTGGAGCGTCGCATCAATGCCACCGACGTTCCCCTTAAACGTGTATGCCGTGTTTACGTCGAACTGGAAAGAGGCCGCCGGAGCGGGGGCTTCAGGCGTCGTATCCGGGTTCACGGCGAAGTCCATTTGCGTCGGTCGTGAACGAGCGTCGTCAGGATTGGCCACGCTTTGCGACACGAGCCAATTGCGAATTCTGAGTAGGTCCGGCTCTGTGAGCGGGGCGTCGCGGACGAATCGAGCGAAATAACTGTGCGCTTTTTGCTTGTCGCCCGCGTTGAAGAGAGCCAGGCCCGTATTGTATGCGGACGCCGAGTCATGCGGCCGGAGCAAGAGCACTGCACCGAACAATTGCGCCGCTCTCTTGAACTGCTTGGCTGCAAATGCCGTCTGCGCGGCCTGTTCGAGTGCCGATGCGCCGCGATCCGGGAGCGGCTTCTGAATTGGATGGCGATTAAGGAGCGTCGTGACTTCTTCAACCGCGATCGCAAAGTTGAGATTCTGACCGCCTTCGATCGTGCCGACAACTACGCCGATGACTTTGCCGTCTTTGTCCAGGACGGGCCCTCCGCTCGATCCGTGCGACACCGGCGCCGTGATCTGCAGATAACGGTGCCCGTTATCGTGGCGGATTGCCGCCAGAAGCCCGTCGCTGATCGTGTTGTCAAAACCGTTAGGCGCCCCTATTGCGACGATTCGTTCACCGGCCGGCAAGGAAAGCGAGGAACCGAGTGGGAGGGTGG
>QHWR01000037.1:26348-27311 GCA_003223835.1 Acidobacteriota bacterium | reverse complement strand
ATCGAACGTCGTAATTTCATGAACTTCGTAAGCGTCACCGCTCCCCGTCGTTACTTTGACTGAGCCCGTCGCTGCGGCGATGACGTGCCAGTTTGTGACGCCGATCCCGTTCGCTTGAATGATGAAGCCGCTGCCGAGAGCGACGGCGTCACCTTGGTCGTTGTAGCAGTTGAGCGTCAGAACCGCCGGCAGGTGACTCGCGAGTGGTCGCGCAGTGACCGGTGGGGTTGGCGCCTTCGAGCGCTCGACGACGACAATGACAGCCGTCGCGGCTGCGAGCAGCGTCGCGGCGCCGATTACCAACGGCATGATCCGTCGCGCTGTGCAGGCGGGCTCGGCGACGACGCCTACGTCGGGTGCGACTGGGGATGCAATCACGCGACCGCAGGACGTACAGAAGCGATGGTGTGCCAGCAGCTGACTGCCGCAGTGGATGCAGAACATGCCGCCACCCCCCGATTCGTCCGTGAGGCGGAGATCATAGAACGGCTGAGCTTTTCGTTCAACTGGCGACAAACGGGTGAAGTGATGCTTTGAGGCGTTAATTCAGACGCGCCAGCTGTTTCCGCAATTTCGACACAGCTTCGGGCCTCGGCGTCCGCAAGGGCTTCTCGTCATAGAGATGCCGTCGATCAGACCGCGGAGCGCCTGCGCGGCACCCATCCGGGTGTCTTCGCGCTCGAGCGCTTGGGCGTGTAGCATCACCTCCGCGCGGTAGAGATCCGCCATGTGGAGCTGGAGCAAGGGCGTTCACTCCCTCGATACTGGTCGACTGCGAAATCCCGCTCGGCGGGCTTCCAATCCGGCCAGCTCGCCCTTCACGACACTCCGGCCGCACGCCATCCTTGACTGCCTGAAATGAGCTCGCGATTTGTCCCTGCATTCGTCCAAGTTCGTCTCAGTGGCGTTACCCCGGCGCGCGCAGCCATCCCCAGACGATTCATCTCGCGCGTGACCTCCTGA
>QHWR01000037.1:0-26305 GCA_003223835.1 Acidobacteriota bacterium | reverse complement strand
CGTAAGCGCCAAGACACAACAGCCGATCCCGAGAGTTGAGCACAAACCTCTGCCGCATACGCCGCGTTTGTCAGGCCGAACAACAAGTACCGCCTCCGCCCTCGCACGATGCTTGAGAACGAAACCAGCACCCGCACGTCGCCTCCTGGATCAAAAGGCTTTAGAGCGGTCGCTCGGTGGCCTGCGATCCTAGTGAGGGCGGCACCGGCCGCGAGCCGCGCGCGCCAGAACAGAGGACTATCTGTGTTCATCTGTGTGCATCTGTGGCAGATCCGGGCTGTGAGCATCTGTGGATTACCGTCTGTCTGCCGCCTGTTGGGGACCGGGTGCTCAGCGGACCTGCGGGGTGACGTGGAGCTGGCGGGCTCAGTGCACACACCAGTGCTGCGGGACGAGGTGCGCGGTGCGTACGGGCCCAGCACGCTCTCTCCGCACCCAGCCCCCAGCACCGGACGGGCGGCTAGCGGCGATCCGCCGTCCTGACCCGCTGAGCGCCGTCCGCGGGCTTGTTGCTGTATCGCGGGATGGGCTGGCCGTCGATGATCTCGAGGGTCTTGAAGACGCGCGTTCCCGGCGTGCGGCCCGCCGTGCCGGTGGTGTTCTTGATCTTCGCGACGTAATTGCGCGTTTCACGGTACGGCGGCACGGTGCGCCCGTATTTTTCGACGGCGTGCGGTCCGGCATTGTACGCGGCGAGCGCCAGCGTTTCATCGTCGTTGTATCGATCGAGCAGGCTGCGCAGATACGCGGCGCCGGCGCGAATATTCTCGGACGGGTTGAACGCGTTCAGCACGCCGTAGCGCGTGGCCGTGTCGGGCATCAGCTGCATCAGCCCCAGCGCGCCCTTGATCGATCGCGCGCGCTGGTTGAACGCGGACTCCGCCTGGATCACGGCGCGGACGAGATCGGGACTCAGCGACTGCCGGTTCGCGTGCTCCTCGATCAGATCCTCGTAACTCGTCGCCCCTGTCGCGCGAATCGTCGTCACGGCGCGCGTGGTGCGGAGCGACTGCGCGGCGGGAACGGAGTAGGTCTTCGCGGACGGATCCTTCGGTTGGTCCGACAGGACGAGGTTGCCGGCGGCGTCCCGCCACGCGTAGATCTGCGCTTGTGCAGGCGCGGCCATGCACAGCGTGGCCGCGATGACCATGCCGATTGCCGCCCGCCGCCGCCCGCGACGCAAGTCGCGCGGGCTTCGGCGAGGTCTCGCCGTAGCCGCTTGGCGGCGGAGGTGGAGATACCAGATGCCAGATGAACGCATTTTCGTGCGACAGCTCAACAGTTTAGACCGGGTGCGACCTGAGCCTCAAGGCAAGCAGGCTGCCGCAGGAAATATCGGCAGATACAAGGGGTTACGGGAGATCCGCTGCCCCGCGTGTGCCGGAACAGGGCGTCGCGGTTACGGATTTGTCAGCAGGCCGCCGACGACGTCGGGCGCCTTCGCAATCAGCTCGTCGATCTTCGACGGGTCCTTGCCGCCGGCTTCCGCGAAGTCGGGCCGCCCGCCGCCGCCGCCGCCGACGATCGGCGCGATCGCTTTCACGATGCTGCCCGCCTGGACCCGCTTCGTCAGATCCTTGGTCACAGACACCACGAGCGCGACCTTGCCGTCGTTCTCCGACGCGATGATGACGACGCCGCTGCCGACGCGATCGCGGAGCGAATCCGACAAGCCCCGCAGAGCGCCTTTTTCGAGGCCGGCCACGCGCCGCGCGATCACCTTGACGCCGTTCACCTCGCGGACGTCGTCGGCCGGTCCGGCCGTCGATCCGCCGCCGAGGGCGGCCTTCATCTTCAACTGCTCGACGTCGCGCGCCAGCCGCTTCGCGTCGGCCTGGAGCCGCTGCACGACGTCCGGCGCCTGATCGGCGGTGGTGCCGAGCGCACCGAGCAGCCGATCGAGCGACGCGCGCTGCCGCTGATGCCACGCGACCGCGCCGGCCCCGGTGAGCGCCTCGATGCGGCGCGTGCCGGCCGAGACGCCGCTTTCCTGCGTGACGACGAAGAAGCCGATGTCGCCCGTGGCGCGGACGTGCGTGCCGCCGCACAGCTCCGTGCTGAAGCCCGGCACCGACACGACGCGAACGCGGTCGCCGTACTTCTCGCCGAAGAGCGCCATGGCCCCCGCCGCGACCGCCTCCTCCGTCGAGCGTTCTGTCGTGTCCACCGGCGTGTTGCGGTAGATCTGTTCGTTGACGATCCGCTCGATCGCGTCGATCTGCTCGCGCGTCACGGCCGCGAAGTGGACGAAGTCGAAGCGCAGCCGGTCGGGCGCGACGAGCGAGCCCGCCTGCTTGACGTGCGTGCCGAGGACCTGACGCAGCGCCGCGTGGAGCAGATGCGTTGCCGTATGATTCCGGCGCGTCGCATTGCGCGTTTCGTCGTTGACTTCCGCTGAAACGGCATCGCCTCGCCGGAATGTTCCTGAAGAAATCCTCACGTGGTGCGCGCGCGGGAAGCCGGGTGGAAGCCGCACCACACCGTCCACGTTTGCCGAAGCGCCGCTCGTGTTTCGGAGCAGCCCTGAATCCGACACCTGGCCGCCCGCTTCGACGTAGAAAGGTGTCTTTTCGAGCGCGATATAGCCGGCTTCGCCTCGCGACAGCGACGCGACAGGTTCACGTTGCTCGTTCCAGAGCGCGACGACCCGCACCTCGGATACGCACGTCGTGTCGTAGCCCTCGAACTTGTCATCCACACGGAGGTCGGCATCGTCGAGAGGCAGCGCGAACTTGGCGGTCTTGGTACTGTCGAAGCTGCTGCCCGCCCGTCCTCGCTTCCGTTGCTCCTCCATCGCGCCGTCGAATCCCTGCCGGTCGATGGTGAGCCCGCGCTGCGATGCGAGGTCCTCCATGAAATCGAGCGGAACGCCCAGCGAGTCGTACAGCCGGAACGCGTCGTCGCCGCGGACGAGCCCGCCGCCGCCGGCACCCGCGGCGCGGTCGAGGACTTCCTCGAGGCGGGGGAGCCCCGACGTGAGCACCGCGTCGAAGCGGTCCTCCTCGCTCCTGATCACCTGCACGATCGCATCGCGCCCGCTCCGCAGTTCGGGATAGGCGCTCCCCATCGCGGCGACGACGACGTCCACCAGCTCGTGGAGGAACGGATCGGTGACGCCGAGCTTCTTGCCGTGCCGCATCGCGCGCCGCATGATCTTGCGCAGCACGTACGCGCGCCACTCATTGGATGGGACCACGCCGTCGGCGATGAGGAACGTCATCGCGCGGAGATGGTCCGCGATCACGCGCATGGAAACGTCGGACGGATCGTCCATCGACGCGCGATACCGATGGCCCGTGCGCGCGCCGATCGCGTCGAGGATCGGCGTGAAGAGATCGGTGTCGTAGTTCGACAGCTTTCCCTGAATCACCGCGGTGATGCGTTCGAGCCCCATGCCCGTGTCGATCGACGGGGCGGGCAGCGGATTCAGCGTGCCGTCAGGCTGGCGGTCGAACTCCATGAAGACGTTGTTCCAGACCTCGACGTAGCGGTCGCACCTGCAGTCGAGGCCGCGGCACGGCCGGCCGGCGCGCTCTTCCTCGCAGGGGACGTGACCGCCGCGGAAGTAATGGATTTCGGAGCACCGGCCGCACGGGCCGGTGTCCCCCATCTGCCAGAAGTTCTCCGCGAGCCCCAGCTCCGCGATCCGATCCGCCGGCACGAATTTCGTCCAGATCGTGAACGCATCCACATCGCGCGGGATGCCGGATTCCCCTTTGAAGATCGTGGGATAGAGACGGTTCGCGGGAAGGTTCCAGACCGTCGTCAGCAGCTCCCACGCAAACGGGATCGCCTTCTCCTTGAAGTAATCGCCGAACGAGAAGTTGCCCAGCATCTCGAAGAACGTGTGATGCCGCAGCGACGGGCCGACGTTGTCGAGGTCGTTGTGCTTGCCGCTCACGCGCATGCACTTCTGCGACGTGGTCGCGCGCGTGTACGCCCGCTTTTCCTTGCCGAGGAAGACGTCCTTGAACTGGTTCATCCCGGCGTTGGTGAAGAGCAGCGTCGGGTCGTCGGCCGGCACGAGCGACGAGCTGGGGACGATGGTGTGCCCGTTGCGCTCGAAGTACTTCAGGAAAGAACTGCGGATTTCCGCGGAGGTCACTGGATCATTGTACAGAACAATTGGTGAATTGGCGGGTTGGTGAATTCGTGAGTTGCCGTTGGTGAAGTGTTTTCCTCTCGGCGCTGGCCAAATGGCTGCCGCGGCCGCTCAAAGGGTCGTCATCCACCCCTCCGCTCCGACAAGGCACGGGACCAATTCGCCAATTCGCCAAGTCACCAATTCACCAATTCTGGCTGTGCCCGGTCCTGGCCCGCGGCGTGCAGTCGTGCGGCGACATGAGCTTTGCCGACGACATGGAGGAGCGGTTGCGCGTGTTTGCGCTGGCGACGATCCGATTCTGTCGCACGTTGCCGCGCACGGACGAAGCACGTGAGTGGGGCGGGCAGCTGCGCCGGGCATCTACCGGCGCGTCAGCCAATTACCGCGCGAGCAGGCGCGGCAAGAGCAAGCCGGATTGGCCGGACACAATTGCCGACGCCATTGAGGAACTCGATGAGTGCGACATGTGGTTGTCGACAATCGAGGCGTCCGCGCTCGCCTTGCCGCCGCAGGAACTGCAACGCGAAGCGCGCGAGCTGAGAGCAATTCTTGCAACGTCGCTCACCACCGGCCGCGCGAACGAACGCCTCCGAAAGGAACAGCAAAGGCCGGCACGTCCGACCAACCGCAGGGGGCCGTCCCGACGACCTGGGGACGGCGCACGATGAGGGACATGTCAGTTGAATGTTTCCTGAACAGCCTTGGCTACCAACCGCCCAGCGCCTCGTCCTCGAGCGCTCACTGTAACGCGCGACGCGCGGATGAAGCACGATGACAATTCACCAATTCACCAATTCACGAATTCACCAATTTCTCCAGCGCCGCCCTGACCGCCGCCGGCGTGAAGCCCTGGCGCAGGAGGGACTGATAGAGACGCGCCATCTCGGGCCTCGAGGCGACGCGCGGTTTCCCGCGCAGCTTCTTCTGGATCGCGCGCGCGATCAGGGCGCGCTCGTCCACGTCGCCGAACACGTCGCCGACCGCTTCGGTCGCGACCTCGCGCGCGATCCCCTTCGCGCGGAGCTCCTGCTGAATGCGAAGCCGGCCGCGCCCCTTCACCTTGAGCGCCGTCGTCGCGTACTCGCGCGCGACGCGCGCGTCGTCGAGCGCGCCCGTTTCGAGCAGGTGCGCGATGGCGGCCTCGACCTGTTCCGGGTCGTGATCGCGATCGAGCAGGCGGCCGCGCGTCTGCCGGACCGACAGGTCCCGGCGGGCGAGCAGGTGGAGGGCGTCGAGGTAGGCCGAGGGCCTATCCACCAAAGCGGACGATGTCGGGCTTCGACGGCGTGCGCGCCATCTCGTCGCGGGTCATCTCGGTCGTCGTCGAGACGCCCTGCACCTTGAGCTTGAACTCGTCGACGTTCGAGGCCCAGCGGAGCGCCTCGTCCAGCGTCACGTAGCCCCGCTGATACAGCGCGAAGATGGACTGATCGAAGGTCTGCATCCCGTACTGCGACGTTCCGGCGGCAATCGCGCCGTGGATCAGCGACGTCTTGTCCTTGTCGATGACGCAGTCGCGGATGAACGGCGTCGAGATCATGACCTCGGCGGCGGCGACGCGGCCCAGCCCGTCCGCCCGCGGGAGCAGGCGCTGCGCGATCGCCGCTTTCAGGACGCTCGCGAGCTGGATGCGGACCTGCCGCTGCTGGTGGGGCGGAAACACCGCGATGATGCGGTTGACCGTTTCCGTCGCGTCGAGGGTGTGCAGCGTGGACAGCACGAGGTGGCCCGTTTCGGCCGCGAGCAGCGCCGTCTCGATCGTTTCGAAGTCCCGCATCTCACCGACCAGGATGACGTCCGGATCCTGCCGCAGCGCGCTGCGGAGCGCCTGCGCGAACGATCGCGTGTCGACCGCGACCTCGCGCTGGTTCACGAGCGAATACTGATCGCGGTGGAGGAACTCGATCGGGTCCTCCACGGTCATGATGTGGCACGCGCGGCGCGCGTTGATGTGGTCGATCATCGCGGCGAGCGTCGTGCTCTTGCCGCTGCCGGTGGTGCCCGTGACGAGCACGAGACCGCGCTCCTCGTCCGCGATCTTGCGGAGAACGGGAGGAAGACCCAGCTCTTCGATCGAGAGAATCTTGGTCGGGATCACGCGGAGCACGAGGCCGACGGTGCCGCGCTGCTGGAACACGTTGCAGCGGAACCGCCCGAGACCCGGCACGCTGTACGCGAGGTCCACTTCCTGCGCGCGCTTGAAGCGCTCCTGCAGGTCGGGGGTGAACAGGCCCGACGCGATCGTTTCCGTGTCGGCCCGGTCCAGACGCTTCTCTTCGGAGGCGACGACGAGCACGCCGTTGACGCGCATCATCGGGTAGCTGCCGACCTTCAGATGCAGATCGGACGCCCCGCTCGTCACGGCGTTTTTCAGGAGATCGTTCAGGTGCATGGGCCCAGGGTCCGGATGGCGTCGCTATTTTTTCGCGGCGGCCGCCGTTTCCCGGCCGACCGCGGCGGGTTGGCGCGGCTCGCCGGGATATACGTAAGTGAGCCAGCGATGCCGGTCGTGAACCTCTCCGTTGATGACGTCGAAGAACGCCTGCTGCACCGCCTCCGTCATCGGCCCGCGCCGGCCGTTGCCGATCGTGATCTTGTCCACCGAGCGAATCGGCGTGATCTCGACCGCCGTGCCCGCGAAGAACGCCTCGTCGGCGATGTAGAGCAGCTCGCGCGGCAGCATCTCTTCGCGGACCTTGTAGCCGAGGTCGCGCGCCAGCGCGATGACCGAGTTTCGCGTGATGCCGGGCAGGATCGACGCCGTCAGCGGCGGCGTGTACAGCGTGTTGTCGCGGACGACGAACAGGTTCTGGCCGCTGCCTTCGCTGAGATACCCGAACGTGTCGAGCGCGATGCCCTCGCTGTAGCCCTCGACGATCGCCTCCATCTTGATCAGCGACGAGTTCGCGTAGTTCGCGGACGTCTTCGCGAGCGTCGGGAACGTGTTCGGCGCCGATCGCGACCACGAGCTGACGCAGACGTCCACGCCGTTGGTCAGCGCGTCCTGACCCAGATAGGCGCCCCAGTCCCACAACAGAATCGCCGCGTCCACCGGGCACGGGAACGGGTTGACCCCGAGCGTGTGATAGCCGCGATAGATGATCGGCCGGATGTAACAGGCCTTGAATGCGTTCACGCGGATCGTGTCGAGCACCGCTTCCTGCAGATCGTCGAAGCCGATTTGAGGCTCCATCCGGTAGATCTTCGCCGAGTCGTACAGCCGGCGGAGGTGCGCGTCGAGCCGGAAACAGGCGGAGCCGCGCGGCGTCGAGTAGCAGCGGGCCCCCTCGAACACGGCGCTGCCGTAGTGGACGACATGCGAGGCGATGTGAATCTTCGCGTCTGCCCAGTCGACGAGCGACCCGTTCATCCAGACCTTACCGGTACCGGGAAACGCCATTTAGCTGCTCCTTTGCGGAGGACGTCCGGGGCGGGATGTGAACTGCAGGAATTGTGCCTACCAAAGAAAATGTTAACACAAGCTTCCAGCTTCCAGCTTCCAGCTTCCAGGTTTGAGATTCCGGCGTTCTGCGGTCAGTGTCGAGTTCCAATCCGATTTGGCACCTCCTGGAGCTGGCACCTGCGAGGTGGCAGGTGGAAGCTACTGACTTTCGCCACAAAACGGACATCGGTCGGTCCGCGCGTGCAGCGGTTTCCGGCAGTGCCAGCAGAAGCGTGCGGCGGGCGCCTCGCGCGCGCGGAGGCGGCTCTGGATGCTCTGCGCGTCGTCGCGTCCGCGCGTCGCCTCGTGCCGCTTCGGCGCCGGCGTGCGCCGCGTGCTGCCGCGCGCCGCCAGGACGTCCTCCAGCAAGTCGGCTGCGCGCTGATAGCGGGTCGCCACATCCGGCGCCATCGCCTTCATCACGATGTCGTTGATCGATTTTGGAATCGAGGGATTCTTCAGGCGCGGCGGCGACACCAGCTCGCCGCTCATCAGCTTGTCGAGGTCCGCCGGCGCCGGCGTGTCGTAGGGCAGGGCGCCGGTCAGCATCTGGTACATCGTCACGCCGAGCGAGTACAGGTCGGACGCGAAGACCGCCTTCCCGTGAAATTGCTCCGGCGCCATGTACGGCGGACTCCCGATCACCGTCGTCCCGTGCGCCGCGATTTCGAGAAAGCGCGACGTGCCGAAGTCCGCGACCTTGAGCATGTCGTGCTCGCCGACGAGCACGTTCGCCGGACGCAGGTCGCGGTGGATCACGCCCTGGCGATGCGCGTGATCGACGGCGTTGCTGATCTGGCAGGTATAGTCCAGCGCGCGATTCAGCTCCAGCGCGCCGCGCGCCGCGATGATGTTCTCGAGCGTCTCTCCCTGCACGTACTCCATCACGATGAAGAAGACGTTGTCCTGCTTCTCCGCCGTCGTGATGGCGACGATGTTGGGATGGTTCACCGAGGCGAGCAGCCGCGGTTCGCGCAGCAGCTCGCCGAAGTCGAGCCCCTGGCGGTGCGGAACCTTGATCGCCACCTTCTTGTCGATCCAGGTGTCCTGGGCGAGGTAAACCGTGCCGAATCCGCCGCTGCCGAGCGGCGCGATGATTTTGTATTTGCCGAGGGTCTGCCCTTTGAACAGCAACGGAGTGAGCGCAATTATAATCGCGACCGGGCCACCGAATGCTGCCGCGGTTTCTCGCCACCGATATCGACGCCGCGGCCGGCACCGCCTCGCTTGCCGCCGACGAATCGCATCACCTCACGCACGTGCTGCGGCTCCGCTTCGGCGACGAAATCGCGGTGTTCGACGGCTCCGGGCGCGAGTTCCGCGCGAGGATCGAGCGCGTCTCGCGCGACGGCGTCCGGCTGCGTCTGCTCGACGAGATCACCGCCGCGCCTGAACCCGCCGTCCGCCTCACCCTCGCGCAAGCCGTCCTCAAAGGCGATCGCATGGACGACGTCGTCCGCGACGCGACGATGATGGGAGCGGCCGCGATCGAGCCGATCGTGACGGAGCACACGACGGTCCGCCTGAAGGCGCTCGAAGAGGGACGGCCGGCGGAGCGGTGGCGGCGGATTGCCGTCGCGTCGGCGAAGCAGTGCCGGCGCGCGGTGCTTCCCATCGTCGGCTCGGGCACGGCGTTCAGCGGGTGGCTCGCGCAGGATCGCGCGGAGGTGCGGCTGTTGTTGATCGAGCCGGGCGCTTCCGTTGAAGGGCACGCGCCGACCGTCATCGACGGCGGCGCGCGTCCCTCGTCGGCCACCTTGATGGTCGGGCCGGAAGGCGGATGGAGCGCCGCGGAAATCGAAGACGCGGTCCGAGCCGGTTACGTTCCGGTCACGCTCGGCCGGCGCACCCTTCGCGCCGACGCCGTCGCGATCGTGGCCATCGGTGTCTTGCAGTTTCTGTGGGGAGATTTATGACTGTCCCAGGTCCCGCGACCGTCCTCGCAATCGTGGTGGGTCTCGCGGCGGCCGTGCCGCCCGCAGCGCGGGCCCAACGTGTTCCAGCGCCGGCCCCGCGCGAGACGGCGCTCGATCGCTACGTCGCCGCGCCGGATCCGAGCTTCGCGTGGAAAGTCATGCGGCAGCTCCCGGTCGAAGGGGGCACGGCGACGCTGATCGACATGACGTCGCAGCGCTGGCTGACGGAAAAAGAAGTCGAGCGTCCGCTCTGGACGCACTGGATCACCGTCGTCCGGCCCGAGACCGTCATGAGCGACGTGGCGCTGCTGTTCATCACGGGCGGCAGCCTCGATCGGCAGCCGCCGGCGCGTCCCACGTCCTGGCTCGTCGAGACGGCGCGCGAGACAGGCACCGTCACGGCGGAGCTTCGCCTCGTGCCCAATCAGCCGGTCGTCTTCATGGACGATCCGTCGCGCAAGCCGCGATCCGAAGACGACTTCATCGCCTACACGTGGGATCACTTCGTCCGCACCGGCGACGGGCGCTGGCCCGCACGGCTGCCGATGACGAAGAGTGCGATTCGCGCGATGGACGCCGTTTCGGCTTTCACGGCGTCCCTCCAGGGAGGCGGACGCGCCGTCACGCAGTTCGTCGTCTCGGGCGCGTCGAAGCGCGGTTGGACGACATGGACGACGGCGGCGGTTGACAGGCGCGTGATTGCGATTGCGCCCGCCGTGATCGACCTGCTCAACGTGGAACCCTCGTTCGTTCATCACTGGCAGGCGTATGGCGCGTGGTCGGAGGCCGTGAAGGACTACGTCGAGCAGGGCCTGATGGAGCGGGTCGGCACGTCTGAGTTTCACACCCTGATGCGGATCGAGGAGCCGTACGAGTACCGCGACCGGCTGACGATGCCGAAGTTCCTTCTCGATGCCTCGGGCGATCAGTTCTTTCTGCCGGATTCGTCGCAGTTTTACTTCAACGACCTGCGCGGCGAGACGCATCTGCGATACGTGCCGAACACAGGTCATTCGCTCGAGCGAACGGATGCAATCGAGAGCGTCCAGGCGTTCTACGCGGCCATCGTCAACGGCACGCCGCGGCCGGAGATCAAATGGACGTTCGAGCGCGACGGATCGATCCGGGTTGTCGCGAAGCAGCGGCCCGACGACGTGCGGGTCTGGCAGGCGATCAATCCCGCGGCGCGTAATTTCAGATTCGATACGATCGGCGCCGCGTATCACAGCGCGCCGCTGACGCCGTCGGGACCGAATACGTGGGTTGCGCGCGTGCGGCCGCCGCCTGCCGGATGGACGGCATTCTTCGTGGAGCTGACGTTCCCGAGCGGCGGCGCACATCCGTTCAAGGTCACGACCGCGGTGCGCGTGCTGCCGGAAACGCTGCCGTTCGCCGCACCCGCGCACACCACGACATCCGGTGGCCCTCCCGGACCTGCGGTCGCCCGGCCGCTCGGTCCAGCGCAATCCTTCGACCTCGTTGTATACGGCGGCACCGCCGGCGGCGTGATCGCCGCCGTCGCCGCCGCGCGTGAAGGATTACGTGTCGCGCTGCTCGAGCCGACCGCGCATCTGGGCGGCATGGTCTCCGGCGGACTCGGCTGGACGGACTACGGCCGAAAGGAGGTCGTCGGCGGCTATGCGCTCGAGTTCTTCGAGCGCGTGGGACGGAAGTACGGCCGCGACGTCGAGTGGCATTTCGAGCCGCACGTCGCCGAGGCCGTGTTCGGCGATCTCGTCAAAGACGCGGGCGTCCAGGTGTTCCTCCACCACCGGCTGCTCGACAAGGGAGGCGTGCGGAAGAGCGGCACGCGCGTCACGGAACTCGTGATGGAGAACGGATCGGTCTTCCACGCGAAGGTCTTCGCCGACGCAAGCTACGAAGGGGACGTGATGGCCAGGGCCGGCGTCTCGTACACGTGGGGCCGCGAGGGGACGGGCGAGTACGGCGAGTCGCTCGCGGGCGTCCGCGAGCAGACGCCGTTTCACCAGTTCCGTGCCGCGGTGTCGCCGTTCGACGCGGCGCGCCCGCCTTCGCCGGCGGCTTCGCCGAAACTGCTGCCGGAGATCACGCCGCGGTCGGCCGAACCGGTCGGCGCCGCGGACAAGCGCGTCCAGGCGTACAACTTCCGCCTCTGCATGACGCGGAACGCGGAAAATCGCGTCGAGTGGCCCAAGCCTGCCCTGTACGATCCCGCGCGATACGAACTGCTGGCGCGCTACCTGCCCGCGCTCGAAGCGTCGCTCGGCCGCGCGCTGACGATCGACGACGTCATGAAGGCGGACGTCGTGCAGAACGGCAAGACCGACACGAACAACAACGGCGCGTTTTCGACCGATTTCATCGGCGCCAGCTACGACTACCCGAACGGCGATTACGCCACGCGCGCGCGCATCCGGCAGGCGCACGTGGACTACATCCAGGGATTCCTGTATTTCCTCGCGCACGACAGCCGCGTGCCGGCTGCGCTGTCGTCCGAGATGAAGGAGTGGGGCCTCTGCCGTGATGAGTTCGTGGACGCGGACAACTGGCCCTACCAACTCTACGTCCGCGAAGCGCGCCGCATGATCGGCGAGTACGTGATGTCGCAGAAGGACATTCAGACCGAGCTGACGAAACCGGACGCGATCGGGATGGGGTCCTACAACAGCGACTCGCACAACGTCCAGCGGCGGCCGACCGCCGACGGGACGGCGGTGGAGAACGAAGGGGACATGCAGGTGCGCGTCTCGCCGTACCAGATTCCGTATCGCGTGATGCTGCCGAAGCGCCGCGAGGCGACGAACCTGCTCGTCCCCGTCGCGTTCTCGGCGACCCACGTCGCCTACTCGACGCTGCGGATGGAGCCGCAATACATGATCGTCGGCCAGGCGGCCGGCGTCGCGGCGAAGATGGCGATCGAGCGCGGCGTGGCGGTGCAGGATGTCGATGCGGCCGCGCTCGCCGCGACGCTCAAATCACAACGTGCGGTGTTGGCGATAGGTAGCTCCAGACCCTAATCCGTACGTTCGTAGCACAGCTCTTCAGGGCTGCTCGTCATGACGGCGGAGGCTGATCGGATCGTCCGCCGCACTGCTCTTCCGCAGCACGCTCTCTCAGCACTCGGCCCTGAGCACTCGAACCGTCGTCACGAGCAGGTCTAAAGACCTGCGCTACGAAGAGGGCGCTAACGTCAGCGCCGTCCACTCGTCCTCGTGCAGCGCATCCGTCACCTCTCGCCGGAACGCGCCGCACACCTCGAGGACGTCGTCGGGCGCAAACCCGCTGATCACGAGCACACCGTTCGGGCGCAGCAGCGATTCGAGCGACGCCGCGTGCCGGACGAGCACGGCCGCCGTCAGGTTCGCGACGGCGACGTCCGCGCGCTCGAGACGCAGGCGCTCGAGCGTCTCGGGCACGATGTCGATGGCGCCGCCGGCGCCGTTGCGCGCGATGTTGACGCGCGCATTCTCGAGCGCGTCAGGGTCGTTATCGACCGCGACGACGTCCGACGCCCCGAGCTTCCAGGCCGCGAGCGCCAGCACCCCCGACCCCGTTCCGACGTCGATCGCGCGCGCGCCGCGAAGATCCAGCCGCTGCATCAGCCGCAGGCAGAGACGCGTCGTCGCGTGATGGCCCGTCCCGAAACCCATCGACGGCTCGATGACGATGACCGGCTTGGAGTGTCTGCTGTCCCACGGCGGCGCGACGATCAGGCCGCCGACGTCGATGGCCCGAAGATCGGCCTGCGACCGGCGGGCCCAATCCTCGTCCGCGACGTCGATGGGACTCGTGAGAAGGAGCGGGAGTTCGGACGTGACGCGCACGCGGGCGGCGTCGCGCTGCTCCGGCGTGCGGAAGAACACGCGCCAGACGTCGCCGTGTTCGTTCTCGTGGATGGCGGAGGGCTCGAAGTCGTCGAGCGCCGCAGACAGACGATCGCGCAGCGCGGGATCGTCCGCCGCGAAGCGGACGTCGAGCGCCGGCGCGTCAGCCAAAAATGTCCTTGACCTTTTCGAAGAAGGGCTTTTCCTGGCCGTCCGCCGACGTCGCCTCGACTCGCTCCTGCGGCATCGTCCGGGCGAGTTCTTCGAGGAGGTGTTTCTGCTCGCGCGTCAGCTTCTTCGGGACCGCCGCGCGCGCGATCACATACAGATCGCCGTGCCCGCGCCCCGACACGTTGGGCATCCCCTTGCCGCGAAGCCGGAAGCGCGACCCGGGCTGCGTGCCCGACGGCACGTCGATCGGTTCGTGCCCCTTGAGTGTCGGCACCTCGATCGTGCCGCCGAGCGCGAGCGTCGGGAATGTCACCGGGATCTCGCAGTAGAGGTCGTCTCCATCACGCTGGAAGAGCGGATGCTCCTGTACATGGATCACCACGTAAAGATCTCCGGGGGGGCCTCCGGCGGTGCCGTGTTCTCCTTCGCCGTACAGCCGCAGCTGCTGGCCGTTCGCGATGCCCGCGGGGATCTTGACGGTGACCTTGCGTTCGCGTCCCACCCGTCCGGCTCCGCGGCAGGCCTGACACGGCCGGTTGATCACCTTGCCGGTGCCGCGGCAGTTGGAGCACGGACGCGCGACGGTAAGAAATCCCTGTTGAAACCGAAGCTGACCGGTGCCGCGGCACTGGCCGCAGACTTCCGGCGCGCTGCCCGCCGCCGCGCCCGACCCCTTGCAGGTCTCGCACGTTTCCTCGCGTGGAATCTGCAGCGCCGTCTCGGTGCCATCGGCGGACTCTTCGAACGAGATCTCGAGGTCGTAGCGGAGGTCGGATCCGCGCTGCGGCCCGGCGCGACGGCGGCGGCCGCCGAAGATGTCGCCGAATCCGAACAAATCGCCGAGGCTCCCGAAGATGTCTTCGAATCCGACGAACACGCTCGGATCGAAACCGGCGCCGGCGCCCACGCCCGCGACGCCCGCGTGGCCGAACCGATCGTAGAGCGACCGCTTGTCCTTGTCGGCGAGGATCGCGTACGCCTCCGCCGCTTCCTTGAAGCGCTCTTCGGCTTCGCGGTCGCCAGGATTGCGATCCGGGTGGTTCTTGAGCGCGAGCTTGCGGTACGCGCTCTTGATCTGCTGGTCCGTCGCTTCGCGCGCGACGCCGAGGACCTCGTAGTAATCCCGCTTGCTCACCCTTTGGCCACCTTTACCATCGCGGGCCGCAGCAGGCGGTCGCCGAGCATGTAGCCGCGCCCGAACTCCTCGATGACTTCGCCCTCGCGCCGTCCGGGCGCCGGTTCGTGCGCGACGGCCTGGTGAAAGTTCGGATCGAAGTCGGCGCCGAGCGCCTCGACCGGACGCACGCCGCGCTTGCGCAGCAGCTCGAGGAGCTGACGGTGAATCAGCTCGACGCCGCGTCGATACGCGTCCGTCCCCTCGGGGCGGGCGTCGGCCTTGAGCGCGCGCTCCAGATCGTCCACGAGCGGCAGCAGGTCGGCGATCAAGTCCGCCGCCGCCGACTCCGCGACGCTCAGCCGCTCGCGCTCGATGCGCTTGCGGTAATTGTCGAACTCCGCCGTCTTGCGCAGCAGCCGATCGTAGTAGTCGTCGCGCTGCCGCTGCAGCTCGCTGGCGGCCGCGTCTTCCTGCCGCGGCGTGGCATCCGCCGGGTCCGCGACCTCTTCGGCCACATCATCACGTTCGTCGTTCATGTCCTGGTTCTCAACCTTCGGGCTTGTCCAGCACTCGATCGATCGCGCGCGACAGGCTCGCGACGACGTCGATCGCGCGCGAGTAGCGCATCCGCGTCGGTCCGATCACGCCGACGGCGCCGTTGTGCCCCGCGCTGGAATACGTGGAGGTCACGACGCTGAACCGCTGCAGCTCGGGATCGTTGTGCTCCGTCCCGATGACGACCGTCAGCCCCGCGCCGGTGATGCAGTCGTCGAGGAGCTGCACGAACCGCGTCTTCTCTTCCATCATGCGGACGAGCGTCTTCATCGTCGCGAGCGTGGTTTCCGGATCGTCGGCCGTGGCGATGTCGAGCAGCAGCGACGTGCCCTGAATGTAGATGCACGGGTGCGGGTCGAGCCCCTCGAAGGTGCTGCTCGCGAGGCGCAGCGCGCGCGCCATCAGCTCGTCGTAGAGCGTCCGCTCCTCGTGAAGACGATCGACGATCGTCTGGCGCACGTTCGAGAGCGACTGTCCCTTGAACTCGGTGTTCAGATAGTTGGCCGCCTGCTGCAGTTCGGCCGACGTATACGGCTCGGCGGGCTCGATCGCCTTGTGCGACAAGTGTCCGCCCGTCGAGACCAGCACGACGAGCACCTTGCCCGCTTCGAGCGGGACGAAATCGACGTGCTCGAACGTCGTGTCCTCGGCCGCGGCCCCGATGGCGAACCCGAGCTGATGCGACGCACGCGAGATCTCGTGCGACGCGTGCGACAGCACGTCCTCCACGGTCCCCGCCTTGCGCAGGCGCTCTTCCACCTGCGGCGCAAGCCGCGCGACGCGGCGGTCCGACAGCAACACGTCGACGTACAGCCGGTAGCCGAGGTCGGTTGGGACGCGGCCGGCGGAGGTGTGCGGCTGCTTGACGAGCCCCTGGTCCTCGAGGCGCGCCATGATGTTGCGAAGCGTCGCGGAGGACACGCCAAAGCCGCGGCTCGCCAGCCAGAGCGACGACACGGGCTCGCCGTGCTCGATGTACGCCTGAACGAGCGCGCCGAGGATCCGCCTATCTCGTTCCGGTAGCTCAGGATGACGCGCCATGTCGTCTTAGCAGTCGCTGGCAGCGAGTGCTAAACCATTATACAGGGTTCTGGCGTTCCCGTTAGAGGCCCGCCTTCCGGCCGAGCTCCGCCGCGGCGGCTCGGGCCTCGGCGGCGAGGGCGGCCGCGTCCAGACGAGTCAGCGTGAAATCCTGCACCAGCAAACGGCCGTCGACCATCGTGAGCCGGACGTCGCTGCCCCGCGCCGCGTAGACGAGGGTTGACCACGGATCGCGGTCCGGCGCGAGCTGCGGCCGGTCCCGATCGACGACGATGAGATCGGCGCGCTTGCCAGGTTCGATGGACCCGAGTTCGCGATCCATCGCGAGCGCTCGCGCGCCTTCGCGGGTCGCCATCCACAACGCGTCGCGCGCCGGGAGCGCGCCCGGGCGCACGCGCACCGCCTGCAGCGTCGCCGCGAGCCGCATCTCTTCGAACATGTCCAGGCGGTTGTTGCACGCGGCGCCGTCGGCGCCGAGCGAGACGGCGATCCCGCGCGCCCGCATCTCGGCAATCGGCGCGATGCCCGAGCCGAGCTTCAGGTTGGAGCTGGGGCAGTGGAGCACCTTCACCGCGCGCTCTGCAAGCAGCGCCTGCTCCGTCTCGTTCACCCACACGCAGTGGGCCGTGCAGAGACGCGGCGTCGCCAGCCCCATCTTCGCGAGGTACTCGATGTTCGTCAGCCCGCCGGAAAGACGGCGGACCACCTCGATCTCGTCGCGATTCTCGGACGCGTGCGTGTGCACGACGACGCCGTCGCGCGCGGAGAGATCGGCGACGGCCTCGAGGAGCGCCCGCGAGCACGAGACGGCGAAGCGCGGAGCGAAGGCGGCGTGCAGCCGCCCGCCGGCCGCGCCGTTCCATCGCGCGCGCAGCGCGACGCTCTCGTCGATCGAGCGCCGCGTGTCTTCCCGCAGCCGCGGCGGCACTTGATCGTCCGAATCCATCATGCACTTGCCGACGACGGCGCGGAGGCCGGTCTCTTCGAGCGCCTCGAACACCGCATCGGTATCGTGCACCGTCTCCATCGTCAACACCGTCGTCGTCCCGCTCAGGAGCAGCTCCGCCGATGCGAGGCGCGCGGCGGCCCTGAGCGTCGCGGGCGTGTGCGCCGCTTCGAGGGGCCACACGGCGCGCCGCAGCCAGTCGAGCAGCGGCATATCGTCGGCGAAGCCGCGGAAGAGCGTCTGGCACAGATGGATGTGGGTCTGGACGAAGCCGGGGAGCAGGTAGCCGCCGCGAGCGTCGATCACGGCGTCGTGACGGGCGACGGGCTCCGGTCCGACGCTGGCGATCCGCCCGTCGCGGACCGACACCGATCCGTCGATCACGTCGAGACGGTCGTTCATCGTGAGGATGGTCGCGTTGCGGATCAAGGTCGACATGCGGAGTGCTGATGGCTGAAGGCTGGTTGCTGACTGAGTCGTCGATGCGTTCATTCAGCATTCAGAATTCAGCATTCAGCATTTCTCTCTGTGCTTGTTCCACTTCAGCGAAAGGGCCGAGACGTCGCGTCCATGACGCACGGCGATCATTTCGGCAACGATGCTGACGGCGATTTCGGCCGGCGTGATGGCGCCGAGGTCGAGACCGATCGGGGCGTGGATGCGCTCGAGGCACTCGACCGGGAGGCCCTCCGCCTCCAGCGCATCGAAGATGCGGACGATTTTCGCGCGGCTGCCGATGAGCCCGAGGTAGCGCACGTCGCGCGCCGCGAGCGCGCGCAGCGCATCGAGATCGTAGCGGTGTCCGCGCGTGACGATCGCGACGTACGCCGACGCCGGAATCTCCGCGCGGTGCAGCCACGCCGGCACGTCATCGACGACGATCTGGTCGGCGCCCGGAAAGCGCTCGGCGTTCGCGAACTTCTCGCGATCGTCCACGACGTGGATCCGGAACCCGGCGTCCGCCGCGACACGCGCGAGTTGATGGCCGACGTGTCCGGCGCCGATCACGTAGAGCGGCGGCGCGGGCGCGATCGGGTCGATGTAAACCTCCATCTGGCCGCCGCAGATCAACCCGGATTCTTCGACGAAATCGTCGTTGAGGTCGTACTTGACGAGCGCGGGACGCCCCGTCGCGATCGCCTCGCGCGCGCGGCCGAGCGCGTCGTTCTCGTAGCAGCCGCCGCCGATCGTGCCGATGGTGCGGCCGTCGGCGAAGACGAGCATCTTCGCGCCGACCCGCTGCGGCGTCGAGCCGACGGAGCGGACGATCGTCACGAGCGCCGCGGGTTCACCACGCTCGAGCGCGGCCGCCGCGGCGGGCAGGACCTCATCGTTCACCCGGTAATCATGGGGATACTCGAACGGGACAGTCAAGCGGCGATGTTGCAACTCTGCACATCGGTGCTTCGAATCCCGCAGTGGCTACGAATTCAGGGTTCGTAGCGCAGCCCTTTCATTTGAGGGCTGCTCGTGATCACGAGCAGGGCTGAAGCCGTGCGCTACGGCGTTGGATGGTTGAGTCCTCCCGTTACTGGACGGTCAAAGTGATCGTCCGGTTGATGGCCCACGAACTTGTGACGCTGCTGTGCACCCAGACGACGAACGTGTACGTTCCCGGCGACAGGCTGCTGACCGTGGTGTTGTAGCCGGAGTTCGTGAACTGCGCACCGAAGATCGACGCGATGTCGGGGCGCGGCGTCGCGCTGCCGAATCCGACGAACACCGGCGGTCCGCCCGCCGCGGGATAGGCATAGACGTGGATCGCATCGACGCCCGTTCCGCTCGTCGCGCGAAGGTCGAGCGCCCAGCCGCCGATCGAGAACGGCTGCGCGATCGTGACGCCCGGCGACGGCGTGTCGATCGCGACCATCGGTCCCGCCGCCACGGTGAACGTCGAGGAGATGACCGGGTCCGTCATCCAGGTGTTGGTCAACGTGTCCCAGAAGAACAGGCGATACGAGTAGGAGCCCGGTTTCAGATCCCGGATCTCGAAGGAGTACCCCGAGTTCGTGAAGCGGCTGCCGTAGATGCCGCCGACATCCGGCCGCGCCATGCCGTACTGCCCCCTCAGAAACGCGGTGGCCTGCGTCGCCGTGTCCACGATCTGGACCCACGCGGACTGCACGCCGGTGCCGTACGACGACGGCGCCCACATCGCGCCCCGGTCGATGACCCATCCGGCCATCGTGAAGGGCTGGACGCGCGTCGAACCGCAGCACGGGCCGCTGTCGAAACTCGCGGTCCCGAGGCTGCTGAACCCTACGGTGACGGTCGTCGTCGCGACCGTGTCGAACTGGCCCGTGGTCGTGCTCCGCGCGAACGCTGCGAACAGGTAAGTCCCGCGTTCCAGTCCGGCGACGGGCATGGCGAAGCCCGAGTGGACGAACTGCGAGCCGAAGGCCGCCGCCACGTCAGAGCGATTGTTGTAGCCGTCGGCATTGAGATAGCCGAGGAATATCGGTGGCGCGCCCGAACCGGGATTTGGATACGCGTAGAAATGAATCATGTCGATCCCGGAGTCCATCGTCGCGCGGCGATCGATCGCCCAGCCCGCCAGGTAGAACAGTTGGTTGAACGTCGATCCTGACGGAGGCGTGTCGATCCGCAGGAGCGGCGCCGCGCTCGAGACGCGAAAGATCGTCCCCTTGCTGTAGCCGACGACGTACACCTCTCCGCTGGCATCGCTGCCGAACGCGCTGATGTTGCCAAG
Organism: Acidobacteriota bacterium; assembly: GCA_003223835.1. Classification (GTDB taxonomy): domain Bacteria; phylum Acidobacteriota; class Vicinamibacteria; order Vicinamibacterales; family 2-12-FULL-66-21; genus Gp6-AA38. Next base: position 6,496 of record QHWR01000037.1, on the reverse strand, counting down.
CGTCGACGTGCCGCCGAGGTCGGCGGTGTGATCGCGGAAATCCGATGCCGTGGCGTTGCCCGCGCCGTCAAGCGTCAGCGCGATCGACCAGACCTTGGCCGCCACGTAGTCGGCGAAGAAGTACCGGCCCTTGAAGGGCGCGCCGAGGTTCGTGCCGCGGTACACCAGCCCGCCGCTGATCGACTGGCCGACGCTGTGGCTGTACTCGAAGATGGGATCGGTGAACGGGATCGGTGCCGCCGTCTTGCCGGTGGGGAAGCCGACGTGCGCCCCCTCCCGGAAGCTCCCGCCGTAGTTCGTGCCGCCCGGGCCGGCGGGCTCGTAGTCGATCTCTTCCCATGCGCTCTGCCCGACGTCCGCGATGACGAGCGCGCCGTTCACCGAATCGAAGGAGAACTGCCACGGATTGCGCAGCCCGAGATCCCAGATCTCCGGAAGCGCGCCGATCCTGGTGAGGAACGGGTTATCGGGGGGGACGGCATACCCTCTCAGGTCCGTGTCCAACACGCTCACGTCGATGCGCAGCATCTTGCCGAGGAGATCTCCAAAATTCTGTGCGTGGTTGTCCGGATCGCCGCCGCTTCCGCCGTCACCCATGCCGATGTAGAGGTAGCCATCGGGGCCGAATGCAAGGTGACCGCCGTTGTGGTTCGCGAACGGCTGCACGATGTGATCGAATCCGCTCTGCCAGATCATCCGCTTCTCGGACGCCGCGTCGGCGACGAGAGGATTGCCGCTCGATCGCTTGTAGCGCGCGACGACGGTGTCGCCGTGCGTGGATTCCGTGTAGTTGATGTAGAAGCGTCCGCTCGTCGCGTAGTCCGGCGGAAACGCGAGCCCGAGCAGTCCTTGTTCGCCGCCCGAGACGATGCGGCCCGACACGTTGAGGAAATCGGTGCCGAGCAGGACGCCGTTCTGGATCACGCGGATGCGTCCGCCTTGCTGGACGACGTATTGAACCGCTGGATTGCCGGGATCCTGAACGAACCCGACAGGAGCGCTCAGGCCGGTGACGTAAGGCTGCGCCTTGAGCTGATATTGCGCGGCCGCGGGGCGCGCGGCGACAACGATCGCGAACAGACAAACGAGGACAGAAATCGGCCGGCGCCGAAGAGTGACCACCATAAAAATGTCCTCAGGGGAGCCGGTAGACCGGGGGACGATCAGTATAGCAAACCTTAAATCAGGACCTCGATTCGGGCCTTTTTCTTGAGTTCGTCGACGGACGCCTCGGCGCGCTGCTGGCGCCGCTCCTGCGCGAGGTAGCCCTTGATCTGGCCGCCCGCTTCGTCGAACGGCACGTTGCGCGCGGGCTTGCGATCGATCGCTTTGATGACGTGGTAGCCGAACTGCGTCTGCACGACGCCGCTGATCTGACCCGGCTTGAGCGCGAAGGCCGCTTCGGCGAACGCGGGCACCATCCGATCGCGCGAGAAGTATCCAAGGTCGCCGCCCTGCGCGGCGTTGGGGTCCTGCGAGTGTTGCTGCGCGAGCTTCGCGAAGTCCGCCCCCGCGCGCGCCTGTTTGAGCACCGCGTCGATCTCCTGCCGCGCCTTTTTCTTCGTCGCCGAATCCGCGTTGGGATCCACCTTGATCAGCACGTGGCTCGCATGGACCGTTTCGGGTTGCTTGAATTTGTCCGTGTTCTTCGCGTAGAAGTCGCGGGCGTCCTGGTCGGTCACGACGGGCTGCGTGGCGGCGTCCGCGTCCATCAGCTTCGAGACCGTCAGATCGTTGCGCACGTCCTTCTGCAATGCCGCCATCGTCGTCCAGCCGCGCTGCGCCAGCGCCTGCTTGAACGCGTCGTCGCTCTGGAACTGCTTGCGGAACTCCTGCACCTTCGCGTCGATCTCGTTGTCGGAGACGATGACTTTGCGGTTCTGGCTCTCCTGCAGGAGGAGACGGTAGGCGACGAGACGGTCGAGCGAGTTCCTGACGATCTCGTCGCGCCGGTCGGGCGGAATGGGCTGCCCTGCCTCGCCGTTCACGCGCGCGACAACGTCGGGGAGTTGCGCGGGGACCGGCTTCGCTGGCGTCGTCGCGGCCGCGGCGGGTTGGCCGGGCGCGGGAGCCGCGGTTGACGTCTTCGCGGCCGCCTGCGCGGCGGGCGCCTTGCGGCACGCGCCGGCGGCCAGGCACAGCGCAGCCGTTACAAGAGAGCTGATCAGTACTTTCACGGAGGCCCTTTCGTTCAACAGGGAGTTCTCAATTGTAACAGCCGCGCAGCCGCGCGCGATCACGAGCAGGGCTGAAGCCCTGCGCTACGAACTACTACGAATCACCGATCGTTGCGCAGCCCTTCAGAACTGCTCCTGACCCCTGCGCTACGAACTACGACGAATCATCGATCGTAGCGCAGCCCTTCAGGGCTGCTCGTGACCGCGGCCGCGCGCGATCTTGCGGCCTAGAACGAATGCAGCTGGCAGATTTCGGTGGGCGTGGTGCCCGCGAGGAAGGCTTCGTGGAAGATCCGGGGGCAGCCGGGCGCGGCGAGCTTGCCGGTGTCGCGATCGATGTCGGCGAACACGATGCCGTCGGGGATGTCGAACGGCTGGCTGCTGTGGCCCGCGAGCGCGCGCGTCATGAACTGCGTCCAGATCGGCAGCGCGGCCTGGCTGCCGCTCAGGCCCAGCGCCTGATTGTCGTCGAGCCCGATCCAGACGACGGTGAGCATCTCGGGCGTGAAGCCGACGAACCATGCATCGCGCAGATCGTTGGTCGTGCCGGACTTGCCGGCGGCGTCGAGCGTGAAACCGGCGGCGCGCGCGCCGGCGCCCGTCCCTTCGTTCAGCACGCTGCGCAGCATGTTCGTGACGAGGAACGTCGTGTCCTTCCGCGCGACCTGACGCGGGGCCGTGGTATCGAAGGCGAGATCCTTGCCGTGATCGATGATCCGCGCGATCGTACGCAGCGGACGCAGCATCCCGGCGTTGGGGAACAGCATGTACGCACTTGCGATCTCGAACGGCGTCGCTTCGAAGACGCCGAGCGCGATCGATGGATACGGATGCGGCGGCGTCCCCGCGCCGATCTTGCGCCACAACGCGGCGACCTGTTCGTAGCCGGCGGATTCGGCGACCTTCACCGCGGCGATGTTGCGCGACAGCGCGAGCGCGCGGCGCAGCGTGATCGGCCCGTCGTAATCGTTCTCGTAGTTCGCCGGATTCCACGTCTGCTGGTTGAACGTGAACGCGGTGGGCTCGTCGAAGACGACCGTCGCCGGCGTGATGTCGGTCCGCCCTTCGGCCTGCGCCCGCTCGAACGCCGCGAGGTACACGAACGGCTTGAACACCGATCCCGGCTGCCGCCGCGCGCTCACGGCGCGGTTGTACTGTGACTGGTTGTACGAACGGCCGCCGACCATCGCCAGGACTTCGCCGGTGCGGGGATCGATCGCGAGCAGTGCCGCCTGCGCCGTCCGGCGCTTTCGGCGCGCGAGGATCTCGTCCACGCGCGCGATGCCGTCGCGCACCGCCTCCTGCGCGATGCGCTGCAGTTGCAGATCGAGCGTCGTGTAGACGTCGATGGCCCCTTGCGCCTTCGTGCGTTCCTGCACCTCCTGGCCGACGTAATCGACGAAGTACGGGGCCTCGGCGTCGAGCGCGCGCGCCACGATCTGCAGCGGCTCGTGCGACGCCCGCTCCGCCGCGTCGGCGCTGATGAACCCCGACGTCACCATCGTCTGGAGGACGACGTTGCGCCGGTCCTTCGCGCGATCCGGATTGTTGAACGGGGAGTAGCGCGGCGGCGCCTGGATCACGCCGGCGATCGTCGCGGCTTCGGTCAGCGAGACGTTGCTGACGTCCTTGCCGAAGAACAGGCGCGCCGCCTCCGGGACGCCATGGATCGCGAACGAGCCCCGCTGCCCGAGCCAGACGTCATTCAGGTACAGCTCGAGCACCTGGTCTTTCGACAGCCGCCGTTCGAGCGCCACCGACATGAGCCACTCGGAGAACTTGCGCTTGAGGCTTTTTTCCTGCGTGAGGAACGTGTTCCGCACGAGCTGCTGCGTGATCGTGCTGCCGCCCGACAGATACGGCTTGTTGCCGAACACGTTCGTGAGCACGGCCCGTGTCGTCCCGATCGGATCGATGCCGGGGTGCTCGTAGAAGCGGCGGTCCTCGATCGCGAGGACGGCCTGGATCATGCGCGGCGGGATCGCGGCGAGCGGGACGTCGCGTCGTTTCTCGCGTCCTTCGGTGACGAGCGCGGTGACGAGCGGCGCGTCGAGCGTCACCCGGTCCACCGTCTGCCGCTTCGCGGGCAGCTCGATCGCGACGATGCCGGAAGGCTCCGCCGATCCGCGTCCCCCGAACACGAGCCGGACGGTCTTGCCTGGCTGATCCCCGGAGCGCGGGATGAGGACGATCGCTTCGCGGCCGATTGTGAATTCGCCCGGCTGTTCCGCCCGCGCGCGCTGCGCGTATCCCAGATCGTTGAGGCGATCGATCGTCTGGCGCAGGCTGACGCCCTGGCCGCGATGGAGCACGATCGGCCGCGCGAAAATCCGAGGATCGGTGCGCTGCAGCTCGCCGTTCAGGCGCGCGTCGATCATGCGCGAGAAGCTCACATAGGAGTAGCCGATGAACGCCACGAGCGCGATCGCGGGAACCGCGACGGCGGCGAGCGCGTAGAGCATCCAGCGGCGCCGCAGCAGCCGCGGCCAGCGAATGGACAGCTGCCATTTACGAGCGGGCTCGGGCGCCCGAGTGGGAGCGGTGTTCAACGGGAAACCTGTGCAACCGCCATTGTATACTGCGCGTCTTAGCCCACGGAGGGATCCTCATCATGCCTCGTGTAATCGCCGCGGGTGTCCTCGCGGCATGCTTCAGTCTCGCTTCCGTGCCGATGGCGCTCGCGCAAGCGCAGGCCGCCAACGGCAACATCGAAGGAACGGTCCGCGACACGAGCGGCGCAGTGCTGCCAGGGGTCACGGTCACGGTGACCAACGTCGAGACCGGTACGGCGCGGACCGCCGTGACGAACGACGCCGGCGTCTATCGCGCGCCGCTCCTGCCGCTGGGCACCTATAAGGTGACGGCGGAGCTGCAGGGCTTCAAGACATACGAGCAGAAGGGCATCCAGCTTTCTGCCGGACAGACCGCGGTCATCGACGTCGCCATGGCCGTCGGCGGCGTCAGCGAAGTCGTGTCCGTCACCGCCGACACCCCGGTCGCGGAGCCGGGGAAGATCGACCTGGGACGCACGATCGGCGAGGCGGAGGTGAAGAACCTGCCACTCGTCTCGCGCAACCCGTACAACCTTGCGTTCCTCCAGGCGAACGTCGCCGGCTACGAGAACAACGAGTTCGGCGTGCCGCGCATCAACGCGAACGGCAGCCAGATGCACACGAACTATCAACTCGACGGGAACACGAACACCGAGAAGGATCGCGCGGGGCTGCGCCTGCTCCCGATCTCCGAAGTGCTCGTGCGCGAAGTGAAGGTCATCACCAACGGGTTCGCGCCGGAGTTCGGCCAGACGACGGGGATGGTCTACAACGCGATTACGCCGTCGGGCACCAACGACATCCACGGGTCCGCGAGCTTCCGGTTCAAGCGCAACCCGCTCTCGCAGAAGCCGTTCTTCCTCGCGACGACCGCGCGCAAGCCCGACACCGAGGCGAACGACTTCACCGCGACGCTCGGCGGGCCGATTCAGAAGGACGCCTGGCACTACTACGGCGCCTACGAGTACGTCGATCGCAGCCTGATCACCGGCAACCAGGTGATCACGGTCTCGCCGGCCAACGCGCAGGCGCTCGGCATCACGCTGCCGTCGAGCGGCGTCATCCCGGCCCATCAGAAGGTGAACTTCGCGTTCGGCAAGACGGATTACCAGATCACACCCGCCAACCTGCTCGCAGTGCGCTACTTACTGTTCAAGAACTTCTCGCCGTCGAACATCGGCGGCGGCCTGACGACGACGGATCGCGCGACGGATTTCACGGATCGCATGGACTCGGCGTCGGCACAGCTCGTCTCGACGGTCGGCCACAACACGCTCAACGAGCTGCGCGTCCAGTACGCGCGCCGGCATCAGTTCCGGACGCAGGGGAATTCCGTGGACGGGCCGGGGATCACCGTGACCAGCGTCGCCAGCTTCGGCGGCGCGCGGCAGGGAGACGGCAACTCCGTCGGGTTCGACTTCAACCAGGGCATCACGCAGGCGATCGACAACCTGAGCTGGATTCGCGGCCGCCACGCGTTCAAGGGCGGCGTTGACGCGCAGTTCGTCGCCGACCGCCGCATCAAAGGCGATCAGTTCAACTTCACGTTCGCCAGCGTCGCCGATTATCTCGCGGCGAAGAGCGGGGCGAATCCCTTCTCGTACACCCGTCTCGATCAGGTGTTCGGCAACACGCGCGTGACGTACCACTCGGCGTTCTACGGGTTCTTCGCGCAGGACGACTGGCAGATCGGCCCGTCGATCAAATTGTTGTACGGCATCCGGTACGACCTCTTCGACGTGCCGCCGGCGCGGCCGTTCGCCGCGA